>JAUWAE010000199.1 GCA_030602185.1 Comamonadaceae bacterium
GGCCGTTCGGCCCGGATGGTGGCGACCACCTCGTCAATCGGGCAAGGCACCCAGGGCGACTGCGCGTCGGACGGGTCCACCCGGCGCGCCTTGAGCACGGTTTCCTGCGACGGAATACCGCCCATCTGGAAGATCTGCGTCCAGCGGTAGCTGAACCAGCCGTTGCGCAAGACCAGCACCTTCTGCCCGGTGGCAAACTGGCGCGCCACCGCCTCCATGCCGAAGGTGCCGCTGCCCGGCACCAGCACCGCCGAATGGGCGTGGTACACCTCCTTCAGGATGGCCGAGATGTCGCGCATGACGCCCTGGAAGCGCTTGGACATGTGGTTGAGCGCGCGGTCGGTGTAGACCACCGAGAATTCGAGCAGGCCGTCGGGATCGATCTGGGGCAGCAGGCCGGGCATGGGGGTGTCTCCGTGTGATGTTGTGGCTAGCGTGCAGGTTAGCACGGGCGGCGCAAGGCATCCACCGCCGCACGCACCACCCCCTGCACACTGCCGGTCTCGGCATAGCAGCGGCGCAGGAAGCTGGCGTGGTTGCCATCGCGGGCAGCGGCGCGCTCCACCTCGTCCAGGGCCGCGTGGGCATTCAGCGCATCGGCGTGCGGCCCCAGGAGGCGCAAGGTGGCCAGGATGTCCTCGCGGATGCTGATCTGCTCGCGCGTCTTGGGGTTGACCATCATGCCGTCGAGCCCGAAACGGCAGGCCTGGAAGCGGTTGTAGGTGTAGACGAGGTAGTCGTCTTCTTCGGGCGGGGGCTCGTTGCGCTCCAGCAGGTGGCGGCACAGCGCCTGCAGGTAGCAGGCCAGCGCAGCGGCGCGCTCCACCGTCAGCGGGGTGTCGCACACCCGCAGTTCGATGGTGCCGTACTCGGGCTTGGGGCGAATGTCCCAGTAAAAGTCCTTCATGGACTTGACCACGCCGGTGGACTCCATCTTGGTGAAGTAGCCGTTGGCAAACTCGTCCCAGTTGAGCACGAAGGGCGCGCGCCCGCTCAGGGGAAAGGCGAACACCGAATTCAGGCGCGCCGAGTCGAACAGCGTGTCCACCCCCTGGAAGAACGGCGACGAAGCCGACAGCGCGATGAAATGCGGCACGTAGCGGTTGAGCGCGTGCAGCAGGAACAGCGCCTCGTCGGGCGAGCTGCAACCCACGTGCACGTGTTGCCCGAACACGGTGAACTGCTTGGCCAGGTAGCCGTACAGCCCCGACAGCTGCTGGAAACGCGGCTTGGAGAAGATGCGCTGCTCGAACCAGCGCTGGAAGGGGTGGGTACCGCCGCCGGCGAGCTCGATGTTGAGCCGGTCGCAGGCGGTCACCAGGGCGTCGCGGATCTCCCGCAGCTGCGCCAGCAGGGGCCCATGCGCGGTGTGCACGCCCGTGGCGATTTCGATCATGCTCTGCGTCATCTCGGGCGTCACCGTGCCGGGAAAGGGGCGGCGGCCCAGCAGCTCCAGCAGGTCGTCCGCGCTGCTCGACAGGTCGTAGTCGTAGGTGTTGACGAGTTGCAGCTCCAGCTCCACCCCGAGGGTGAGGGAGTCCGACGCCTTGAAGGGTTCGAGTGCCATGGGTCGCTCCACCAAGGTTCAGGGCCGCACCGCGGCGGTCACGTGGGTCTCGTGTGCCGCCATCAGGCTGCGTTGCGTGACCCACGGGCCCACCAGCTCTTGGATCACCATCATCGCGGCCATCGCAGCAAACGCCGTGGTGGCTGGCTCGAAGCCGTAGCGCAGGCTCTGCTCGAGCAGCAGGATGGCAAAGGCCGACATGGGCGTGAGCGCCAGCCCGGTCAGCCAGCCCTTGCGCCAGGTGATGCCGCTGAAGCGCGCCACCGCCAGGTTGCACAGCGTTTTCGAGGCCAGGCGCAGCGCCAGCAGCACGGCGGCCAGCGCCAGCGTCTCACCCACCTGCGGCCACTGGATGAGCGAAGCCACATAGACGAACAGGAACAGGCCGAGCAGTTCGCCGATGGAGCCGAAGTTGCGCTGCGCGGGCGTCAGCTGCACCCGCCGCTCGCGCGCCACGATGCCCAGGCTGAGCGCCCCCAGCAGGGGCGAGAGCATCAGCGTCTGCGACACCGTGGCCAGCAGCAACACCGCCAGCGCGAACACCGCGGTGGCGTTGGGCGTGTGCTGCGGACCAGAGCGCAGCAGCCACGGCAGCAGCACCCCGAGCGCCGCCCCCAACCCCACCGACGTCACCAGCGCATAGACGCTGCCCAGCGCCGCGGCCACCAGGTCGCCCGAGGTGCTGAGGTGCCAGTACCCCACCACCAGCTTGACGAGCATGACCGCGACCAGGCAATTGATGGCGCACAGGTGCATGACGCGCTCGGTCACCTGCCCGGCCCCGCGCAGTTCGTTGGCCACCCGCACGATGCCGGCGGGCGACGCCGACACCGCCAGCGCCGCCACGATGAGCCGCACGTCGGTGCTCAGGGCAAACCAGCCCGCGGCCCAGTACACCAGCCCGAACGTCAGCGCCGACTCGACCAAGCCAACCGCCAGCACCCAGGGGTTGTGGCGGAACCAGCGCAGGTTGATGCGGTAGCCCAGTTCGAACAGCACCAGCGCGAGCGCCACGTTGGCAATGAAAAACAGGCCGGGCGCGCCGGCATGCAAGACCGGCTGCATCAAGGCGCCCGCCGCCAGGCCCACCGCGACGTAACTGGACACCCGCGGCGCCTGCCACCAGGCGTGTAGCCGTTCACCAACCACCCAGGCGATCAGCAACAGCACCGGCCAAGCCAGCGACTGCATCAGAAAAGGGGAATGGTCGACCATGGCCCGTACTCCTGCGCCGCACACAGAGGTGCGAAAAATGTCAGACGGCGAAGCGCTGCCGGAGTTCCTGCAGCCCCAGCTCGTCGAGCACCTGCTGCAGGCGCTCGCGGGCGCTGGCTTTGCCCTTGCCCACCTTGCGGGCCAGCACCAGCTCGTTCTTCATGGAATGTTCCCAGCCCACCAGCTCGGTCACCGTGACCTGGTAGCCGTGCGCCTCCAGCTGCAGGCAACGCAACACGTTGGTGATCTGGCTGCCAAATTCGCGCGTGTGCAGCGGGTGGCGCCAGATCTCGCTCAGCGGCGTGCGCGACAGGCTCAATGCCTTGTGCTTGCGCAGCACGCCGGCCACTTCGGCTTGGCAACAGGGCACCAGCACCATGTGGCGCGCCTGCTTGGCCAGGCCAAAGGCAATCGCGTCGTCGGTGGCGGTGTCGCAGGCGTGCAGCGCGGTGACGATGTCCACCTGCGCCGGCAGCTCGGCCGAGGTGGTGGCGTCCTGCACCGTGGTGGCCACGAAACGCATGCGCTCGAAGCCCAGCCGCTCGGCCAGGGCGCGCGAACGCTCCACCAGCTCGGCGCGGGTTTCCACCCCGTACACCGTGCCCACGCCGCGCGGCCGCAGCACCAGGTCGTACAGCATGAAGCCCAGGTAGGACTTGCCCGCGCCGTGGTCGGCCAGCACCACATCGCCTTTGGCCTCGATCACGTCGTCGATCAGCGGTGCGATGAACTGCACCAGGTGCTGCACCTGCTTGAGCTTGCGGCGCGTGTCCTGGTTGAGCTTGCCCTCGCGGGTAAGGATGTGCAGCTCCTTGAGCAGCTCGATGGATTGGCCCGGCAGCAGCTCGGGCAGAGTCGGCGCTGCGTCGCGCCGGGGGCCAGTGGGCTTGGTCATGGGGCGGATGATAAACGGGGCGTTCTTGCACAGGCACAATCGCGGCCATGCCCCCCCACCCCTACGACACCCTCACCCCCGACGTGGTCCTCGACGCCCTCGCCGCCGTCGGCCTGGAGGGTGACGGTCGCCTCACCGCCCTCAACTCTTACGAAAACCGCGTCTACCTCGCGCACCTCGAAGACGGCAGCGCCGTGGTCGCCAAGTTCTACCGCCCCCAGCGCTGGACGGACGCGCAGATTGAGGAAGAGCACGCCTTTGCACACGAACTGGCCGAGGCCGAGGTACCCATGGTGGCGCCGCTGCGCCTGCACGGCCGCACCCTGCACCACCACGGTGGCTTTGCTTTCAGCGTGAGCCCGCGGCGCGGTGGCCGCACCCCCGAGCTCGACGACCTGGATGTGCTGGAGTGGATTGGCCGTTTTCTGGCGCGGTTGCACCTGGTTGGCGCGGCCCACACCTTCCAGCACCGCCCCGCGCTGGCCCCCCACACCTTCGGCCACGAGCCGGTGCAATGGCTGCTGGCCCACGGCGCCATCCCGCCCGACGCCCGGGCCCGCTGGCAAGAGGCCGCCGAAGCCGCACTGCAAGCCGCCAACACCCTGTGGGCGCGCACCGCTTTCACACCCTTGCGCCTGCACGGCGACTGCCACCCCGGCAACATCCTCTGGACACCCACCGACCGCCCCGGCGGCGGCCCGCACTTTGTCGACCTGGACGATGCCCGCACCGGCCCCACCGTGCAGGACCTCTGGATGCTGCTCAGC
>JAUWAE010000240.1 GCA_030602185.1 Comamonadaceae bacterium
CATGTCCAGGCCGGCGGCGTAGCCGTACACCAGCTCGTGGGCGTTTGCCTCGCTCACGCGGAAGCCGGGCTTGCCGATGGCCAGCACCAGTTCCATCTCGTAGTGGTAGTTGCTGGTGCGCGGCGGGTAGGCCACGGTGGCACCGCTTTCCACCAGGGTTTGCGGCGATTTGGTGAAGTAGAACGCTTGTTCGACGCTTTTATCGACCGGACGGCCCATTTCCACCGCATGGGCATGGTAGTTGCGGCCGACGCAGAAGATGCGGTTGATGGGGAAGCGCTCGGTCTTGCCGCGGATGGGCAGGGACTGGACGGCGGGCGGGTTGAACAGGTATTGGGTCATGGTGTTTCCAGGGAAAAGGGGGTCAGGCGCGGACTTCGTACACGCCCAGCTTGCGGTGCAGCGGCGACTCGTCGGCCACGAACAGGAAGGCCGGCTCGCTGGCCGAGCGGTTCTTCAGCGTCACGGCGGTGTAGCCCGGCACCGCGCAGGTATCGGCCTCGGCCAGGGTGAACGCCTGGTCTTCCACGGTCACGTCGGCGCTGCCTTCGATCTGGTGGAACACCTGGGCGGGCGAGCGGGCCGGCAGCGTCAGGGTCTGGCCGGGGCGCAGCATCAGGGCGTAGAAGCCCAGGATGTTCTCGGCGTCCTTGCCCGTTTCGGGGTTGATGTAGGTGACCTGCACGCAGGCCTGGTCCGGCTGGTCTTCGGCGATGGACAGCAGCGCGGCCTTGGCATCGGCCCAGGGGTAGCGCAGCATGGGGTAGGCCTTGTCGCTGCGCTGGAACACGGTGGTTGGCGCCACGCCACCGCGGGCGTAGGCCTTGGCACCCTGGCCCGGCACCACGGTCTGGCTCGGCACTTCCTCGTGGTACGAGGCCTCGATGTAGTACACCAGCGGCAGGTCCAGCACGTCGAGCCAGATCACGGGCTGGTCGCCGTCGTGGCCGTGTTCGTGCCACAGGCCGGTCGGCGTCAGGATCAGGTCGCCGCGGCTCATTGGGCACTTCTCGCCGTTGACCAGCGTCCACGCGCCTTCGCCTTCCACCACCATGCGGATGGCGTTGGGGGTGTGGCGGTGGGCCGGGGCCAGTTCACCGGGCAGCAGCAGCTGCATGCCCAGGTACATGGCGGCGCTGGCCTGCATCTTGTCCAGGCCGTGGCCGGGGTTGGCCAGCACCAGCACGCGGCGCTCGGCCTTCTCGATCGGGGTCAGCTCGCCGGCCTTGATCAGCAGCTCGCGCAGCGGCTGGTAGGGCCAGTGGGTGGTCTGCGTCTTGCGGCTGGGCACGTGCGGCGGCAGCACGGCGCGCAGGCTGGGCCACAGGGGCACCAGGTTCTGCTTCGTCAGCTCGTCGCGGTAGTCCTGCGGCAGGTCTTCCAGACGACCCAGGGTGTCAAAACGGCCAGTGTCTTGCATGGGGTTCTCCTGTTGAATGGCGACAGATCAGCCCTGTTGCAGGCAGTTGTTGACGTTCCAGCCGTACAGCCATTCGATGGCGTCGTAGAAGCGCTCTTGCGTGCGGCCCTTCCACAGGCTGTTGCGAATCAGGCGCTCCACGCCGGCAGCGTGGTACAGGCGGCCCATTTCGCGGCCGCTCAGCACGATGCGGCCGGTGCGGGTGATGCGGTTCTTCTGGTACAGCTGCAGCGCGGCGTCCCAGTCGGCCGAGCCATCGGCCCGGCGGGTCACGCGCAGGGCTTCGCCCAGGGTCACGGCGTCTTCCATGGCCATGCAGGCGCCTTGGGCCATGTACTGGGTGGTGGGGTGGGCGGCGTCGCCCAGGATGGTGGCGCGGCCAAACACCCAGTTCGGGATCGGCTCGCGGTCGGCAGTGGCCCAGCGCTTCCAGCTCTTGGGCAACTCGATCAGCTGGCGCGCTTTGGGGCAGATGCCCTGGAAGTAGCTTTCCACCTCTTCCTTGGAGCCGTCGGTCACGCCCCATTCTTCCTGCTGGCGGCTGTGGAAGGTCACCACCACGTTGTACTGCTCGCCACCGCGCAGCGGGTAGTGCACCAGATGGCACTTGGGGCCGGCCCACAGGCTGGCCGCGTTCCACTTCAGGTTGTCAGGGAAGTCGGCCTTGTCCACCACGGCGCGGTAGACCACGTGGCCGGTCACGCGCGGCGGGTCGTTCACATACTGGGTGCGCACCACGCTCTTGCCGCCGTCGGCGCCGATCAGGGCCTGGCCGGACCAGCGCTTGCCGTTCTGGTCGATGGCGGTGACGACCCCGGTGGTCTCGTCCTGCTCGATTTTCTCGATGCGGGTGTTGGTGAAGAATTCCACACGGCCCGTTTCCACCGCGCCTTCCAGCAGGGAGCCGTGGATGTCGGCGCGGTGGATCACCGCGTAGGGGTTACCGAAGCGCTGGCGGAAGGCTTCGCCCGTTTCGATCTTGCCGACCAGGGTCTCGTCGATGGCGTCGTGCATCACCATGTAGTCGGTGTACACAGCGCGGCCACGGGCCTTGTCGCCCACGCCCAGGGCGTCGAAGGCGTGGAAGGCGTTGGGGCCCAACTGGATGCCGGCACCGATTTCACCGATCTCGGGGGCCTGCTCAAACACCTGCACCTGGAAGCCCTGGCGCACCAGCGCCAACGCCGCGGCCAGGCCGCCAATGCCGCCGCCGGACACAAGAACCGGCAAATTCTGGTTGGATCCCGTCATGCTTGAATCTCCTTGGATGTGGAAAGCATACTAATCATCAGTACACGGACGATTAGTATAGTGATAACATGAAACCATGACAAGCCAGGGTTCTCCCTCGGGCTCGCCGTACACGCCTGAGCCCGTCTTTCAAAACTCCGGTGGCCTGGACCAACTGCCAGGCCATGCCATCCGTCGCCTGCACCAGATCTCGGTGGGGATCTTCCATCAGGAGCTGCAGGAATACAACCTCACGCCGGTGCAATACGGCGCTTTGCGCACCCTGCTCGACCAGCCGGGCATCGACCAGCGCACGCTGGCGCGGTTGATCGCCCTGGACACCTCGACCACCGCGGGGGTGGTGGACCGGCTGGAGGCGCGGGGCCTGTTGCAGCGCAACCTGTCGCCCGAAGACAAGCGGGTGCGCCTGTTGTCGCTAACCGAAGAAGGCCGGGCGCTGTGCGCTCTTGCGCAGCCCAAGGTGCTGCGGGCCCAGGAGCTGACACTCGGTCCGCTGAGCCCGGATCAGCGCCAGACCTTCATGCAGCTGTTGAACCAACTGGTGAAAGAAAACAACGAATTCAGCCGGGCACCGAGCGAAACGGGGCGTTGAGTTCCGATCTGTGGGGGCGGGGGATCAATCCCGCCACCAGAAAATCTACAAAAATGCGAACGCGAGCCGCCATTTGCAAACGTTGCGGATACACCGCGTAGATGTCGGCGTCAGGAGTGT
>JAUWAE010000059.1 GCA_030602185.1 Comamonadaceae bacterium
CCAAGCTGTGGGCCGAAATGGCTGCGCAGCACGGCAGCAATCTGCAGGCCATGTTGATCGATGCGTTGGGCAAGGAGCTGGACATCAAGGGCAGCCTGCATGTGTTGCGCCACGGCTTCAAGTTCTACGGCAGGCTTTTCCGGCTGGCCTATTTCAAACCAGCCCATGCGCTGTCGCCCGATGTACTGGAACTGTATGCACAAAACCAGCTCACCGTAACGCGGCAGGTGCCTTGCCACCCCGGTGACCATTCCACCACCGACATCGTTCTGGCGGTCAACGGCCTGCCGGTGGCCACCATCGAGCTGAAAAACCCTGGCACGCATCAGAACTGGCGGCACGCCATCAAACAGTACCAGACCGACCGCGATCCGCGTGCGCCGCTGTTTGACTTCAAAAAACGGGCACTGGTGCACTTTGCCGCCGACCCGGATGAAGTGTGGATGACCACACGGCTGGCCAAGGAAAAAACTTTCTTCCTGCCCTTCAACCGGGGCAGCCATCCGGGGCAGATTCAGTGCGGCGCAGGCAACCCGCAGCACGCCAGCGGCTACCGCAGCGGCTATTTCTGGCAGGAAACCCTGCAGCGCGATAGCTTTCTGGACATCCTTGGCCACTTCATCTTCATCGAAAAAGATGAACAAAAGGTGGACGATGGCCGGGGCGGAAAAAAGCTGGTCACCACTGAAAAAATGGTGTTTCCGCGTTACCACCAGCTGGATGCGGTACGGGCGCTGGTGGCAGCGGCTCGCGTGGAGAATGCCGGTCACAACTACCTGATTCAGCATTCAGCAGGCAGCGGCAAGACCAACAGCATTTCGTGGTTGTCGCACCGGCTGGCCAGCCTGCATAACGCGCAGGATCAGAAGGTATTCGACTGCGTGATCGTCATCACCGACCGCAAGGTGCTGGACAAGCAGTTGCAGGATGCCATCTACCAAATCGAGCACGCGCAGGGTGTGGTCAAGGCCATCGACCAGGACGCCAAACAACTGGCCGATGCCTTGATTGACGGCACCAAGATCGTCATCACCACGCTGCAGAAATTCCCCTTTGTACTGCGCGGCTTGCTGCGTGCCGCAGGCGCCGAGAATCAGGACAAGGCCAGCGACGAAGAAAAAGCGCAGGCCAAGGCGTGGCAAGAGGCCATTGCAGGGCGACGCTACGCGGTGATCGTGGACGAAGCGCATTCCAGCCAGACGGGCGAAACCTCGCGGGAACTGAAGAGCATCCTCGGTGCCAATGCTCAAAACGGGGCTCAAAACGGCAATGGCGATGACGAAGCCGATTGGGAAGACCGCCTGAACCAGATCATGGCTTCGCGCGGCCAGCAGCAGAACCTGAGTTTCTTTGCTTTCACCGCCACGCCCAAGGGCAAGACGCTGGAATTGTTCGGCAGATCGGGGGGCAGTGGCCAGCCGGAAGCCTTTCACACCTATTCAATGCGCCAAGCGATTGAGGAAGGCTTCATCCTCGACGTGCTGCGCAACTACACGACCTACAGCACCTGGTTCAAGTTCGTGAAGACGGTGGAGGACGATCCGGCGATCCCGAAGAAAAAAGGCGCCAAGGCGCTGGCCAAGTTCAAGGAACTGCACCCGCACAACATCGAGCAGAAGACCGAGGTGATGGTCGAACACTTCCGCGAACACGTGCGGCATCAACTTGGCGGGCGCGGCAAGGCGATGGTGGTAACGGCCAGCCGCATACAGGCGGTACGCTACAAACTGGCCTTCGAGCGCTACATTCAGGAACAGGGCTATGCCGACATCCGTTCGCTAGTGGCGTTCAGCGGCACGGTAAAAGACCCGGATACCGGCGTTGAATACACCGAGCCAGGCATGAACCCGGATGCTGTCACCGGCAAACCCATCCCGGAAAGCCAATTGCCCGAACGCTTTGGCTCCAGCGATTACCAAGTGCTACTGGTGGCCAACAAATACCAGACCGGCTTTGACCAACCGCTACTGTGCGCCATGTACGTCGACAAGCGGCTGGATGGCGTGCAAGCGGTGCAAACCCTGTCGCGCCTGAATCGCAAGATCGCAGGCAAGGACGAACCCTTCGTGCTCGATTTCGTCAACAAGCCGGAAGAAATCTACGCGGCCTTCAAGCCGTATTTCGACTCGACCAGCCTGCAGGAGTCGGCCAACCCGCAGATGCTGCCCAGCATCAAGCACGAGCTGGATCAGCTGCAGATTTACCACTGGAGCGAGGTCGAAGCGTTTGCACGCATCTTCTACCGTCAGCCAGATCGGCAGAACCCAGCCGACCACGCCCATATGCAGCGCCACTTGCAACCGGCGGTGGATCGTTTCAAGGCGATTGAGGACGACGAAGTACGCGCCACCTTCCGCGACAAGCTGGGTGGCTATGTGCGGATGTATTCCTTCCTGAGCCAGATCCTGCCGTATGCCGATCCTGATCTGGAAATGCTCTACAGCTACGGACGCTTCCTGCTGCCACACCTGCCGCTGGATCGTGACAACACTGTGGTCAAGATCGGCAACGAAGTGGAGCTTCAGTACTATCGGTTACAGCGCGTTTCCAGCGGGCCGATTGAATTGAAGGTGGGTGAACCGGAAGGCGTGTACAGCCCCACTGATGTCGGCACGGGCAAAGCCAAGGAAGAAAAGGCTCCTTTGTCGGAAATCATCCAGGTGCTCAACGAGCGCTTCGGCACCACCTTCACCGATGAGGACCGCCTGTTCTTCGACCAGATCAAGGCGCGAGCCACCAGCAACAGCCAAGTGATCCAGACCGCCATGGCCAACCCGCTGGACAAGTTTCAGCTGGGGGTGCGCAAGCTGATCGAGGATTTGATGATTCAGCGCATGGCTGAGAACGACAAAATCGTCACCCGGTATATGGACGACGGCGAGTTTCAACGAACGGCGTTTCCTATCCTGGCGAAAGAGATTTTCGAGGCTGTCCACGCGCAGCAAAAACCTGCCGGTGATGGAGCGGCTTGAGCCAGCTCGCAGCAACCCGCACAAGTGCTCATAAGCTCGGGAGGCCAGTCAGCACATGGTCAACCGTCCGCCACCACCACACGTCCTCCAGCCGAGGGCCCCCGGGCCAGGGATGGCGTTCACCTTGGCGAGCACCGTGTCCTCGCAAAGGGGCTCGAATGAGTACACGTCGCGTCACCTCCGTCGGCATGGCGCTCGGCACTGCCGTTCTCGTGGGTTGTGCCTCGGCACCACCTCGACCACCGGCACCGCTCAGCCCTGACGCCGCGGCCATCACGATCAAGGTCGAACTCCGGCTGCCGGTCCACGATTGGAGAAACAGCGGGAATGCGGTGGCCACGACGGTCTACCTAGTCAAGGCCTGCCCCGCAGCGAGCACGCCCTGCACGGAAACGCTTATCCCTTCCAACTACGCGCACCACGGTCGCGTCTACCTGCTCAACGTGGAGCCGGGTGAGTACCGGCCAGTGGCCGCAGATTACACAACGGCGGTGTACTACGGCATCGGGACATCGCACGGCGTCAACGTCACCTACCTACCCGATGCGCTGGCTCGCACAGCAACCGTGCAGGTACAGCCGGGTCGCCTGGCGGATGCCGGTACAACCGTCTCAGGGGCGCTGATACAATCACGCCGTCATTGGGGAGTAGTCGCTCTTCGCGCTGAAGAGGCTTACGTCAACACACTTGACCCGCAGGTCATGGCGTAAGCGGTTGTCGCACTTGGCAAGACCTTTGACCACTGCGCCTCCGATCTGGCCGGGGATGCGCCGTGGTCATTCGTCTGTACTCCGGCCTGGGAACCTCCGTGGAATCTCTCCTCGTCTCGACCGGCGTGGTCGCACTTGCCGAAATCGGCGACAAGACCCAGCTGCTGGCCTTTCTCCTTGCTGCCCGCTTCAAGAAGCCCTTGCCGATCGTGCTGGGCATTCTGGTGGCCACCATCTTCAACCATGGCCTGGCTGGCGCTTTGGGCGCCTGGATCACCGCCACCGTGAGCCCCGACGTCCTGCGCTGGGTGCTGGGCCTGTCCTTCATCGGCATGGCGATCTGGACGATGATCCCCGACGAGATCGAGGAAGAAGAAACCCAGATTGCGCAGAAGTTCGGCGTTTTTGGCGCCACGCTGATCACATTCTTCCTGGCCGAAATGGGCGACAAGACGCAGATTGCCACCGTGGCCATGGCCGCCCATTACGGCACGGCGCTGCTGGTCGTCATCGGCACCACGCTCGGGATGCTGATCGCCGACGTACCGGCCGTGTTCGTGGGCGACAAGCTGGCCAACAAGATCCCGATGAAGCTGGTGCACTCGATCGCCGCAGCTATTTTTGCGCTGCTGGGCATTGCCACCCTGCTGGGTGCCGGTTCACGGTTCGGGCTGTAGGCTGGGCACGCCCCCCGCGCCCGGCCCGTCACAGCGGCTTCTTGATCCAGTGGGCGATTTCGCCGATCACACCGCGGCGAAACGCCAGCACGCACACCACGAACACCAGGCCCTGCACCACCGTCACCCAGGCGCCCAGCTGCGCCAGGTAGTTCTGCATGGTGACGATGACTGCCGCACCCACCACCGGGCCAAACAGCGTGCCCATGCCGCCCACCAGCGTCATCAGCACCACTTCGCCCGACATGGACCAGTGCACATCGGTCAGCGACGCCAGCTGGAACACCAGCACCTTGGTGGCACCGGCGGTGCCCGCCAGCGCGCCCGAGATCACGAACGCCAACAGCTTGAAGGTGTCGGTGTCGTAGCCCAGCGACGTGGCCCGGTCCTGGTGCTCGCGGATGGCCTTGAGGATCTGGCCAAACGGCGAATGCACCACGCGCCACACGAGCAAGAAACCCAGCAGGAAGATCGCCAGCACGAACAGGTACATGTTCATGGTGTCGGCCAGGTCGATGAAGCCGAACAGCTGCCCGCGCGGCACGCCCTGGATGCCGTCCTCACCGCCGGTGAACGGGGCCTGCAACGAGAAGAAAAAGATCATCTGCGCCAGCGCCAGCGTGATCATGGCGAAATAGATGCCCTGGCGGCGGATGGCCAGCAGCCCCACCACCAACGAGAGCACGGCGGCGGTGAGGGTGCCCGCCAGCACGCACAGCTCGGGGTTCCAGCCCCAGACCTTGGCGGCGTGGGCCGACACGTAGCCGGCCGAGCCCAGGAACATGGCGTGCCCGAACGACAGCAGCCCACCGAAGCCCAGCAGCAGGTTGAAGGCGCAGGCGAACAGCGCAAAGCACATCACCTTCATCATGAAGACGGGGTACACCGCCAGCGGCGCCAGCGCCAGCACCACCACCATGATGGCGAAGGCCACCCACTGGTGCTTGTAGGACTTGGCCGAGATGGAAGCGGGGATCGGATGCGTCATGGTCTTCACTTCTGGGTACCGAACAGACCGGCGGGTTTGAGGAGGAGCACGAGGGTCATGATCACGAAGATGACCGTGTTGGAGGCCTCGGGGTAGAAGACTTTGGTGAGGCCTTCGATCAGGCCCAGACCGAAGCCGGTGACGATGGCGCCCATGATGGAGCCCATGCCGCCGATGACGACCACGGCGAACACCACGATGATGAGGTCGGCACCCATGGTGGGGTTGACCTGGTAGATGGGCGCGGCCATGACGCCGGCCAGTGCCGCCAACCCGACGCCGAAGCCGTAGGTGAGCGTGATCATGCGCGGCACGTTGATGCCGAAGGCCTGCACCAGGCTCGGGTTCTCGGTGGCGGCGCGCAGGTAGGCGCCCAGCTTGGTGCGCTCGATCACGTACCAGGTGGCCAGGCAGACCACCAGCGAGGCCACGATCACCCACGCCCGGTACTTGGGCAGGAACATGAAGCCGACGTCAAAGGCGCCCATGAAGATTTCGGGCACCGGGTACGGCATGCCCGATGAGCCGTAGGCGTTGCGGAACAGGCCCTGGATGATGAGGGCCAGACCGAAGGTCAGCAACAACCCGTAGAGGTGGTCGAGCTTGTAGAGTTGCTTGAGCATGGTGCGCTCGATGACCACGCCGGTGAAGCCGACCACCAGCGGCGTGACCACCAGCGCCACCCAGTAGTTCATGCCCAGGTGCGTCAGCCCCAGGTAGGCGACGAACGCCCCCAGCATGTACTGCGCCCCGTGGGTGAAGTTGATGATGTTGAGCAGGCCGAAGATCACGGCCAGACCCAGCGACAGCAGCGCGTAGAACGACCCATTGATGAGCCCGATCAGCAACTGCCCGAACAGGGCCTGGGAGGGTATGCCAAAGATTTCCATGGTGATGTATCGGCCTGCTTGAACGTCGTCGGGTTACTGGACCAGCGAGCACCCACCTTCATTGAGGGGGCGGAAGGCTTCGTTGGCCGGGATGGTGGACACGACCTTGTAGTAATCCCAAGTGCCCTTCGACTCGGAAGGCTTCTTCACTTCGAACAGGTAGGCCGGGTGGATCTTGCGACCGTCCTGGCGCACCACGCCTTTGCCGAACAAGGGGTCATCGGTCGGCAGTTCCTTCATCTTGGCCACCACCTTGAGGCCGTCGTCGGTCTTGGCCGCATCCACGGCCTTGAGGTAGTGCAGCACGCCGGAGTACACACCGGCATGGTCAGAAGAAGGCATCTTGCCACCGTGGCGGGCCTGGAAACGCCTGGACCACTCGCGTGTCTGGTCGTTGAGGTCCCAGTAGAAGGTTTCGGTCAGCAACAGGCCCTGTGCCTTGTCCAGCCCCAGCGCGTGCACGTCGGGCAGGAACACCAGCAGGCCGGCCAGGTTCTGGCCACCCTTGACGACGCCGAACTCGGCCGCCTGCTTGATGGAGTTGATGGTGTCGCCGCCGGCGTTGGCCAGACCGATGATCTTGGCGCGAGAAGCCTGCGCCTGCAGCAGGAAGGACGAGAAGTCCTGGCTGGGGAACGGGGTGCGCACCTTGCCCACCACGCGGCCGCCGTTCTTGGTCACCACCGCCTCGGTATCGCGCTCCAGCGCGTGGCCGAAGGCGTAGTCGGCAGTCAGGAAGAACCAGCTGTTGCCGCCATTCTTCACGATCGCCTTGCCGGTGCCGTTGGCCAGCATCCAGGTGTCGTAGAGCCAGTGCACCGTGTTGGCGTTGCACGACTTGCCCGACAGGTCGGCGGTGGCCGAGCCGGTGTTCACGTGGACCTTGTTCTTGTCCTTGGTGATCTGGGCGATTGCCAGGCCCACCGACGAGGTGGGCACGTCCACGATCATGTCCACCTTGTCGGTGTCGTACCACTGGCGGGCGATGTTGGAGCCCACGTCGGGCTTGTTCTGGTGGTCGGCGCTCACCACCTCCACCTTCAGGCTGCTGTTGGTGGCCTTGAGGTAGTCTTCCACCGCCATCCTGGCCGCCACCACAGAGCCCGGCCCGCCAATGTCGGAGTACAGGCCCGACATGTCGTTGAGCACGCCGATCTTGATGATGCCGTCGGAAATCTGTGCCTGGGCCGAGGTGCCGAATGCACAGGCCGCCATGGCAGCGGCGGCAAGTAGCTTGCGTTTCATCGTGGGTCTCCTGTCGTGGTGGTGGGTGGGGTGAAAAAGCGGGTGTCAGACACCCAGGTACTCGTGGAGCATGGGCATCTTGGCCTGCAGCTCCGACGAGGCGAAGCTCTCCATGACGCGGCCATGCTCCATGACGTAGAACCGGTCGGCCAGCGGTGCCGCAAAGCGGAAGTTCTGCTCGACCATGATGATGGTGAAGCCCTTGGCCTTGAGCGCCAGGATCATGCGGGCCAGCGCCTGCACGATCACCGGGGCCAGCCCCTCGGAAATCTCGTCGAGCAGCAACAGCCGCGCGCCGGTGCGCAGGATGCGGGCCACTGCCAGCATCTGCTGCTCACCGCCCGACAGGCGGGTGCCCGGGCTGTTGCGCCGCTCGGCCAGGTTGGGGAACATTTCGTAGATTTCCTCCAGCGGCATGCCGCCGCTGGTGATCTGCGGGGGCAGCAGCAGGTTTTCTTCGCAGCTCAGCGAGGCGAAGATGCCGCGCTCCTCCGGGCAGTAGCCGATGCCCAGCCGCGCGATCTGGTGCGGCGCCATGTCGATGGCCTCGCGGCCATTGATGGTGATGGAGCCGGTGCGCTTGCCCACCAGGCCGACGATGGACTTGACGGTGGTGGTGCGACCAGCGCCATTGCGGCCCAGCAGCGTGACCACTTCGCCACGGTTCACGCTCAGGTCGACCCCATGCAGGATGTGCGACTCGCCGTACCACGCATGCAGGTTGCTGATGCGCAGGAATTCGGTCGGCTCAGCCATGGGCGCCCTCCAGTGCGTTGTCGGTGCTGCCCATGTAGGCCTCGAGCACCTGCGGGTCTTTCGAGACCACCTCGTACGGCCCTTCGGCAATGACCTGGCCGCGTTGCAACACGCTGATGGTGTCGGCGATGCTGGAGACGACGTTCATGTTGTGTTCGACCATGAGGATGGTGCGGTTGGCGCCGACCTTCTTGATGAGCTGGGTGACGCGGTCCACGTCCTCGTGGCCCATGCCCTGCGTGGGTTCGTCGAGCAACATCAGCTCGGGGTTCATGGCGAGCGTGGTGGCGATCTCCAGAGCCCGCTTGCGGCCGTAGGCCAGCTCCACCGCGGTGACGTGGGCAAACTCGCCCAGACCGACCTCCTCCAGCAGGACCATGGCCTGGTCGTTGAGGCGGTTGAGGATGCGCTCGGAACGCCAGAAATGCAGCGACACGCCGGTGGCGCGCTGCAGTGCGATGCGCACGTTCTCCAGCACCGACAGGTTGGGGAAGGTGGCCGAGATCTGGAACGAGCGCACCAGCCCGCGCCGCGCCACCTGGGCCGGCTTCTCCATGGTGATGTCCTGCCCATTGAACAGGATCTTGCCGCGCGTCGGGATCAGGAACTTGGTCAGCAGATTGAAGACCGTGGTCTTGCCGGCACCGTTGGGGCCGATCAATGCGTGGATCTGGCCGCGCCGCACGCCAAGGTTGACGTTGTTGACCGCGACAAACCCCTTGAACTCCTTGACGAGCTCACGGGTTTCGAGGATGTAATCGTTGGACATGGTTCAGCTTGGGTGCCTGCAGATGACCGCCGGTGCGGCTTCGTTAGGCATTCTGCTGGGCTTTGCTCCGCAGCCGCGTCATGGTTATCCCGCGATAACTGTCCCCGAGGCGTCTGAATACCCCTCATGCGGCCGCTCGGCGGATAATCGGCGCATGGACGTTTCATTGCTTTTCCCCCTGGGCTGGCAGCATTACCTGATCGGAGGGTTGTGCATTGGTGCCGCGGTGGCGCTGCTCTACCTGTTCACTGGATGGATCGGGGGCATGAGCTCGGTGTTTTCCTCCACCTGGTCGTACCTGGTGCAGCGGCCCTACTTCCAGCAGCCGCGCTACACCGGCACCCGGGTGTGGCGGCTGGTGTACGCCGCCGGGCTGGTGCTGGGTGCCGGGGTATGGTGGCTGTTCTGGGGCGAAGGTGAAGCGCTGACCACCGGCGTGCCGGTGTGGCAACTGCTGATTGGCGGCTTTCTGGTGGGCTACGGTGCCCGCCTGGGCAATGGATGCACCTCGGGCCATGGCATTTGCGGCCTTGGATCGCTGAAGAAGCCGTCGTTGTACGCGGTGCTTACCTTCATGGCCACCGCCTTCATCACGGCCAACCTCGTGGCCTGGGTTTACGCATGAACACCACCCCCACCCCTGCCGCCTCCCCGGCGAGCCACCTGCTGGTGGCGTTGCTGGCCGGCGCCCTGTTCGGTTTCGGGCTGGCACTGTCGACCATGGTGCAGCCCGAAGTGGTGTTGAGCTTCCTGCGCTTCCAGGATTTCGGCCTGGCGCTGGTGATGGGTGGCGGCGTGGCCGTGGCCTTGCTGGGCCTGCAACTCGCCCCACGGCTGCGCGGGCGGGCGCTGCTCGGGCAGCCGTTCCAGACCCATGCCGCCGCCTGGGACCGCGACACCCAGCTCGGCGCCGCCCTGTTCGGTATCGGCTGGGGGCTGTGTGGCGTGTGCCCCGGCCCGGCGATTGCCGGCCTGGGCACGGGCAACTGGGCCCTGCTGTGGGCGCTGGCTGGCATCGCGCTGGGGGCCCTGGCCCAGGGCTGGCGCGCCGACCGCGGCCACCCCGCCCGATGACCGCACCCGACGACCGACCGATCACCGACCCCGACGCATGAAAAAGATCCTCATCCTCAACGGCCCCAACCTCAATCTGCTGGGTACGCGCGAGCCCGAGCAGTACGGCGCCACCACACTTGCCGATGTGGAAGCACAATGCCGCGCCGCTGGCGAACGGCTGGGCTACACGGTCGAATGCTTTCAGAGCAACTGGGAGGGGGCGCTGATCGACAAAATCCACGAATACGGCCGCCTGCACAAAGCCGGCGAAGCGCTGGGCTGTGTGTTCAACCCCGGCGCCTACACACACACCTCCATCGCCTTGCACGACGCCATCAAGGGGGTGGGCGGCCTGCCAGTGATCGAATGCCACATCTCCAACGTCCACGCGCGCGAGGCTTTCCGCCACCAGTCCTGGGTGTCGCCGGTGGCGGCTGGCATCGTGATCGGGTTTGGGGTGGACGGCTACCTCATCGCCCTGGAGGGGCTGGTACGCAAGTTCGGCGCCCTATCGCCGAGGTGACGCCCGCGCCCCGCTGCTGAACGTCGAACGGCGGACAATCACGCGGTGAAAACCCGCTACCTGCTGCAATTGCTCGGACTCTCGGCCCTGTGGGGCTCGTCGTTCGTGCTGCTGCGCGTGGCCAGCCCGGCGCTCGGCCCGGTGGTGCTGGCCACCCTGCGCCTGGCGCTGGCCACGGGCACCTTGGCGGTGATCATGCTGTTGCTGCGGCATCGCTGGCCCAGGAGCCACTGGAAAGAGGTGTTTGGCCTGGGTATCCTGACGGCCGCCTTGCCCTTCCTGTTCTTCTCCTACGCCGCGCTCACGCTGCCGGCCGGCTACATCGCGCTGTTCAACACCACGGCGGTGCTGTTCGGCACCCTGGCCGCGGCGTGGCTGCGTGAAGACACCCTCACCTGGCGCAAGCTGGCCGGGTGCATCGCGGGCTTCATCGGGGTGGCCTTGATCGTGCAGCTCGGACCGGTGGACCCCACCCCGGCCGTGCTGCTGGCCGCTGCCGCAGCCATGGCCGGCGCCGGCTGCTATGGCGTCGCCACACCCCTGATGAAGCGGGCCACCACCCGCATGGAGCCACTCACCATTTCTGCCAGCATCCACCTGGGCGCCACGGTGTTCATGCTGCCCGGCGGCGCGTGGTTCCTGCCCGACGCCACCTTCTCCGCGTCGGCCGTCATGGCGGTGCTGATGCTGGGGGTGGTGACCTCCGGACTGGCGTACTGGGTCCATCTGCGCATACTGCGCCACGTCCCGCCCGTGGCCGCCATGAGCCCGGCCTTCCTGATCCCGTTGTTTGGCGTCACCTGGGGGCACCTGTTCCTGGGCGAGCCGCTGGGCTCGGGGCTGTACATCGGCGGCGCGTTCGTGCTGCTGGCGACCGCCCTGGTGACGGGCTTCAACCCCTGGCGGCGGCCCTACCCGGCGCCACCGACCTGACGGTCTGCCAGGCCGCCCCCATGGCGAGCGCGGCCGATGCGGCAGCCAGCCAGAACACCACAGCCAACCCCCAACGGCTGCTGACCCAGCCGCCCACGCTGCCCGCCACCACGCCAGACAAGCCATACCCGAGCATGGCGTACAACGCCTGGCCCCGGGCCCGCAGGCGGTCAGGGAAATGCTCGCTCAGCCAGGCGATGCACACCGAATGGTGCGCTGCAAACGTGATCGCGTGCACCACCTGCGCCAGGAACAGGGCCCATAGCCACGGGCCCGCCGCCGCGGTCACGCCCATGCGCAAGGCCATCAGGCCCGCGGCCAGCACCAGCCAGTGCGCCAGCGCCAGCCGGGGCAGCCAGCGGCCCTGGGTGTAGAACCATCCGATCTCCACCACCACGGCCACCGCCCACAGCAGGCCAATCACTTCCTTGCCGTAGCCCAGCGCATCGAGGTAGAGCGAGAAAAAAATGTAGACGAACAGGTGCGCCAGCACGTGAAAAAACACCGACACGAAAAACCAGGCCACCGGCGGGTGGCGAAGGACCGGCCAGATGCGCACCGCCTCGTGCGACGCGTGGGTGGCCTCGGGCCGGCCGGGCATGGCCCAGACGCTGGCCACCACCGCCAGCAGCGTGGCCGAGGCCCAGACCGGGAAACTGCCCAGCCCATGGCCCTCGAACCAGGCGCCGGCCGCCAGCACCGTGACCAGAAAGCCCAGCGAACCCCACAGCCGCACACGGCCGTAACGCCGCGCGTCGAAGCCACTGTCGCGACTGACGTGCTGGGCCAGCACCGCTTCGCTCAGAGGCATCATCGCGCTGGTGTGGGTGAACATCACCAGCAGCACCAGGAACAGGCCGACCACCCCCCACGGCCGCCACAGCGCCAGCGATGCAAGCAAGGCCACCCCGGCGCACAGGCGCAGCAGCCGCACCCGGTGCCCGGTGTGGTCGCTCAGCCAACCCCACAGGTACGGGGCAAACAAGCGGGTGGCCGATTGCAGAGACGTCAGCAGGCCGATGGCCAGCAACCCATAGCCCAGCTCCTGCAGCCACAGCGGCAGGTAGGGGTTGAAGAAACCGATGTGGGCGAAGTAGCTGGCCGACAGGGCCGCAAACGGCCACAGCTGGCGGCGGCTGGACACAGCGGCGTCAGCTGCGCTGCGGCGCCACGGCAGCGATCGGGCCGAACGGCACCGCCACGTCACCGCACTGCGCGCGGTGACGCAGCGCGTGGTCCATCACCACCAGCGCCAGCAGCGCCTCGGCGATGGGCGTGGCACGGATGCCCACACAGGGGTCGTGCCGGCCTTTGGTGATCAACTCGGTCGGCTGGCCGGCCGTGTCGATCGACTGGCGCGGGATGAGTATGGAGCTGGTGGGCTTGATGGCGATGGACACCTCAAGGTCCTGCCCGGTGCTGATGCCGCCAAGCACCCCGCCGGCGTTGTTGGAGAGAAATCCGTCGGGCGTGAGCGAGTCGCCATGGGTGCTGCCACGCTGGGCCACACTGGCAAAACCAGCGCCGATCTCCACGCCCTTGACGGCGTTGAGCCCCATCATGGCGTAGGCGATGTCGGCATCGAGCTTGTCATAGAGCGGCTCGCCCAGGCCCACCGGCACGCCCTGCGCCGTCACGCGCAGCCGCGCACCGCAGGAGTCGCCGCTCTTGCGCAGTTCGGCCATGTAGGACTCCAGGGGCGCCACATCGGCCACCGGCGCGAAAAACGGGTTGTTGGGCACGTGGTCCCAGCTTTCGAACGGAATGTCCACCTCACCCACCGCCGTCATGCAACCACGGAAGGTGGTGCCGAACTTTTCCTTCAGCCACTTTTTGGCCACGGCACCGGCCGCCACCGTGGGCGCGGTGAGCCGCGCCGAGGAACGGCC
>JAUWAE010000200.1 GCA_030602185.1 Comamonadaceae bacterium
GTGGAGAGCTGGAACCGCACCAGCCGGGCGGTGTCGAACGCCGGGGCTGCCGTCACCGCGTCTTCCTGCCAGGCCGGGGCATCGTCCTTCCAGCCCTGGGCCGAGCTGGCGGCGGCACCGCCCGCGAGCAGGGCATACAGCAGGGCACGGGCCAGGGGCGCCCGGCGGCGCATGCCCGGGGCGGGGGGCAGGGGGTGGGGCATCAGGTCGGGCTCCGGTGCGCCGCCGGCTGGGCGGCGCCGAGGTGTTGAGGGTCGGGGTCGAAACTGGCGCCGGGGGGCAATTCGACGTGCGTTGGCAGCGTCAAATGGGACGATGGCGCCATGGGGCCGCGAGGGCGGTTGCCGCCGCGCAGGTAGCGGTTGCGGTGGTCCTGGCGGGGCAGGTAGCGCGACAGCTCGGTCAGCGCCATCTCGTAGACCCCCCGCTTGAACTCCACCACCACGTCCAGAGGCACCCAGTAGTCGTTCCAGCGCCAGGCGTCGAATTCGGGGTGGTTGGTGGCGCGCAGGTTCAGGTTCCAGTCGCCACCGACCAGGCGCAACAGGTACCAGATCTGCTTCTGGCCCCGGTAATGGCCGCGTGCATCCCGCCGGATGAAGCGGTCCGGCACTTCGTAGCGCAACCAGTCCCGCGTGCGGGCAACGATGGCCACGTGTTCCGGTTTGAGGCCGATTTCCTCGTGCAGCTCCCGGTACATGGCCTGCTCAGGGGTTTCGCCCCGGTCGATGCCGCCCTGCGGGAATTGCCAGGAATGGGTACGGATGCGTTTGCCCCAGAACACCTGGTTCTTCTGGTTGAGCAGAATGATGCCGACATTGGGCCTGAACCCATCTCTGTCAAGCATAATCAACCCCAATTCTTAAACTGTCTCGATTATGCATCGCCAAGGTGCGCTTGGAAAGCGATGCATCCCTTCCCGCCCATGAAAGCCTCCCAGTTCTTCATCTCCACCCTCAAGGAAGCCCCGGCCGACGCCGAGGTGGTCAGCCACCAGCTCATGACCCGCGCCGGCATGATCAAGAAGCTCGGTGCCGGCATCTACACCTACATGCCCATGGGCCTGCGGGTGATCCAGAAGGTGGAAAAGATCATTCGCGAAGAAATGAACGCCGCCGGTGCGGTGGAGCTGACCATGCCGGTCATCCAGCCGTCGGAGCTGTGGCAGGAAACCGGCCGTTTTGACAAGATGGGCCCGGAGCTGCTGCGCATCAAAGACCGTCACGAGCGCGACTTCGTGGTGCAACCCACCAGCGAAGAGGTGGTGACCGACATCGCCCGCCAGGAACTGCGCAGCTACAAGCAGCTGCCCAAGAACTTCTACCAGATCCAGACCAAGTTCCGCGACGAGCGCCGCCCGCGCTTTGGCCTGATGCGTGGCCGCGAGTTCATCATGAAGGATGCCTACAGCTTCGACCGCAGCGCCGAAGCCGCCCAGGCTAGCTACCAGGTGATGGCGCAGGCCTACCGCCGCATCTTCGACCGTTTTGGCCTGACCTATCGCGCGGTGGCGGCCGACAGCGGCGCCATCGGCGGCGACCTGAGCGAAGAATTCCAGGTGATCGCCGCCACCGGCGAAGACGCCATCGTCTACTGCCCCACCAGCGACTACGCGGCCAACATCGAAAAGGCCGAGGCGCTGGCGCCCCAGGGCCCGCGCCCGGCCGCCAGCCAGCCGCTGACCAAAACCCCCACCCCGGGCAAGAGCACCTGTGCCCAGGTGGCCGAACTGCTGGGCGTGCCGCTGGCCACCACGGTCAAGTCCATTGTGCTCGCCACCGACGAGATCAACGAGCGCGACGAGGTGGTCAAGAGCACCATCTGGTTGCTGCTGCTGCGCGGCGACCACGACATGAACGAGGTCAAGGTGGGCAAGCTGCCGGGGCTGGACCTGGGCTTCCGCTTCGCCACCGAGGCCGAAATCGTCGCGCACTTCGGCACCAAACCCGGCTACCTGGGCCCGGTGGGCCTGCGCCAGCCGGTGCAGGTGATTGCCGACCGCGAGGTGGCGGTCATGGCCGACTGGATCTGTGGCGCCAACGAGGCCAATTTCCACCTTACTGGCGTCAACTGGGGCCGCGACCTGCCCGAACCCGACCTGGTGGCCGACATCCGCAACATCGTTGCGGGCGACCCCTCGCCCGACGGCCAAGGTGTGCTGGCCATTGAGCGCGGCATCGAGGTGGGCCATGTGTTCTACCTGGGCACCAAGTACAGCCGCGCCATGAACGCCACCTTCCTCGACGAGGACGGCAAACCCAAACCCTTCGAGATGGGCTGCTATGGCATCGGCGTGACGCGCCTGCCGGCCGCGGCCATCGAGCAGAACCATGACGAACGCGGCATCATCTGGCCCGACGCAATCGCCCCGTTCACCGTGGTGATCTGCCCCATCGGCATGGACCGCAGCGAGGCCGTGAAGGCCGCCGCCGAGCAGCTGCACGACCAGCTCGCCGCCCTGGGCGTGGACGTGATGCTGGACGACCGCGGCGAGCGCCCGGGCGCCATGTTTGCCGACTGGGAGTTGATTGGCGTGCCGCACCGTGTCACCATCGGCGACAAAGGCTTGAAGGAGGGCCTGGTGGAGTACCAGCACCGCCGTGACGCGGCCGCCACCAAGCTGGCCGTGGGCGACGTGCTGGCGCAGCTGAAAGACCGGCTCGGGCTCTGATCTCTGGGGTCGAGGGCCCGGCTGGTCAACGCGTTTGCTTGCATGAACCGCTCACCGTCACTGTGGCCCACGACGCGCCGGCACTGCCTGGCGTGGGCTGGTGGCGCCGCCTTGTGGGGCGGGCTGTCGGCCGTGGGCGCATCGCCTGCCTGGGCGGGTGGGCAGCTTGAAGAGCCGCTGGCCGATTCGGTGCGGCTGGCCTTGCGCGCAGCGGTGGAGTTCTCTGGGCCACCCGAGCCCGAGTTCGTCAGCACCGATGCCCGCCTGGACTACCTGCGCTGGCTGGGCGAGCAAAGCCCCAAGTTGCACCGCCGCAAGCCCGAGTTGCGCGAACGCGTCGAGTTCCTGCAGACGGTCTGGTACGAGACCAAGCGCGCCGGTCTGGACGCCTCGCTGGTGCTGGGTCTGATCCAGGTGGAGAGTGCCTTTCGCAAGTTCGCCATCTCGCGTGTGGGGGCTCGGGGTTACATGCAAATCATGCCGTTCTGGGCGCGCCTCATCGGCGATGGCGACGTCGGCAAGCTGTTCCACCTGCAAACCAACATCCGTTTCGGCTGTGTGATCCTGCGCCATTACCTGGACCGTGAAAAGGGCGACCTGTTTCTCGCGCTCGGCCGCTACAACGGCAGCCGCGGGCGGGCCGAATACCCCAACGCCGTGTTCGCAGCACAACGGCAGTGGCGCCAGGCATGAGGGGGCGGACCCTGCGGCGATGGGGCTGGCCGGTGCTCCTGGTGCTGGTCGTGGCGTTGGGGGCCGCGGTGTGGCGGGAGGTGCACACCTCGCATTGGCAGGCCCGCTGGACCGCGCGCTATGCCGCCACCCTCGGTCACGAAGTCGCCCCCGGCCCGAGCGACCGCATCCGCTTCCCGGCGCATGGCCCGTTCGATGAGCGGCTGGGTTACACCCAGATACCGTTGTTCACCGAGCGGCTGCAGGCGCGCGGTTACACCGTCACCGAACAGGCGCGCCACAACGAGGCCCTGTTAAACCACCTGGACCTGTCGCTGTTTGCCCCCTACGCCGAGAAAGCCCAGGCCGGGCTCACGGTGTACGGCTGCGCCCGCGAGCCGATCTATGCCTTCCGCTACCCGTACCGCCAGTTCGAAGCCTTCGAGGCGGTGCCGCCGGTGCTGGTGCAGGCGCTGCTGTTCATCGAAAACCGCGATCTGCTGGACGACACCCGACCCCACATGAACCCGGCGGTCGACTGGGTCCGCTTCACCCGTGCGGTGATAGGCCAGATCGGCAGCCAGCTCCACCCCGAGGTGGACACCCCAGGCGGCAGCACCCTGGCCACCCAGATCGAAAAGTACCGGCATTCCCCTGGTGGCATTACCCACAACGCGCGGGAGAAGCTGCGCCAGATGGCGTCGGCCGCGGTACGGGCCTACCGCCAAGGCGAGGCGACGCTGCCGGTGCGGCGCCAGACCGTGCTCGACTACCTCAACACCGTGCCCTTGTCGGCGGCGCCGCGCCATGGCGAGGTCAATGGACTGGGGGACGGCCTGTGGGTCTGGTTCGGCACCGAACTGGCCGACGCCCAGGCCTCGCTGGCCCCGGGCCCTGTCGATACGGCCGCGCGCGGCCGGGTGTTGCGCCAGGCCGTCGCATTGATGATCGCGCACCGTCGCCCCTCGTGGTACCTGGGGCAGGGCCGCCAGGACCTCAACGCCACCACCGACGCCTACCTGCGCCTGATGGCCGCCGAAGGCCTGATCCCCCCTGACTGGCGCGATGCCGCGCTGGCCGAGCCGCTGGCTTTCCGC
>JAUWAE010000311.1 GCA_030602185.1 Comamonadaceae bacterium
CGAATTCCAGGACCTGGCCCGTCAAGGCTACAACCGCATCCCATTGACGGCCGAGGCCTTTGCCGACCTCGAAACCCCGCTGTCGCTCTACCTCAAGCTGGCCCATGTGCAAGACGGTGGCCGCAACAGCTTTCTGCTCGAATCCGTGGTGGGCGGCGAGCGTTTTGGCCGCTATAGCTTCATCGGCCTGCCGGCCCGGGTGTGGCTGCGTGCCCACGGCTTTGGTGCCGCCGCCCGGACCGAGGTGGTGCGCGATGGCGAGGTGGTCGAGACCGTGGCGGGCAACCCGCTCGACTTCATTGAGGCCTACCAGCGGCGCTTCCAGGTGGCGTTGCGCCCCGGCATGCCGCGCTTCTGCGGTGGCCTGGCCGGCTACTTCGGCTACGACACCGTGCGCCACATCGAGAAAAAGCTGGCGCACAGCTGCCCGCCGGACGACATCGGCATGCCCGACATCCACCTGCTGCACTGCGAGGAGCTGGCCGTCATCGACAACCTGTCGGGCAAGCTGCACCTGATGGTGTACGCCGACCCGGCCGAGCCCGATGCCTACGCCCGCGCCGAAGCCCGCCTGGCCGAGCTGAAAGCCCGTCTGCGCGTGCCGGTGCAGGTGCCCGAGGTGCACCCGTCGGCGCCCGCGGCCGAAGTGCGCCCCTACGCCAAGGCCGATTTCCTGGCCGCGGTGGAGCGTGCCAAGGGCCTGATCCGCGCCGGCGACTTCATGCAGATCGTCATGGGCCAGCGCATCAGCAAGCCGTACACGCAAAGCCCGTTGAGCCTGTACCGCGCCCTGCGCACCCTCAACCCCAGCCCGTACATGTACTACTACCACCTGGGCGACGCGCAGGTGGTGGGCTCATCGCCCGAAATCCTGGTGCGGCAGGAAAAGACGCTGGATGGCACCAAGGTCACCATCCGCCCGCTGGCCGGCACCCGCCCGCGCGGCGCCACGCCCGAGGCCGACCAGGCCGCCGAAAAAGACCTGCTGGCGGACCCGAAAGAGCGTGCCGAGCACGTCATGCTGATCGACCTGGCGCGCAACGACATCGGTCGCATCGCCCAGACCGGCAGCGTCAAGGTGACCGAGGCTTTCGCCGTCGAGCGTTACAGCCACGTCATGCACATCGTCTCCAACGTCGAAGGCCTGCTCAAGCCCGGCATGAGCAACATGGACGTGCTCAAGGCCGCTTTCCCGGCCGGCACGTTGAGCGGCGCGCCCAAGGTGCATGCCATGGAGCTGATCGACCAGCTGGAGCTGACCAAGCGCGGCGTCTATGGCGGCGCCTGTGGCTACCTGAGCTACGCCGGCGACATGGACGTGGCCATCGCCATCCGCACCGGCGTCATCAAGGACGGCATGCTGCACGTGCAAGCCGCCGCCGGCGTGGTGGCCGACAGCGTGCCCGAGCTGGAGTGGAAAGAAACCGAACACAAGGCCCGCGCCGTGCTGCGCGCCAGCGAACTGGTTGAGGAGGGCCTGCAATGAGCCGCACCAAAGTCCTGATGGTGGACAACTACGACTCGTTCACCTACAACATCGTGCAGTATTTCGGCGAACTGGGCGCCGAGGTCGAGGTGTTCCGCAACGACGAGATCACCCTGGAAGGCATCGCTGCCCGCGCGCCCGACCGGCTGGTGATTTCCCCTGGCCCCTGCTCGCCGGCCGAGGCGGGCATTTCCGTTGCCGCCATCCGGCATTTCGCGGGCCAGATGCCCATCCTGGGCGTGTGCCTGGGCCACCAGAGCATCGGTGCGGCGTTCGGCGGCAAGATCGTCCGTGCGCAAGAGCTGATGCACGGCAAGACCAGCGTCATCACCACCACGCAGGAGGGGGTGTTTGCCCATCTGCCGGCGCAGTTCACCGTCAACCGCTACCACTCGCTGGCCATTGAGCGCGCCTCC
>JAUWAE010000251.1 GCA_030602185.1 Comamonadaceae bacterium
ATGGACTGGCACATCGAGGTGGACGAGGCCATGTTCCTGGGCGGTCTGCCCAAGGGCGAATTCCTGCGCGAGTTCGAGCCCGATTTTTTCTTTGACGACCAGACCGGCCACATCGAGCACGCGGCGCAGTACGTGCCGGCCGGGCATGTGGCCAGCGGCATCTCGAACGCCTGAGCACGGGCGCGCAGCCTTTTGGGCCAAAGACGTACAAGCCGGCCTGTTTAAATCCGCGATGCAGACCGAAAAGCAGCACCTCGACGAAATGCGCAAGGGGTTGTTGGACGACATTGCCGCGCGGGGGACTGTCTATCGCCGATGACGTACTCCTTAACAAGGCGGCCACCATTGAGCGCTGCATCGCCCGTGCCCGGGAAGAGTACAACACGGATCCGGCCAACTTTGCCACCGACTACACGCATCAGGATGCGGCCATACTGAACATCTAGCGGGCCTGCGAGGCCGCGCTGGACATGGGCAACCATGTGATTCGCCTAGGCTGACTGGGCATCACCCAGCACCTGGACGATTTCTTGCGGTACAGCGAGGCTTCGCTTCGGGATCAGCGACCCAGCTGAAAGTCGTACTCCACCGTCAGCGGCGCGTGGTCGCTGAAACGCTGGTCCTTGTAGACATGCGCGCGGCGGGCGGTCTCGGCCAACGCTGGCGTGGCCAGGTGGTAGTCGATGCGCCAGCCCACGTTTTTGGCCCAGGCCTGGCCGCGGTTGCTCCACCAAGTGTAGGCGGCCTCAGACTCGTCGGGGTGCAGGCGGCGGTACACGTCCACCAGGCCGCCTTCGGTGAGCAGCCGGGTCATCCAGGCACGCTCTTCGGGCAAAAAGCCGCTGTTCTTCAGGTTGCCTTTCCAGTTCTTCAGGTCTTTTTCGTGGTGGGCGATGTTCACGTCGCCCACCAGCAGCACCTCGCGCTGGGCGCGCAGGCCGGCCAGCCAGGGGTAGATGCGGTCCAGGAAGCGGTACTTGGCCGCCTGCCGCTCGTCACCCGACGAGCCGCTGGGGAAGTAGCAGCTGATGAGGCTGAACTTGCGCTGCGGGGTATCGAAGCGCAGTTCCACGTAGCGGCCCTCGTCGTCGAACTCGGGCTCGCCAATGCCAATGACCACGTCGCTGGGCTCGTGGCGGGTGTACAGGCCGACGCCCGAATAGCCTTTCTTGACCGAGTAATGGAAGTACCCCTGCAACCCGGCAATGGCCTCGAACTTACCCGCCACGTCGGGCGCCTGAGCCTTGAGCTCCTGCACGCCCATACAATCGGGCGCAGTGGCCGCGACCCATTCTTCGAGCCCCTTGGAGGTGGCGGAACGGATGCCGTTGAGGTTGAGGCTGGTCAGTCGAAACAAGGATTTCCCCATGGTGGTTGAAGCAGGCGCGCCGGTCGATGCACTGGCGCAGGCGTTTGTGCAATTCTCCGTCGAATCGGGCGTGCTGCGCTTTGGCGAGTTCAAGACCAAAGCCGGGCGCCTGAGCCCCTACTTCTTCAACGCCGGCCTGTTCGACGACGGCGCCAAGCTGGGCCGGCTGGCCGAGTTCTACGCCCAGCGCATCCTGGCCAGCGGCATCGAGTTCGACATGATCTTTGGCCCCGCCTACAAGGGCATTCCACTGGCGGCCGCGGTGGCCATTGAGCTGGCACGGCAAGGGCGCAACGTGCCGTTTGCCTACAACCGCAAGGAAGCCAAGGACCACGGCGAAGGCGGCACGCTGGTGGGCGCGCCGCTCAAGGGCCGCGTGCTGGTGATCGACGACGTGATGAGCGCCGGCACCGCGGCGCGCGAATCGATCGCGCTGATCCGCGCTGCCGGCGCCACACCGCACGCGGTAGCCATTGCGCTGGACCGCCAGGAAATGGCCACCGAAGTGGGCGCCGACGGCCAGGTGCGCGACGTGCCGTACAGTGCGGTGCAGTACGTGCGCGAACAGCTGGGCCTGCACGTGTGTGCGATTGCCAGACTGGCCGATCTGCTGCAGTATCTGCAGCAACATGCCGGGGCCGACATGGCCGCTCACCGCGAGCGCGTGCAGGCCTACCGCGACCGTTACGGCGTTCAATGACCCTTTGTTGCCCCATGCCTACTGCTGTGTTGACCCGTGCTGCGTTATGGACCAGGCGCCTGCCGGTGGTGGTGGGCGTGGCCGCGTGGGCCTGGAGCGCGGTCGGCGCCGCACAAGCGCAGACGGGCATTTACACCTGCGTGGACGCGCAAGGGCGGCGCATCACCTCAGACCGGCCGATCCGCGAATGCATCGACCGGGAGCAGCGCGAACTCAACCCCAGCGGTAGCCTCAAGCGCGTGGTGCCCCCAGTGCCGACGGCCGAAGAACTGGCCCGCGAGGAAGCCCGCAAACGGGCCGAGGCCGAGGCCCTGGCCAAGCAGCGCGAAGAACGGCGCAAAGAGCAATTGCTGCTGATGCGCTTCCCCACACCGGAAGCCCACCAGCGCGCGCGCAGCGAGGCGCTGCACCAGGTGCAGGACGTGATCGATGTGGTGCGCAAACGCGCAGCCGAACTGGACCGGCAGCGCCAGGACATCGAGGCCGAGCTGGAGTTCTACAAGCGCGACCCGAGCAAGGCACCGGAGTGGCTGAAACGGCGCCAAGCCGACAACGCCCAACAACGCGCGTCCCAGGCCCAGTACCTGGACGACCAGGCGCGCGAAAAAACGCGCATCAACGCGCGGTTTGACGAAGAGCTGAAACTGCTGCAGCGCCTGTGGGCCGAGCAGCCGGGCCGCTGAAAGCGACCCTGGCCGGGCTGGCTCAGCCCAGCTTCTGCTTCAGCAGTTCGTTGACCTGGCCCGGGTTGGCCTTGCCCTTGCTGGCCTTCATCACCTGGCCAACCAGGGCGATGAACGCCTTGTCCTTGCCGGCACGGTACTCGGCCACGTTCTTTTCGTTGGCCGCCAGCACCTCGTCGATGATGGCTTCCAGCGCGCCGCTGTCGTTCATCTGCTTGAGGCCCTTGGCCTCGATCAGCCCATCCACCTGAGCCTGCGGCTCGCCCGCCGGCGCTTCACCGCCCCACAGTGCGTCCATCACTTGCTTGCCCGCGTTGTTGCTGATGGTGCCATCGGCAATACGTGCGATCAGCGCGGCCAGCTGCAACGCGCTCACGGGCGCCTCGGCAATGTCGCGCTCCTCGGCATTCAGACGGCGGGACACCTCGCCCATGATCCAGTTGCTCGCCAGCTTGGGCTGCCCGCAAGCCTTGGC
>JAUWAE010000185.1 GCA_030602185.1 Comamonadaceae bacterium
GTGGACTGACGGGCGGCAAGGTGGTCACTGCCTATGGCCAGACCGAAGTGACACGCGACCTGATGAACGCCCGCGCCGCCTCGGGCCAGACCACGGTGTACGAGGCTGCCAACGTGGCCCTGCACGACTTTGACGGCCAAAACCCTTACGTGACCTACGAGAAGGATGGCCAGACCCATCGCCTCGATTGTGATTTCATTGCCGGCTGCGACGGCTTCCATGGCGTCAGCCGCGCCTCGGTGAAAGACCGCGTCACCGAGTACGAGAAGGTCTACCCCTTCGGATGGCTGGGCGTGCTGGCCGACGTGCCACCGGTGTCGCCGCACGCCATCGTCTACGGCAACAGCGAACGCGGCTTCTCGCTGTGTTCCATGCGCAGCATGACGCGCAGCCGCTACTACGTGCAGTGCCCGCTCAGCGACAAGGTGGAAGACTGGTCCGACCAACGTTTCTGGGACGAACTGCGCCGCCGCCTTGACCCGGCACTGGCCGACGCCATCGTCACCGGCCCCAGCATCGAGAAGAGCATTGCCCCCCTGCGCAGCTTTGTGGCCGAGCCACTGCGTTTCGGTCGCCTGTTCCTCGCCGGCGACGCGGGCCACATCGTTCCGCCTACCGGTGCCAAAGGCCTGAACCTGGCCGCTACCGACGTGAAGTACCTGTCCAGCGCCCTCATCGAATACTTCCAGGAGAAGTCCGAGCAAGGCATCGACACCTATTCCGAGCGCTGCCTCAAGCGCATCTGGAAGGCGGAACGCTTCAGCTGGTGGCTCACCTCGCTCATGCACCGCTTTCCCGACACCGAAGGCTTTGGCCAGAAGGTGCAGGAGGCTGAACTGGCCTACCTGGTGAATTCACGCGCGCTGTCCACCTCGCTGGCCGAAAACTACGTTGGCCTGCCGCTGGACTTCGGCCAGTAAGACAGTCAACGCACCGAATGGCACCGGTCACCCGCTGGCGGTGACCGGCTGCCTGGGGCCTCACGCCCGCTGGCGGCGGCCGAAATTCAGGATCTGGGTGGACAACAGGGTTTCGGCCAGGAAGCAACCCAGCGCCAGCATGAAGCACAGCACCCCGCCCAGGAAGCTGACGATGGCGCCGCGGTTGCTCTGGAAATCGGTGGTTTCGCCCAGGAACAGCAACAGGATGGTCAGCCCGATCAGGAATGCGCAAAGCGTGAGGCTGGCGATGGAGCTGTTGGCGATCAAGCCGCGCTGGCGCAGCCGGCTCAGTTCGAGCTGGGCGTCGGCCATGAACTCGGGGTCGCTGGACACCTTGAGGCGCTCTTCCAGCACGCGCGCCCGGTCGATGATGCGGGCCAGACGCCCGGCCACGGCGGCGATCATGCCCGAGACGGCCGTGAGCAAAAACACCGGCGCCACCGCCAGCTGGATGCCATGGGTGACCGAACTGGGATCGTTGAAAAATGCCATGGGCCGATTCTAGAGGCGTGGCCGCCCCAGGAACCGCTCGACCTTTTGTTCAATTGCCCGGCTTGCGCCGCGCGCTGGTACCCGCACGTGGCGGCAAGCCGGTGTGCTGGGTGAGCACCGCTCCTTTGCGGGGTGATGTAGGCGCTGGCGTGCTGTTCTTGCGACGCGCGCTCTGGTAGCCGCCGTCGGTGATCGGCTGAAACGTGGGAATCAGGTGGTGCTTGCCATTGCCAATGAGGTCTGCACGGCCCATGCGCTTCAAGGCCTCGCGCAACAGCGGCCAGTTGTTCGGATCGTGGTAGCGCAAAAAGGCCTTGTGCAGGCGGCGGCGCTTGTCGCCTTTGACGATGTCCACCGCTTCGGCGCGTTCGTCGCGGTGGATGCCCTTGAGCGTGTTCAACCCCGTGTGGTACATGGCCGTGGCGGTGGCCATGGGGCTGGGGTAGAAGGTCTGCACCTGGTCGGCGCGGAAACCGTTGCGCTTGAGCCAGAGCGCGAGGTTCATCATGTCCTCGTCGCTGGTGCCGGGGTGCGCCGCAATGAAGTACGGGATCAGGAACTGCTTCTTGCCCGCTTCCTCGCTGTACTTCTCGAACATCTGCTTGAAGCGGTCGTAGCTGCCGATGCCGGGCTTCATCATCTTCGACAGCGGCCCGCTTTCGGTGTGCTCGGGCGCGATCTTGAGGTAGCCGCCTACGTGGTGCTGCACCAGTTCCTTCACGTACTCGGGGCTTTTGACCGCCAGGTCGTAGCGCAGACCGGAGCCGATGAGGATTTTCTTGATGCCCTTCAAGCCCCGCGCGCGCCGGTAGATGTTGATCAGGGGGCCGTGGTTGGTGGTGAAGTTCTGGCAGATGCCGGGGTACACGCAGCTGGGCTTGCGGCAGGCGGCTTCAATTTCGGGGCTCTTGCAGCCCAAGCGGTACATGTTGGCGGTGGGGCCACCCAGGTCGGAAATCACGCCGGTGAAGCCTTCCACCTTGTCGCGGATGTCTTCCACCTCTTTGATGATCGACTCTTCCGACCGGCTCTGGATGATGCGCCCTTCGTGCTCGGTGATGGAGCAGAAGGTGCAGCCGCCGAAGCAACCGCGCATGATGTTCACGCTGAAGCGGATCATCTCCCATGCCGGGATTTTGGTGGTGCCGTCGTGGCGGCCGTGCTCGTCGGCGTAGGCCGGGTGCGGGCTGCGCGCGTACGGCAGGTCGAACACCCAGTCCATCTCGGCGGTGGTCAGCGGAATCGGCGGCGGGTTGATCCACACGTCGCGCGCGGACGAGCCACTGCCGTGCGCCTGCACCAGCGCCCGCGCGTTGCCGGGGTTGGTTTCCAGGTGCAGCACGCGGTTGGCGTGCGCGTACAGCACTGGATCGGCCTTGACCTGTTCGTAGCTGGGCAGGCGGATGACGGTTTTGTCGCGCGGCGGCTTGCCTTTGGAGGGCAAGGCCGGGTTGGTGACGAAGCGCAGCGGCTGCACGGCCGCTGCCTGCGCCTTGTGGCCCACGGCAGTCCCGCCTGCGGCTTCCAGCACGGCGTTGGCCTCGTCGGCTTCAGCCTGCGCCTCTTCCTCGCGGGCACAGGTCTGGCCCTGGGCCTTGGCCTGCTCCGACACCATCAGGTAGGGGTTGATGTGCGCATCCACCCGCCCCGGCTGGTCCACCTCGGTGGAGTCGATCTCGAACCAGCCTTCGGGCGTGCTGCGGCGCACAAAGGCGGTGCCGCGCACGTCGGTGATCTGCTCGATGGGCTCGCGCTTGGCCAGCCGGTGCGCCACTTCCACCAGCGCGCGTTCGGCGTTGCCGTACAGCAGGATATCGCACTTGCTGTCCAGCACCACCGAGCGGCGCACGGTCTCGCTCCAGTAGTCGTAGTGCGCAATGCGCCGCAGCGAGCCTTCGATGCCGCCCAGCACGATGGGGACGTCCTTGTAGGCCTCGCGGCAACGCTGGCTGTACACGGTGGCAGCCCGGTCCGGGCGCTTGCCGCCCACGTCGCCCGGGGTGTAGGCGTCGTCGGAGCGGATCTTGCGGTCCGCCGTGTAGCGGTTGATCATGGAGTCCATGTTGCCCGCCGTCACGCCCCAGAACAGGTTGGGTTTGCCCAGCACCTTGAAGGGTTCGGCACTGTGCCAGTCGGGCTGGGCGATGATGCCCACGCGGAAACCCTGCGCCTCCAGCACGCGGCCGATCACGGCCATGCCGAAGCTGGGGTGGTCCACGTAAGCGTCGCCCGTCACCAGGATCACGTCGCAGCTGTCCCAGCCGAGCTGGTCCATTTCGGCCCGGCTCATCGGCAGGAACGGCGCGTTGCCGAACCGCTTGGCCCAATAGGGTTTGTAGCTGGTCAGCGGTTTGGCGGCGCGCGGGAAGAAGGAGACGTCGATGGGGGCGTTCATGGGCGGGGGTGGGCCAGGCACCCCCGAAGGGCGGGCGTGCAACCCGCGATTTTAGGTTTTCGGGGGCGTTTGCGCACGGCTGGAGCACAAGGCCCCAGGACACGCGCGCGCAATAGCCCCAAGGTCATGGGCCGGCCCGAGGCTCAGAGGTCGAGCAGGGCCTTGTCCACCTGCTGGCGGAACAGTTCGGCATCGCCCAGGGCCCGCGCGTTGAGCAGGGCCAGCTTCACCAGAAACAGCTCGGATTTTTCCGGGCCGGCCTGGTCGATGGCGGTGGCCAGGGTGTCGTACACGGTTTCCAGCCCGGCAATGTCCAGGGCGCGATGGGTCACGGTGGTGGTCATGTCAGTGTCCTTGGTGCGTGGGTTCGCGGCTCAGGCCGTGGGCAGGGCCTGCTTCAGGGCTGCTTGCAGGCGGGTGGCGTCCAGCGTGAGCCAGCGGGCGCAGACGTGCTGGTCGGGCCGCAGCAGGTAGGCGGCCCCACTGGCACGCACGCCGTAGCGCTGGCGGAAGTGGCCATCGGCATCGGCAAAGGTCTGGTCGGCACCAGCCACCGGTTGTGCCGCCCCCACGGCGGTGATGCGCAGTGCCACGCCTCTGGCGCGGGCGGCGTTCACCACCTCCAGCAAGGGGGCCGGCACCGCATCGCCTTCGGTGAAGTAGATCAGGTCGAACCCGCCACCCAGGTGGTCGAGCAGGAAATCGTTGGCACCCAGGCGGATGTTGTGCGGCGGCGCGCCGTGGGCCGGGCCGTCGGTGAACAGCGCGTTGTCGTCGCCCCGGCTGTTGAGCAGGGAGTGCGTGTACTCGTGCGGCCGCGAGGTGCGCCAGTGGTAGAGCGGGCGCACAAAGGGCTGCGTGAGCGACAGCGACAGCACCGCGTTGCGCAGCAGCCGGAATCCTTTGGTGGGCGGCGTCATGAAGCGCACGCTCTTGCCCGATTCTTCGATGATCTCGCGGGCGGCGCCCACGCGCTCGGCGCTGTAGTTGGC
>JAUWAE010000024.1 GCA_030602185.1 Comamonadaceae bacterium
CGGGCTGTCGCTCGACGACCAGCCGGCGCTGAAGTCCGCCATTGAGCACTTCATTGGTGAATGCTGGGACGTGGGGCTGGAAATCGGCTCCAGCGTGCGCACGACCGAGGAATGCGTGGCCGAGGCCCAGGCCGACGTCACTGTCCAGACCTCGTTGCTGGAATGCCGCCTGGTGGCAGGCCACGCGGCGGCATTCCGTGCCCTGGTATGCCAGCTGGCCGAGAGCATGGAGCCCCTGGCCTTTTTCCAGGCCAAAAAGCTGGAGATGCGGCAGCGCCACCAGAAGTTCGAGAACACGCCGTATGCGCTGGAGCCGAACTGCAAGGAATCGCCTGGGGGCCTGCGCGACCTTCAGGTCATCCTGTGGGTGGCACGCGCTGCCGGCCTGGGCCACACCTGGGACGAGCTGGCCCGCCGCGGGCTGGCCACACCGCTGGAAGCCCGTCAGCTCAAGGCCAACGAAGCCTTGCTCAGCCTCATCCGCGCGCGCCTGCACGTGCTGGCCCGCCGCCGTGAAGACCGGCTGATTTTCGACCTGCAAACGTCACTGGCCGAAGCCTTCGGCCTGCGCGCCCCGGTCGACGCCACCGCCCCCTACGGCACGGCGCGACGGGCGCGCCGCGTGAGTGAGGCGCTGATGCGGCGCTACTACTGGGCGGCCAAGGCGGTCAGCCAGCTCAACCAGATCCTCATGCTGAACATCGAGGAGCGCCTGGCCTGCGACGAGCGCGGCGACGCCGTGCCGCTGCGCCCGATCAACGAGCGCTTCTACGACAAGGGGGGGCAGCTGGAAGTGGCGAGCGACCACCTCTACGTCCAGCAGCCACACGCCATCCTCGAGACGTTCCTGCTCTACCAGACCACGGTGGGCATCAAGGAACTCTCGGCACGCACCCTGCGTGCGCTGTACAACGCGCGGCCCATCATGAATGCCGCCTTCCGGCGCGACCCGGTCAACCGAGGCACGTTCCTGCGCATCCTGCAACAACCCGAAGGCATCACGCACGCCTTCCGGCTGATGAACGAGACCTCGGTGCTTGGCCGTTACCTGTGGGTTTTCCGCGCCACGGTTGGCCAAATGCAGCACGACCTGTTCCACGTCTACACCGTGGACCAGCACATCCTCATGGTGCTGCGCAATGTGCGCCGCTTCTTCATTCCAGAGCATTCGCACGAGTACCCCTTCTGTTCTCACCTGGCCGCCGGCTGGGACAAGCCGTGGATTCTGTACGCCGCGGCCCTGTTCCACGACATCGCCAAAGGCCGGGGGGGCGACCATTCAGAGCTGGGAGCGCGCGAGGTCACGGCCTTCTGCCGCCAGCACGGCATTGCGAAAGCCGACGCTGAACTGATCTGCTTCCTGGTCGCCGAACACCTCACGATGAGCCGTATCGCCCAGAAAGAAGACCTGAGCGACCCGGACGTCATCGCCGCCTTCGCCCAGCGCGTCGGCAACGAGCGGCGGCTGACCGCCCTGTACCTGCTGACCGTGGCCGACATCCGTGGCACCAGCCCCAAGGTGTGGAACGCCTGGAAGGGCAAGCTGCTGGAGGACCTCTTCCGCTACACCTTGCGGGCCCTCGGGGGCGGCTCCCCCGACCCGGACGCCCTGGTGGAGGCGCGCAAGCGCGAGGCGCTGGCCACCCTGGCCCTGCTGGCCCAGCCGCACATGGCCCACAAGGCCCTGTGGGACCAGCTGGACGTGAGCTACTTCATGCGCCACGCGCCAGACGAAATCGCCTGGCACACCCGGCACATTTCGCGCAGCCTGGCACAGCGGCCGGCCGACAGCCAGGACGAAGCCCCCGTGGTGCGGGCGCGCTTGTCGCCCGTTGGCGAAGGCTTGCAGGTGCTGGTGTACACACGCGATCAGTCCGATCTGTTTGCGCGCATCTGCGGTTACTTTGACGAGGCGGGATTCAGCATTCACGACGCCCAGGTTCACACCTCGCGCGACGGCGACGCGCTAGACACCTTCCAGGTGGCGGCCTCCACCTTGTCCGAACACTACCGGGAGCTGACGGCGATGGTCGAAAGCGACCTGCCGCACGCACTCGCGCCGGCCTCGCCGCTGCCTGCGCCGAGCCGCGGGCGCCTGTCCCGCCGGGTGAAAAGCTTTCCGGTGGTGCCACGGGTCAGCCTCCAGCCCGACGAAAAAGGCCAGCGCTGGCTGCTCAATGTCTCGGCCAGCGACCGCCATGGCCTTCTGTATTGCATTGCCCGGGTGCTGGCGCGCCATCGCATCAGCTTGCAGCTGGCCAAGATCACCACCCTGGGCGAGCGGGTGGAGGACACCTTCCTGGTCAGCAGCCCCGAGCTGCACTTGCACCGCGAGCAAGCCCAACTCACCCACGACCTGCTCGAAGCGCTGGAAGACCGCCCATCGGCCGCCTGACTGGCCCTAGGGACTAGCCCTCAGGCAAAACTCACGTCTGTGCGCTAAAGTCCGAAGCAAAGCAGGCCACCTTGCGAACGGGTGGCTCGATCCAGGAGGTGTGACCATGCGTGCTGTCCATCAAACCGCCATGTCTACCCTTGGCGCCCGCGGCTGGTTGGCGGGGGCCGTTTGGGCAATGGCGGCCGCCCTGATTCCGCCTGCCCATGCCCAGGGGGCCGCCATCTTCAAAGGGGCCGACCTCAAGCTCGGCGAAGAACTCATCGCCCAGCACCGCTGCGCGCAGTGCCACGCCGAAAAATTCGGTGGCGATGGCACCGGCATTTATCGCCCACTTGGGCGCATCAACACGGCAGGCCTGCTCAGGGGCATGGTCGAGCAGTGCAATGCCACGCTCAACTTCCAGATGTTTCCCGAAGAGGTCACGGCCGTGGCCGCGGTGTTGAACCGCGACCACTACCACTTCAAGGACTGACGCCCGCCAAAGCAGCCGGCGGCTCCCCTGTCGCGAGCCAGGCCTGGAGGGCGGCCTCGTCGATCACCGGCACGCCGAGTTCGCGTGCCTTGTCGAGCTTGCTGCCCGCCTCGGCACCGGCGACCACGCAATGCGTCTTTTTGCTCACCGAACCGCTCACCTTGCCACCTGCGGCCTCCACCAGCGCCTTGGCCTGGTCGCGCGACAAGGTGGGCAAGGTGCCGGTGAGCACCAACGTGAGCCCGGCGAGCCGCTGCGGGGCATCGGCCGCGGCACCGCCCTCTTCCCAGTGCACGCCGCATGCGCGCAACTGCGCCACCACTTCGCGGTTGTGCGGTTGCAGGAAAAAGGTGTGGATGCTGTCGGCCACCACCGGGCCCACGTCCCGCACCATCAGCAACTCGTCCACCGTGGCGTCCATCAGACGGTCCAGGCTGCCGAAATGGCGGGCCAGGTCTTTGGCCGTGGCCTCACCCACGTGCCGGATACCAAGGGAAAATAGGAAGCGGGGCAAGGTGGTGTGCTTGGACGTTTCCAGCGCCTGTAGCAAGTTGTTGGCCGACTTCTCGGCCATGCGGTCGAGCGAGGCCAGCGCATTCAGGCCGAGGCGGTACAGGTCGGGCAGCCCTCGAACGATCTGGGCTTCGACCAGCTGATCGACCAGTTTGTCGCCCAGGCCCTCGATGTCCATCGCACGGCGCTGGGCGTAATGCAGCAGCGCCTGCTTCCGTTGCGCAGGGCAGAACAGGCCACCGGTGCAACGGTGATCCACTTCACCCGGCTCGCGCACCACCGCACTGCCGCATACCGGGCAGCTCGTGGGCATCTGGAACACCGGCCCCCGGGGTGGCGCAGCGAACAGGTCGGGCTGCGTGCTTTCACCGGTTTCGGCGGATGGCGCACCAGGCGTGGCCGAAATCGGCGGCACGACCGAGACCACCTCCGGGATCACGTCACCGGCACGGCGCACCATCACCGTGTCACCCACCCGCACGTCTTTGCGCAGCACCTCGTCTTCGTTGTGCAGGGTGGCATTGGTCACGGTGACCCCACCCACAAACACCGGGGCCAGCTTGGCCACTGGCGTGAGCTTGCCCGTACGCCCCACTTGTACGTCAATGCCCAGCACCGTGGTCATCTGCTCCTGGGCAGGGTACTTGTGCGCCACCGCCCAGCGCGGCTCGCGCGTCACGAAACCCAGCGCCCGCTGCCAGTCGAGCCGGTTGACCTTGTACACGGCACCGTCGATGTCGAAGGGCAGCGCATCCCGCTCGGCCCCGAGGCGGCGGTGGAAGGCCACCAGTTCGCTGGCGCCGCGGCACAGTGCCACCCGGTCGGACACGGGCAAGCCCCAGGCCCGCAGTGCCTCGAGCACCTCCAGGTGGGTGGTAAAGGCGGGGCCGCCGGCGTCGGCCGGGGTGATCTCGCCCAGGCCGTACGCGAAAAAACTCAACGGGCGGTCGGCCGCAATGGCGGGGTCGAGCTGCCGCACCGCACCGGCGGCGGCGTTGCGCGGGTTGACGAAGGTTTTTTCGTTCCTGGCCCCCGCGGCAATGCGCTCACGCTGCCGCTGGTTCAGGGCCTCGAAGTCGTCGCGGCGCATGTACACCTCACCGCGCACCTCCAGCACCGGCGGCACCTGGCGGGCACCGCCATCCAGCCGCAACGGCACCTGGCCGATGGTGCGGATGTTCTGCGTCACGTCCTCCCCCCACTCCCCGTCGCCCCGGGTGGCGGCCAGCACCAGCACGCCACTTTCGTACCGCAGGCTGATGGCCAGGCCATCGAACTTGGGCTCCGCCACGTAGTCCACCGCAGGTGCCGATTCGGGCACCTCCAGTTCCTTGCGCACCCGCGCATCGAACGCCTCGGCGCCGTTGGCACCCGTATCGGTTTCGGTGCGGATGCTCAGCATGGGCACCCGGTGCCGCACGCTTTCAAAGCCATCCAGCACGCGGCCTCCCACCCGCTGCGTCGGGGAGTCGGGCGTCACCCACTCAGGGTGCGCCGCCTCCAGTGCTTGCAACTCCTGGAACAGGCGGTCGTACTCGGCATCCGGGATCTCCGGAGCGTCTAGCACGTAGTAAAGGTGGGCGTGGTGGTGCAGCAACTCGCGCAGCTGGTGCAGGCGTTGCTGTTCGTTGAGGGACATGTCGGGCGCCACAGCGGTCTGTTCTGCCAATAGATGAACGGAACACCCCCCGTTGGTCGGGCGGTATGGAACGTAGGCATCTTAGTGGCTTGCGGGCCGGTTTCACGGCCCCGCTGGGGTCTCAGACCCGGAATTTCGCCTTGGCGCGTTGGGCGAACCGGTTGGTGTAACAGGCCTCGGGATCGACCCCCTCCAGGGCCAGCGGCAGACGCAGCCGATCGAGCGCCCGCAACATGTTGCGGGCCGCCTGCGGCGCAAACGTCCCATCCACCGCCAGCGTTTCGCGGGAACGGTTGAAAGCGGCGATGTACACCCCCAGGTCGGCAAATTGCCAGTGTTCGGGCATATGGCGCATGAGGTCTTGCGGACCGGCGGTGTGCAACCACTTGAGCGCCCGGACGATGCCATGGGTCAGCGCCTGCACCGTCTGCGGCTCGCGCTCGATGAACTCCACCGGCGCACTCAGGCAGGTGCACGCCACCGGCCCACCGAACAGGGCCTCGGTGTCGCGCAAGGTCCGGGTGTCGGCCATCAGCCGCACACCGCCCATCCGCTCCAACCGCGTGATGAGGGGGTCGGTGTAACTCAGGGCCTCCAGTTCACCGCGGTAAAAGGCGCGAAGGGCCGCTTCGGGCTCGGGCATCTCGACAAAGTGGACGTCGTGCAGTTTGAGCCCCGATTTGAGCAGCGCCAGCTGCGCAATGCGGTGACCCAGCGAGCCGGAGGCCGCCACCCCCACCGTGCCGCCCACGAGATCGGCCAAGGTGGCGTTGGGCGGCAACTGGCTCACCGAAAAACCCAGCGCCACCTGCGGCGAACGCGACATCAGCACAAACGCCTGATGGGCCTTGCCCTGGGCGTTGAGGTAGAGCGTGCGCTCGAAGGTGCCGGCAAACACCGTGGCCGGCAGGGCAGCCACGTCGTGCAAGGTCCGCAGGGTGGGAGACACCGGTTGCAGCTGTACGTCCAGGCCCTCATCGGCAAAATAGCCCAGGCGCTTGGCCAGTACCACAGGCCACTGCTTGATCTGCTCGCCCGCCTGGACCAGCACGGTGACAGGGCGCAACGACTCCGCGGACGAAAAGGTCGCCGCCCCATACACCAGTGCACCGCCCAAGCCGGCGGCAAGCAACCCACGTCGCTGCATCACTCCCACTCCTGTTGTTGATCCGTCGCCATGGCAAAAACCGACGGCCGCCGTTTATCAACTTGAGCATACTGAATTGGTTGCAGCGCAGCATCGGGAGTTGCCCGATGCGAGAAACTACGCAGGGGTAAACCCGGCTTGCCGCCGTTCAGCGGCGATCTACCAGGGCGTGGGCAATGGTGCCGAGGTCCACATACTCGAGCTCGCTGCCGATGGGCACGCCACGGGCCAGCCGCGTCACCTTCAGGCCAAGGCTGCGGACCAGCTGACCTATGACGTGGGCCGTGGCTTCACCTTCGGCCGTGAAGTTGGTGGCGAGAATCACCTCGCGGACCGCATCCGGTCCGTCACATTGGAGGCGCTCGAGCAACTGCGCCACGCCAAGGTCCTTAGGTCCAATGCCATCAAGCGGGCTCATCCTGCCCATGAGGACATAGTACAGCCCGTGGTAGGCACCGGTACGCTCCAGCGCGGCCTGGTCAGCCGGTGTCTCGAGCACGCACAGCTGCCCGCGGTCGCGTTTCGGGTCCTCACAGGTGGCGCACACCTCGGATTCGGTGAAGGTGTGGCACAGCCGGCAATGCTTCAACGCTCCCACGGCATGCTGCAAAGCCTGGGCCAGCTGCAAGGCGCCGTCACGGTCGCGCTGCAACAGGTGGAACGCCATGCGCGAGGCCGATTTGACGCCCACGCCCGGCAAGCGCTGCAGGGCGTGCACCAGCCGGTCCAGCGCCGGTTGCGGGGTCACGTCAGAACGGGAACTTCATCCCACCAGGCAGCCCAGGCATGCCGGCGGTCAGCTTGCCCATTTTTTCCTGGGTGGTTTCCTCGACCTTGCGCACGGCGGCATTGAAGGCCGCGGCCACGAGGTCTTCCAGCATGTCCTTGTCATCTGCCAGCAGGCTGGGGTCGATGGTCACGCGCTTGACGTCGTGCTTGCAGGTCATGACCACCTTGACCAGACCGGCACCCGATTCGCCCGTGACTTCGATGTTGCCGAGCTCGTCCTGCGCCTTGCGCAGGTTGTCCTGCATGGCCTGGGCCTGCTTCATGAGTCCAGCGAGTTGTCCTTTGTTGAACATGGTGATCCTTGTAATGAATGAAAACGGTTCAGAGCGGCTGAACGCTGCCGGGCACGATTTTGCCGCCAAAGTCGCGCTGCATGGCCTGCACAAACGGGTCGTCGAGCAGCGCCTGCTCCGCCGCCCGCAGGCGGGCCGCTGCGGCAGCCGCCAAGCGTTTGGCCGGCGAATCCACCACCGGCCCGGCCGTCAATGCCAGCCGCACGGGATGACCGGCAGCGGCCAAGGCCGCTTCCAGCCGCTCGCGCGTGCTGGTCTGCATCAATGTGGCGCCGGGCACCTGCAGGTGCCACGTACGCCCTTCCCGTTGTGTGAGCACCGATTGCAAGGCCAGTTCCCGCACCAAAGCGGTCACGGACTCGGCCTCGAGCAACTGGCCCACGATGGCAAACCACTCATCGGCCAAGGCGGGGGCGCTGGGTGAATGCGCCACCTCTGCAGCCGTAACGGGCTCTGGCTCTGGCTCTGGCTCTGGCTCTGGCGGGATGATCGGTGCAACGGGCGGCGGCTGATCAAGCGCCGCCGATTTCAGAGTTTTTTTTTCCGTCGGGGTCCGAAACGCCAGCAAGCGCAACAACACCATGGTCAGTGCGGCGTACTCATCGGGCGCGAGCCCCAGTTCGCCACGGCCATGGAGGCACAAGCTGTACAACAGTTGGGTCTCGTCGGGCGCCAGTCGCTGGGCGAGCGCTTGCACCCGGGCCGCATCGGCGTCGCCACCAGGCGCCGAGCCCGCGAGTTGCGCCACAGCCATGCGCTGCAGCAGCCCCACCATTTCTTCCAGGGTCGAAGCCGCACCAAAGCCGTTCAGGCGCAAGGTCTCCACGGTTGCCACGACTGCGGCGCCATCGCCTTCGGCCAACGCCTCGATCAGGTGCCACACGTGTCCGCGGTCGACCACGCCCAGCATCTGCCGCACCGTGGCCGCTTCCAGCCGGCCACCACCGAAGGCAATCGCCTGGTCGGTCAGGCTGAGTGCGTCACGCATGGAACCGCGGGCACCTCGGGCCAGCAAGCCGAGCGCCTCGGGTTCCGCAGGCACCTGCTCGGCCTGCAACACGCGCGCCAAGTGCTCCTGGACCGTGTCGGGCGCCATGGGGCGCAGGTTGAACTGCAGGCAACGGCTCAGCACCGTGACCGGCACCTTTTGGGGGTCGGTCGTGGCAAGCACGAACTTCAGGTATTCGGGCGGCTCCTCCAGCGTCTTCAGCATCGCATTGAACGCGGTGTTGGTCAGCATGTGGACTTCGTCGATCATGAAGACCTTGAAGCGCCCCTGCACCGGCTTGTAGACGGCCTGCTCCAGGAGCGTCTGCACCTCGTCCACCCCGCGGTTGGAGGCGGCGTCCAGCTCGGTGTAGTCCACGAAGCGGCCGCTGTCGATGTCGCGGCAGGCGTCGCACACACCACACGGCTCGGCGGTGATGCCACCCTGCCCGTCGGGCCCGGTGCAGTTGAGCGATTTGGCCAGAATGCGCGACACCGTCGTCTTGCCCACCCCGCGGGTGCCGGTGAACAGGTAGGCGTGGTGCAACCGCTGGGTGGCGAGCGCGTTGCCCAGGGCCTGCACCACGTGCTCCTGGCCCACCATTTCGGCGAAATTCTTCGGGCGGTACTTGCGGGCCAGGACGACGTAGGACATGCAGCGATTCTATATGTCGCATACAATCGTCACTGACGGGCCTTCCCGCATGGTGAAGCGGCCAACCGGGTCAGGTGGGGAACCAAGCAGCCCTAACTGTGTAGCCAGTGCCGGGGTCAAGGCTCGTCACCTAATTCTTCATTTCCCGCAGCGACAAGACTTGAGGCGCACCAATGGCCAATGAGCTGATCAAACACGTGACCGACGCAACTTTTGAAACCGAAGTGGTGAAAGCCAGCGCCCCGGTCCTCGTGGATTTCTGGGCCGAGTGGTGTGGCCCATGCCGGATGATCGCTCCCATCCTCGACGAGGTGGCCACTGCCTACAACGGCAAGCTGCTGGTCAGCAAGATGAACGTGGACGAAAACCGCAACGTGCCGGCCCAGTACGGCATCCGCGGCATTCCCACACTGATGCTGTTCAAGGATGGCCAGCTGGCTGCCACCAAGGTCGGCGCCCTCACCAAGGCCCAGCTGACCGCCTTCATCGACCAGCAACTGGCCTGAACCTTCCCTCTGCGCCCGGGTGCAAGGCCTGGGCGCTTTTCCTGTCATAATGTGACAAAGGCCTAGCCAGGCCAAAAATAATCAGCGTTCACACCTGCGCGGCTGTTGGACGCAACGCTCCCCCACCCTTTGCCACACACTCCAACAGCGGAGTAACTCCATGCACCTGAACGAACTCAAGGCACTGCACGTGTCTGAAGTGCTCAAGCAAGCCGAAGCCCTGGAAATTGAAAACACCGGGCGCATGCGCAAGCAGGAGCTGATGTTTGCCATCATCAAGAAGCGCGCCAAGGCCGGGGAGCAGGTGTTTGCCGACGGCATTCTGGAAGTGCTGCCCGACGGGTTCGGCTTTCTGCGCAACATGGACACGAGCTTCACCGCGTCCACCGACGACATCTACATCTCGCCCAGCCAGATCCGCCGCTTCAACCTGCACACCGGCGACATGATCGAAGGCGAGGTGCGCATCCCCAAGGACGGCGAGCGCTACTTTGCCCTTAACAAGCTCGACAAGATCAACGGCCTGCCGCCTGAGCAGAACAAGCACAAGATCATGTTCGAAAACCTGACGCCGCTGTTCCCGAAGGAGCAGATGCGCCTGGAGCGAGACGCCTTCAAAGGCGAGGAAAACATCACCGGCCGGGTGATTGACATCATCGCGCCCATCGGCAAGGGCCAGCGCGCCCTCATCGTCGCGCCCCCCAAGAGCGGCAAGACGGTGATGATGCAATCCATGGCCCACGCCATCACCGCCAACTACCCCGAAGTCACCCTGATGGTGCTGCTGGTGGACGAGCGCCCCGAAGAAGTGACCGAGATGCAGCGCACCGTCAAGGGGGACGTGATCGCCTCCACCTTCGACGAACCCGCCGCCCGCCACGTGCACGTGGCCGAGATGGTGATCGAACGCGCCAAACGCCTGGTCGAACTGAAAAAGGACGTGGTGATCCTGCTCGACTCCATCACCCGCCTGGCACGCGCCTACAACAACGTGCTGCCCTCCTCGGGCAAGGTGCTGACCGGCGGCGTGGACGCCAACGCCCTGCAGCGGCCCAAGCGCTTCTTCGGCGCGGCGCGCAATGTGGAAGAAGGCGGCTCGCTCACCATCATAGCCACCGCGCTGATCGACACCGGCAGCCGCATGGACGAGGTGATCTTTGAAGAATTCAAGGGCACCGGCAACAGCGAACTGCACCTGGACCGTCGCCTCTACGAAAAGCGCGTCTTCCCGGCCATCCAGCTCAACCGCAGCGGCACCCGCCGCGAGGAATTGCTGCTGCAGCCCGAAATCCTGCAGAAGACCCGCATCCTGCGCCAGTTCATGTACAACATGGACGAGATCGAGGCCATGGAAATGGTGCTCAAGAGCATGAAGCAGACGAAGAACAACCACGAGTTCTTCGACCTGATGCGCCGGGGCGGTTGAACACCACTGCGCGTCAACGCTATAATCTTTAGTTTCGCGGAAAGTACGCCGGATGGGCCGGCAGCGGCTGCCGCAACCACCAAGGAAACAGCAATGAAAGAAGGCATTCACCCCAACTACCGCGAAGTGTGCTTCGTGGACCTGTCCAACGGCTTCCAGTTCGTGACCCGCTCCTGCGCCAACACGAAAGAGACCATCAAGCTGGACGATGGCCGTGAACTGCCGCTGTTCAAGCTGGATACCTCCAGCGAGTCGCACCCCTTCTACACCGGCACTCAGAAGAGCGTCGACAACATGGGCGGCCGCGTCGAGAAGTTCCGCAACCGCTTTGCCCGTACCGCCAAGTAATTGGCCGGTACCGCAACAAAAGGCAGCCGCAAGGCTGCTTTTTTGTTGGCGCCGCTATAGTTGAAACCGTGAGCCAGACCAACCCCGCCCTCGTCACCGAACTGGCCGCCCGCCGGCTACCACGGTGGGTCCTGTTGCTGCTGGGGCTGGCTTACGTGGTGCCTGGCCTGATCGGCCGCGACCCCTGGCGGCAATCCGACCTGGCCGCCTTCGGCGCCATGCTGGACCTCAGCCGACACCCCGCACACTGGCAACTGCCACAGGTGCTTGGAGAAGCGGTGGAACACGCCGGCTGGCTGCCCTACTGGCTGGGCGCGGCGGCCATCCGCGCCTTGCCCTTCCTGCCGGCAGACCTGGCGGCACGCCTGCCATTCGGGCTGCTGCTCGTGCTCACCCTGGTCAGCACCTGGTACGCGATGTACCACCTCGCCAGGCTGCCTGGCGCCCAGCCGCTGGCCTTTGCGTTCGGGGGCGAAGCCCGACCGGCCGACTACGCCCGGGCCCTGGCCGATGCCGCCTTGCTGGCCTTGATCGCCAGCCTCGGCCTGGCCCTGCTGTCACACGAATCCACCCCCAGCGCGGCGCAATTGGCCTTCAGTGCGCTGCTGCTGTTTGGCGGGGCGCGGCTCGTCAGCCCTCTGGTGTCCCGCCATGGCCTGACCGTCACCGCCTGGTGGGCCGGGGCGCTGGGGCTGTCCCTCAGCGGGGCGCCGGCCGTGTCGCTCGCGCTGGGTGCAGGCTGGCTAGCTTGGAGCGCGCGCAGCCGTGCCACAGTCGCCGCTGCAACGCGCCGTTCGCTGTGGGCAGCGTGTGCTCTGGGCACTGCGGTGGGCCTGGTGTTTTACGCCTTATTGGCTGGCCACACCATCGGCCTGGCCGGCCCTGCGGCTGACTGGTTGAGCTATCCGGCATGGCGCGGCCTCGGGCGGCTGCTGGTGTGGTTTACCTGGCCAGCAGGCCTGTTGGTGCTCTGGACACTGTGGCGCTGGCGCAGGCGGTGGCACGAGGCCCAGTTGCTGCTGCCGCTCTGGTGGCTGGTGGTGGGCATTGCAGCCACCGTCTGGTCTGGCAAGGGTGACCGTACCCTCCTGCTGGCCCTGCCGGCACTGGCCTGCTTGGCGGCTTTGGCACTGCCCACGCTCTCACGGGCAGTCACCGCGCTCATCGACTGGTTCGCCCTGCTGTTCTTCACCGGTGGCGCCATCGTCGTCTGGACCATCTACCTCGCCATGATGACGGGCGCACCCGAGAAGCCCGCCGCCAACGTTGCCAAACTGGCGCCGGGGTTCCAGCCCGAATTTTCTTGGGAGTTGCTGCTACCTGCGCTCCTCGCCACCGCGGCCTGGGCCGGCGTGCTGGCTTGGCGCATAGGGCGACACCGGCCTGCGCTCTGGAAAAGCCTGGTGCTGTCGGCCACTGGCGGCACGCTGTGCTGGCTGTTGCTGATGACCCTGTGGCTGCCACTGCTGAACTTCGGCCTGGGGCAAGCCCCGATTTCACAGCGGATCGCCGCCGTCACGCCGCCGGGCGGCTGCGTGCTGGTCTACGGTTTGAACCACGACCAGATCACCGGGCTGCAATACCACGGTGGCTTGACCGTGCAGCGCTGGGACCCACAGGCGGCTGGCGTCACCTGCCCGCGCCTGGTGCTGCACCCGGCGGCCTACCGGCGCGTGCCCAACGGTGCGCTCGATGGTTGGTCGCTGATGCAGAGCGTGCCGCGCTTGCGCGACAACCGGGACCACCTGTTGGTGTTCGAACAACGCCGCTGAACTGGGCGGGGCGCAGCGGCCAAGCCGCCGTCAGTCGGCCAGCACGCGGCTGGGGGGCAGCGTGATGCGGAAGGTGGAGCCTTGTCCCACCACGCTGTCGACCAGCATCTGCCCGCCATGGCGCTGGGCCACGTGCTTGACGATCGCCAACCCCAATCCGGTTCCGCCAGTTTCGCGCGAGCGACTGCGGTCCACCCGGTAGAAGCGTTCCGTCAAGCGGGGCAGGTGTTCGGCTTCGATGCCGGGGCCGGAGTCACTGACAAAACACTCCGCACCGCCATCGGACAACAGCCGCCAGCCCACCTCGATGCGCCCTTTGGAGGGGGTGTAACGGACCGCATTGCTCAACAGGTTGGAGATGGCACTGACCAGCTCGGTACGCGCACCCGCAATTTCGAACTCGGGGCTCGGCTGGACCACGATGGCGTGCTCCCCCCCCGCCACCACGTCCGACAGCGCTCGGGCCTCCGCCACCACCTGATCCAGCAACTCGGTGGACGAGACCCATTCCGTCGAGCCAGGCACTGGGCTGCCTTCCAGTCGCGACAGCGTCAGCAGGTCGCTGACCAGCGTCTGCATGCGCTGCGCCTGCTGGCCCATCAAGGCCAGGTAGCGCGCACGCTCTTCCGGTGTCGCATCGATCTGCTGCAAGGTCTCGATGAATCCGCTGACCACCGTCAGCGGCGTGCGGATTTCGTGGGACACGTTGGCCACGAAATCGCGGCGCATGGCCTCGGCTTGCTGGACCGCGGTGACGTCGCGCGTCAACATCAGCCGCCGCCCCTTGCCGTACACGTGTATGTGGATGGCAATGCGGTGAGGATGACCGGGGTAGGCATCGCGACCGTCGATTTCCACCGGCTTGGAAAAATCGCCTTCGTTCAGGTAGGCAATGAAGGCCGGATCGCGAATGAGGTTGCGGATTTGCTGCTGCACATCGCGCTTGGAATCGAACCCCAGGTGCTGCGCCGCGGTGAAATTGCACCATTCGATGTTCAGCGTCTTGTCCAGCAGCACCACGCCATTGGGCGAGGCTTGGATCGCAGCCAGAAACTCCTGCAATCGTGCCTCGCTCTTGCGGGCCTTGCGGTTCAGCACCTTGAATCCCCGGCGGGCACGCTCGACGACCTCGGCCCAAACGGCCGATACCGCTGGCGGCCGCACGGCATGACCGTGCCGCAACCACGACAGCACGCGGGCCGCACGGATATTGTCGAACGTCACCCAAAGACCCGCCCCACCCACACTGCCCGCCACGCCGGCCCATGCAGGCTCCGCATAAGCCAAGGCCAAGGCCCCCCCTGCCAGCGTACAGGCAAACAACTCCAGCGGGCGGCGGATCATGCGGTGGTTTGAGCGTCGGTCTTGGTTTTGGTAGGCAATGCCTGTGCGGTGAGGCGATAGCCTGCCCCACGCACGGTCTCGATCATAGCGCCTGCGCTGCCCAGCGATTCACGCAACCGCTTCACATGCACGTCCACCGTGCGCTCTTCGATGAACACGTGGTCACCCCAGATGCGGTCGAGCAACGCGCCACGGGTGTGCACCCGTTCGGGATGCTTCATGAGGTAGTGCAGCAGCTTGAACTCGGTCGGCCCCACCTTGAGCTCCCGGCCATCGTGGGTCACGCGGTAGGTGGCGGCGTCCAGGCTGAGCGGGCCGACCTGCACCGTGTCGTTCACGATCTCCGGCGCGCGCCGGCGCAGCACGGCACGGATCCGGGCCAGCAACTCCTGGGTGGAAAACGGCTTGGTGACGTAGTCGTCGGCACCGGCGTCCAGGCCTTGGACCTTGTCGGACTCCTCGGTGCGGGCCGTGAGCATGATGATGGGCACCGTCTTGATGCGGTCGTGCTGGCGCCAGCGCCGGGCCAGTTGCACGCCGCTTTCGCCAGGCAGCATCCAGTCGAGCAGGATCACGTCGGGCAGCACGGCATCGACCTCGCGCTGCGCTGCCTCGCTGTCGAAGACGACGGTGGGGGCAAATCCGTTGTGGCGAAGGTTGACAGCGATCAGCTCGGCGATCGCCGGCTCGTCCTCGACCACCAACACTCGGGGCAACTTTCTCATTGGACAGCCGACTCCCGCTGGGCCGCCGTCTTGTGCCGCACGTCCGCACCCTTGACCACGTAGATCGTGGCTTCGGCGATGTTCTTGGCATGGTCACCCACCCGCTCGACGGCCTTGGCCAGGAACAGCAGGTTCAGGCAAGTGGAAATGGTGCGGGGGTCTTCCATCATGTAAGTGATGAGCTTGCGCACGAAGCCTTCGTACTCGGCGTCGAGGCGTTCATCCTCCTCAATGATAGCCAGGGAGGCCTGGACGTCCAAGCGCGCGAAGGCGTCCAGCGTCTTGTGCATCAGATCCGCCGCGTGCTGGGCGCCCTCCGCCAGGTCATTCACCGGCAGGGCGCGCGGAGCACCGGCCTCGATGAACGACTTGGTCATGCGGGCGATGCGCGACGCCTCGTCGCCAGCGCGCTCCAGGTTCACAATCACCCGTGAGACGCCCACCAGCAGACGGAGGTCGCGGGCGGTGGGCTGGCGGCGGCTCATGGTCGAAGTGATGTCGTGGTCGATCTCGACTTCCAGCCGGTTCACCGACTGCTCGATTTCCAGTACCTGGTCGGCAGTTTCGATGCTCAGGTGGTGCATCGCGTACACCGACTGGCGCAGCTGCGACTCGACCATGCCGCCCATTTCGAGCACACGGGTGGAGATGTTGCTCAGCTCGGCATCGAACTGGCTGGAGAGGTGCTTGTCCGTCATGGTCTCAACCAAACCTTCCTGTGATGTAGTCTTCGGTCTCGGTACGCTGGGGCTTGAAGAAGATCTGTTCGGTGGCGCCGAACTCGATCAGCTCGCCCAGGTACATGTAGGCAGTGAAATCACTGCATCGGGCGGCCTGCTGCATGTTGTGGGTCACGATGGCTATGGTGTAGTCGTTTTTCAGCTCGTGCACCAGTTCTTCCACTTTGCCCGTGGAAATCGGGTCCAGCGCCGAGGTGGGCTCGTCGAGCAACAGCACCGACGGCTTGACCGCCACGCTGCGCGCGATGCACAGGCGTTGCTGCTGCCCGCCCGACAGGCTCAGGCCGCTCTGGTGCAGCTTGTCCTTCACTTCGTTCCACAGGGCGGCCTTGGTCAGTGCCCACTCCACCCGGTCTTCCATCTCGCTCTTGCTCAGGTTTTCGTAGAGCTTCACGCCGAAGGCGATGTTGTCGAAGATGGACATGGGGAACGGCGTCGGCTTCTGGAACACCATGCCGATGCGGGCGCGCAGCAGGTTCAGGTCCTGCTTGGGGTCGAGGATGTTCTGGCCGTAGAAGTTGATCTCGCCTTCCGCACGCTGGCCTGGGTAGAGGCTGTACATGCGGTTGAGGGTGCGCAGCAGCGTGGACTTGCCGCAGCCCGACGGGCCGATGAAGGCGGTGACCTTGCGCTCGGCGATGTTCATGTTGATGTTCTTCAGGCCCTGGAACTTGCCGTAGAAGAAGTTCAGGTTGCGCACTTCCAGCGCATTCTTCGTCTCGATGGCGGTCGCGGTGGTCATTTCGGGTTCATTCCTATGCAATGCGTTGTCGAGGGGCGCGGGTCAGCTGCGGACCTTGTCGCGGAACACCACTCGGGCGAAGATGTTGAGCACCAGCACGGCCAGGGTGATGAGCAGCGCCCCACCCCAGGCCAGGCGGATCCAGTTGTCGTACGGGCTCATGGCGAACTGGAAGATCACCACGGGCAGGTTGGCCATGGGCTTGCCCATGTCGGTGCTGAAGAACTGGTTGTTGAGCGCGGTGAACAGCAATGGCGCGGTTTCACCCGAAATGCGGGCGATGGCCAGCAGCAGGCCGGTGATCACCCCGCTCTTGGCGGCGCGCAGCGTCACCATGGTGGACACCTTCCAGCGCGGCGCGCCGAGGGCGAACGCCGCCTCGCGCAGGCTGCCCGGCACCAGGCGCAGCATGTTCTCGGTCGTGCGCACCACCACGGGGATGGCGATGAGCGACAGCGCGAGGCTGCCGGCATAGCCCGAGAAGTTGCCCAACGTGGCCACCGCGATGGCGTACACGAACAGGCCCAGCACGATGGAGGGTGCCGACAGCATGATGTCGGTCACGAAACGGGTGAACTCGGCCGTCTTGCTGGTGTCGCCGTACTCGGCCAGGTACACCCCGGCCAGAATCCCCACCGGGGTGGAGACCAGCACCGTCAGGCCCAGCATCATCAGGCTGCCGACGATGGCGTTGCGCAACCCGCCGCCTTCGGTGCCCGGTGCGGGTGTGTCCTGGGTGAAGATGTTCCAGTCGATGGCAGCCAGGCCGTTGGAAAACAGCACGTACAGAATCCACAACAGCACGGTCAGGCCCAGTGCCATGGCCGCCATGGACAGGGTCAAGCCGATCGCGTTGGAGGCGCGCCGCCGGCGGTAGAGTGATTGGTTGAGTTGCATGTCAGAGCCCCTTGGCCTTTTCGGCGCGCAGGATCATGATCTTGGCCAGCGCCAGCACCACGAAGGTGATGACGAACAGCAGAAAGCCCAGCGCAAACAGCGTGGAGAGGTGGAAATCGGCCGCCTCGGCGAATTCGTTGGCCAGGGTGGACGCAATGGACGTGCCCGGCGAGAACAGCGAGGTGGGCAGGCGGTTGGCGTTGCCGATCACGAACGTCACGGCCATGGTCTCGCCCAGCGCACGGCCCAGACCCAGCATCACGCCACCGATCACGCCTTTTTGGGTGTATGGCAACACGATGCGTCGCACCACTTCCCAGGTGGTGCAGCCGATGCCGTAAGCCGACTCGCGCAGGATGGGCGGCACGATCTCGAAGACGTCGCGCATCACCGCTGCAATGAAGGGCAGCACCATGAACGCGAGGATGATGCCGGCCGACATGATGCCCAGCCCGGTGGGCGCACCACCCACCAGCCAGCCGATGAGGGGCATGCCGCCGATGATGTCCTGCATGGGCACCTGGATGTAATCGGCAAAAATGGGCGCGAACACGAACAGGCCGAACATGCCGTAGATGATGGACGGCACCGCCGCCAGCAACTCTACCGCCGTGCCCAACGGGCGACGCAGCCACACCGGGCAGGTTTCAGTCAGGAACAGCGCGATGCCAAAGGCCAGCGGCACGGCCAGCAACAGGGCGATACCCGCGCTGATGAGGGTGCCGACGATGGCGATCGCGGCCCCGAATTCTTCGTTGATGATGTCCCATTCCACGTACCAGATGAACCGCACGCCAAATTTGTGGAACGTGGGCCAGGCGTTGACGAGGAGCGAGACGATGATGCCCAGCAGGGCCAGCAACACCAGCAGCGAAAACGCCTGGGTCACGCGGTGGAACAAGGCGTCCTGCAAGCGCTGGCGTTGCGCAATCTGGATCATGCGCGGGCTGCCAGTTTCGGCGGGGGCGTGCTGTGCACTCATGGTGGTATTCAAATTCATGCCAACTCCGGCCAGGGTTGAAGCTTTTCAACACAACGCCCGTCGGTGGTGAGGGCACCGACGGGCGTCTCCGGTTTGGCGATTACTTGTTGTTGATCTGCGACCAGACCTTGCTGCGGATGTCAGCGGTCAGCTTGTCGGGCAGCGGCACGTAGTCCAGGTCGAGCGCCATCTGCTTGCCGTTCTTGAAAGCCCAGTCGAAGAACTTCAGCACTTCAGCGCTTTCGGCCTTGTTGGCGGGTTCCTTGTACATGAGGATGAAGGAAGCAGTGGCCACCGGGTAGGCGTTGTCGCCCGGCTGGTTGACGATCGACAGGCCCATGCCCGGCACGCTGAACCAGTCAGCGCCCGCGGCGGCGGCAGCGAAGGTGCTGTCGTCGGGCATGACGAACTTGCCGTTCTTGTTCTGCAACTGCATCACAGGGATGTTGTTCTTCTTGGCGTAGGCGTATTCCACGTAGCCCAGCGAGCCCTTGACGCGGGAGACGTTGGCGGCCACGCCTTCGTTGCCCTTGCCACCCACGGAGGTGGGAGCCGGCCACTTGACAGCGGCGCCCTTGCCCACGGTGTCTGCCCACTCCTTGCTGACGCTGCTCAGGTAGTCGGTCCAGTTGAAGGTGGTACCGGAGCCGTCGGCACGGTGCACAATGGTGATGGCTTGGTCGGGCAGTTTCTTGCCGGGATTGAGTGCGACCAGCTTGGGATCGTTCCACTTGCTGATCTTGCCCATGAACATTTCGGCCAGCACAGGGCCGGTCACACGCAGTTCGCCCTTGGCGAAGCCGTCCAAGTTGAACACCGGCACGGTACCACCGATGATGGCAGGGAATTGCACCATGCCGTCCTTGTCCAGGTCCGCGCCCGACACCGGTGCGTCGGTGGCGCCAAAAGCCACGGTCTTGGCGCGAATCTGGCGGATGCCACCGGAGGAGCCGATGGATTGGTAGTTCAGGCCGGTGCCGGTGGCAGCCTTGTACGCTTCAGCCCACTTTGCGTAGATCGGGAACGGAAAGGTGGCGCCAGCGCCAGTGATATCCGCCGCCAGGGCCTGGGCACTGAAACCGACGGTTGCTACGGCCACTGCTGCAGCAGCGATGGTTTTCAGGAAGGTACGCTTCATGCAAGTCCTCAAGGGTTGGTTAAGGGATGACCCTGACTGTAGGAAGCTTGTGTGACAGTAATGTGACAGTTCGGTGGATATCGACCGGATGGGGGTCTGCAGGCTGAGCAGGGCACGCGTGCACAGCCCGCTTGAGTCAGGGTTAATACGGTGTTCGGTGGTATGCTGAGCGCCCTTCAAGAGATTGAACGGCATGCAAAACGGAACCTTATTGGCAGCGGTGGACCTCGGGTCCAACAGCTTTCGCCTGGAAATTGGGCGCTACGACTCAGGCCACATCGAGCGGGTCGAGTACATCAAGGAAGTGGTGCGCCAAGGCAGTGGCCTGGACGAACACAAAAACCTCAGCCTGGTGGCGATGGAACGCGGCTGGGAATGCCTGGCCCGCTTTGGTGAGCGCCTGCAAGGGTTCAAGAAGAATCAGGTGCGTGCGGTGGCCACGCAGACCCTGCGCGAGGCCCGCAACCGCGACGACTTCCTGCGCAAGGCACAGGCGCTGCTGGGGTTTCCCATTGACGTGGTGTCGGGCCACGAAGAGGCCCGCCTCATTTACCAGGGGGTCTCGCACCTGCTGCCACAGTCGGACGAACGCCGTCTGGTGACCGACATTGGCGGCCGCTCGACCGAGGTCATCCTGGGTCAGGGCTACACGCCGCTGCGCATGGAGTCTTACCGGTTGGGCAGTGTGGCGTGGTCAACCCGCTACTTCCCGCGCGGCCAGTTCACCCAGGGCATGCTGCAAACCGCGGTGATCGCGGCGAAAGCCGTGCTTGACGAAGCGCTGGACACCTTCCCCCGGACGGAGTGGAGCACGGCCTACGGCTCGTCAGGCACGGTGGGTGCGGTGGCCGAAATTCTTGGATTTGCCGGTTTTCCCGAAGGCGTGATCACCCGCCCGGGGCTGGACTGGCTGATCGAGCGCATGCAGCGCGTAGGCAATGTAGACGACCTCAAGCTCGAGGGCCTGAAGGACGACCGCCGCCCGGTACTGGCCGGTGGCGTGAGTGTGCTGCTGGCGCTGTTCGATCTGTTCGAACTCGACACCATGCACCGGGCCGAGGGCGCTCTGCGGCAAGGGGCACTGTA
>JAUWAE010000158.1 GCA_030602185.1 Comamonadaceae bacterium
CCCCAACCTGCCGGACTATGTCGAGGTGCTGCTCGCCGCCTCCCGCAAGGAAAAGGTGTCCGACCGGCAAGGCCTGGCCGAGGCGGCTGGCTTGAACCCGGTGGTGCTCGATGTGGAGTCGTATGCGTCGCGGCTGGCGGCTTCCCGCCTGATCGAAGGGCTGCCCAACAAGGGGCGCAACATGTTGATCGCCCTGTTCGAGGTGGGCTCACAGACCACCAGCCTGCAGGTGATCCGCAACGACGAGATGATTTACGAGCGCGATCAGGTGTTCGGCGGGGTGCAGCTGACCAACCAGATCGCGCGGCAGTATGGTCTGTCGTTCGACGACGCGGAAACCAAGAAGAAATCCGGTGCCGGCCTCCCCGCCGACTACCGCGACACGGTGCTGACACCGTTCATGGACGGGCTCGGTCAGGAGTTGGGCCGCGCGTTGCAGTTTTTCTTCACCAGCACGCCGCACAACAAGGTCGACCACATCCTGCTGTCGGGCGGTTCGGCTGCCCTGCCAGGGGTGGCCGAGGCGGTGATGGCGCAAACGTCCTTCCCCTGCAAGGTCATCAACCCGTTTGACGGCATGGCGGTGGCGCCCAGCATCCCGGCCAGCCGGCTGGCGCTCGAGGCCACCTCCTACCTGGTGGCCACCGGCCTGGCGCTGCGGAGGTTCAGCCAATGATCACCATCAACCTCTTGCCCCACCGGGAAGCCGCGCGCAAGAAGCGCCGCGAGCTGTTCTTCGTGCACCTGGGCCTGGCCGTGGTGGCGGGCTTGGCGGTGTCGCTGGCCATTTACGGTTTCTACGAGGCGCGCATTGCGAGCCAGCAGCAGCGCAACGGCTTCCTGCAGTCCGAAATCCAGAAGCTCGATGTGCAGATCAAGGAAATTGCCTCGCTGCAGCAGGAGCTCAACGGCCTGAAAGCGCGGCAGGAGTCGGTCGAAAGCCTGCAGGCCGACCGCAACCTGCCGGTGCACCTGCTCAACGAAATGGTGCGCCAGCTGCCTGAGGGCGTGTACCTGCGCACGCTCAAGCAGGAAAACCTCGACATCAGCCTGACCGGGGTCGCCCAGTCGCAGGAGCGGGTGTCTGAGCTGCTGCGCAACTTGAACAACAACAGCCCCTGGCTGACCAAGCCGCAACTGATCGAGATCACGTCCACCTCGGTGGCCGTCGCACAGCGCGGTCAGCGCCGGGTGTTCAACTTCTCGATGCGTGTGAGCCTGACCAAAGGGCCGGACGGTGACAAGCCGGCGGCAGCGGCCACCGCGCCCGCCGCTGCGGGCAAGGTGTGAGGCGGCGGACGATCATGGCCAAAAAATCCAAATCTCCCTCGATCGATCTGGCGGCGCTGCAACGCAAGGTGCAGGCGCAGTTCACCGGACTCGACCCCAACGACCCCTCGCTGTGGCCCAGCCTGCCGCGCTACCTGTTGCTGGCGGCCGCCGCGGTGCTGGTGGTGGTGGCGCTGTGGTATGTCTGGCTCAGCGACATGAGCGGGCGCCTGGAGGCCGAGCACAACCGCGAAACGCAGCTGCGCGCCGAGTACACCCGCAAGCTCGGACAGACCGTCAACTTCGAAATCCTGAAGGCGCAGCTCGAACAGGTCCGCCAGTACGTGGCACAGCTCGAAAAGCAGCTGCCCAGCAAGGCCGAAATGGACGCTCTGTTGTCCGACATCAACCAGGCCGGCCTGGGCCGCAGCTTGCAGTTCGAGTTGTTCCGCCCCGGCCAGGAGGCGGTGCGTGACTACTACGCCGAGTTGCCGATCGCCGTGCGCGTGACCGGTACCTACAGCGATGTGGGCATGTTCGTGTCCGATGTGGCCCATCTGTCGCGCATCGTCACCCTGAACAACGTGTCGCTGGCGCCCGTGCAGGGGCGCAGCGATGCGCTGGCGATGGATGCCACCGCCAAGACCTTCCGTTACCTCGATCCCGACGAGGTGCTGGCACAGCGCAAGGCCAAGGAGGGCAAGAAATGATCGACCTTCGACGCTCCATGGGCTGGGCCGGTCTCTGCCTGGTGGCCGCCCTGGTGGCCGGTTGCGGCGCAGCCGGCAACGAAGAGCTGACCGGATGGATGGCTCAGCAGCGTGCCACCGTCAAGCCCAAGGTGGACCCGGTGGCGGAGCCCAAGCCTTACAGCCCACAGGCCTTCACCGAATCGGCCGAGCTGTCTCCTTTCAGCGACGAGAAGCTGACGCGGTCGTTCCGCGACGAGACGTCGGGCGCGGCCTCCTCGGGCCTGCTAGCCGCCGAAGTCAACCGCCGCAAAGAGCCGTTGGAAGCTTTGCCGCTCGACACCATGGCCATGGTGGGCCTGCTCGACAAGCGGGGCCAGCGTGTGGCGCTGGTGCGCGCCAACAACCTGCTCTACCAGGTGCGTGCAGGCAACTACCTGGGGCAAAACTACGGCCGCGTCGTCGGCATCACTGAAACACAGATCACCCTGAGGGAAATCGTTCAGGACGCGGCCGGCGAGTGGATCGAGCGCCGCACCACCCTGGACCTGCAAGAGGGAAGCGGCAAATGACACACCCATACAACACCCACACAACACAACCAGGGCGTTCGAGCATGCGCGTCATCAAGTTCACCGGCATGGTGGCAGCCCTGCTGGTGGCCGGGCTGGCACACGCCCAACTGGCCATCCAGTCCGTCACTGCCGCGACCCAGGGTGGGGGCGAGGTCATCCGCATCCAGACCTCCGAGCCGCTCAAGCAGCCGCCCGTGGGTTTCTCCATCCAGTCACCGGCCCGCATCGCCCTGGACTTTGCCGGGGCCACGAACGGTTCAGGCAAGAACCTGTTCGAGATCAACCAGGGCAATCTGCGCTCGGCCAATGTGGTCGAGGCGGGTGACCGCACGCGCGTGGTGCTCAACCTGAACCAAGCCGTGGCCTACGAAACCCGCATCGATGGCAATGCGGTGCTCGTGACCCTACAGCCGCCTGCCGTGGTGGCACCGGTGGCGGGTGGCACGGTGGGCTCGGTGTTTGCTGCGGCCGACAGCGCCGCCAGTGTGGCACCGCTGAACGACATCGACTTCCGCCGCGGCACCGAAAATACCGGCCGCGTGGTGGTCAACCTGGCCAACAGCCAGACGGGGGTGGACATCCGCCCACAGGGCCGCAACCTGGTGGTGGAGTTCCTCAAGACCTCGCTGCCTGAGGGTCTGCGCCGCCGCTTGGACGTGTCGGACTTTGGCACGCCGGTGCGCACCATCACCGCGACTGAGGCGGGTGACCGCGTGCGCCTGCTGATCGAGCCCGTCGGCAACTGGGAGCATTCGGCTTACCAGAGCGACAACCAGTTCGTGCTGGAAGTGCGCGAGGTCAAGACCGACCCCAGCAAGCTCACCCAGGGACCGAATTACAGTGGCGACAAGCTGTCGCTGAACTTCCAGAACATTGAGGTGCGCTCGCTGTTGCAGGTGATCGCGGACTTCACCAACTTCAACATTGTCACTTCCGATACCGTCACCGGCAACGTCACGTTGCGCCTGAAAGACGTGCCGTGGGACCAGGCCCTCGACATCGTGCTGCAGGCCAAAGGCCTGGGCATGCGCAAGACCGGGAACGTGATCTGGGTGGCACCACAGGCCGAGATTCTGGCCAAGGAAAAGTCAGAGCTGGAAGCCAAGCAGCAGATCCGTGTGCTCGAAGTGCCGCGCACCCAGAGCTTCCGGCTCAACTTTGCCACCGCAGAGGATGTAGCCAAGCAGCTCACGACCGCCGTGGGCAGTGGCGAGGCCCAGGTGCGCATCCTGAGCAAGCAGGGCTCGGTGTTTGCCGAGCCACGCACCAATCAGATCTTCGTGACCGACATTTCGTCCAAATTGCAGGAAATCGAGGAACTGATCAAGAAAATCGATATTCCGGTTAAACAAGTTTTAATTGAGGCGCGAATTGTTGAGGCGTCTGATGGCTTCAGTAAAAGTTTGGGTGTACGATTCGGGGCGCGTTCAGTTCCAGATGGCACGAATCCGCGTGGTGGTGGTTCTTTTGGTTTTAATTCATTGAACGTAACTGGCGGTAGTGCTGCGCTGACCACGATTCCTGTTGCAGATGAGAAACGGGTGGGCGGTCTTTTTGGCTTTTCGCTTTTTAATGCAGGTGCAACTAGACTCTTGAATCTGGAAATTCTTGCTAATGAATCTGATGGTAAGGTGAAGACAATTGCTAGCCCGAAGATTTTGACTGCGGATCAGCGTGAGGCGAAAATCGAAGATGGTCAAAGAATTCCTTATAATAAAAAAGATCAGGCTGATAACACGACCACGGAATTCATTGATACTGTGCTATCTTTGCGTGTAACTCCGCAAATCACCCCGGATGGCGACGTTATAATGAAGCTGGAGGTGAAAAAGGACGAGCCTATCATTAAGGAGTCGGATGGTACTTTGTTGAGGGTTCAGAAAAAAACTGTTGATACACAAGTTCTTGTGGAAAACGGTGGCACTATCGTAATTGGTGGTATCTATACCCAAGCCGACTCGAGTACCCTTGAAAAGGTTCCTGGTTTGGGAGATATGCCAGTGCTTGGCAACCTTTTCCGCTCACGTGGCAGTGCTGTCAGAAAAACAGAGCTGCTAGTCTTTATTACTCCAAGAGTATTGTCGGAGACCCTGACGGCCTCCCAACGTTGACGTGATTGCTTTGGTTGGACTTCCTGGGTCGGGCAAAACCACGGTGGGGCGGCACTTGGCGCGCCGCCTGCAGTTGCCCTTTATCGACTCTGACCAGCAGATCGAGCAGCGCCTAGGCTGTTCGATCCGCGAGTTTTTCGATCGCGAGGGTGAACAGGCCTTTCGCGATCTGGAAGAGTCGGTGATCGACGAGCTGACGGCCGGGGCCCCGTGTGTGCTTTCGACTGGTGGTGGGGCCGTGTTGCGTTCTGCCAACCGCGAGCATTTGCACGGGCGGGCCAAGGTGTTCTACCTGCGCACCACGCCGGAAGACGTGTTTCGCCGGGTGCGCCACGACCGCAGCCGTCCCCTGTTGCAGGTGGAAGACCCGTTGCAGCGCCTGCGCGACCTGTACGCCGTGCGCGATCCACTGTACCGCGAGACGGCCCATTTCGTGATCGAAACTGGGCGCCCTTCGGTCGCGACCCTGGTCAACATGATTGTCATGCAGTTGGAGCTCGCGGGTTCGGCGCCGGCCGCGTCCAACGGCTGAGTCGCGGCGGGCGTGGCGCTACGGCGCTCGCTACACTTAGGGGATGACCGACCGTGCACCGTCCCTGTCTTTGCCACAATCCCAAGCCATTCAGGCCGTCGAGACCGTCCAGATCGACCTGGGCGATCGCAGCTACCCCATCCTGATTGGCCAGGGGCTGCTCGACAACCCGTCCACCTGGCAGGGCCTGCCCCGTGCGGCCGCGGCCTGCATCGTCACGAACGACGTGGTCGGCCCGCTGTATGCCGAGCGCCTGCGGACGGCGCTGCTGGCGCAGTACCCTCAGGTCCACGTCGTCACCCTGCCTGACGGCGAAGCCCACAAGACCTGGGAGTCGCTCAACCTGATTTTCGATGGCCTGCTGTCCCGCGCTTGCGACCGCAAGACGGTGCTGTTTGCGCTCGGCGGCGGTGTGGTGGGCGACATGACCGGTTTTGCCGCCGCCTGCTACATGCGCGGCGTGCCCTTCGTGCAGGTGCCCACCAC
>JAUWAE010000319.1 GCA_030602185.1 Comamonadaceae bacterium
TGGCTGCCACACCTGCTCGGTCACCTGCAAGAACGTGTGGACGAGCCGGCCCGGCGTGGAATACGCCTGGTTCAACAACGTCGAGTCCAAGCCCGGCATCGGCTACCCCAAGGACTGGGAAAACCAGGACAAATGGAAAGGCGGCTGGGTGCGCAAGGCCGACGGCTCCATCGTGCCCAAGCAGGGCGGCAAATGGTCGCTGTTGATGAAGATCTTCGCCAACCCCAACCTGCCGCAGATCGACGACTACTACGAGCCCTTCACCTTCGACTACGACCACCTGCAGTCCGCCCCCGAAATGCAGCACGCGCCCACCGCACGGCCGCGCTCGCTCATCACCGGCGCCCGCATGGAAAAAATCGAATGGGGCCCGAACTGGGAAGAAATCCTGGGGGGAGAGTTTGCCAAGCGCAGCAAGGACGCCAACTTCGACGGCTTCCTGGAAGCGCAAAAGGCCATGGTGGGTGAGTTCGAGAACACCTTCATGATGTACCTGCCCCGCCTGTGCGAGCACTGCCTCAACCCCGCCTGCGTGGCGAGCTGCCCCAGCGGCTCGATCTACAAGCGCGAGGAAGACGGCATCGTCCTGATCGACCAGGACAAGTGCCGGGGTTGGCGCATGTGCGTGAGCGGCTGCCCGTACAAGAAAATCTACTACAACTGGAAGAGCGGAAAGGCGGAGAAGTGCATCTTCTGCTACCCGCGCATCGAGGCGGGGCAGCCCACGGTGTGCTCCGAAACCTGCGTGGGCCGCATCCGCTACCTGGGCGTGCTGCTGTACGACGCCGACCGCATCGGCGAAGCCGCCAGCGTGGAACGCGAGACCGACCTGTACCAGGCCCAGCTCGACATCTTCCTCGACCCCAACGACCCGAAGGTGATCGAGCAGGCGCGCGCCGACGGCATTCCCGAAGCCTGGCTGGTGGCGGCCCGCCAGAGCCCGGTGTACAAGATGGCCGTGGACTGGAAAGTGGCGCTGCCGCTGCACCCGGAATACCGCACGCTGCCCATGGTGTGGTACGTGCCGCCGCTGTCGCCCATTACCGCCGCGGCCAACGCCGGGCAGGTCGGCATCAACGGTGAAATCCCCGACGTGAGCCAGTTGCGCATTCCCGTGAAGTACCTGGCCAACCTGCTGACGGCCGGCGACACCTTCCCGGTGGTGAAGGCGCTGGAGCGGATGCTTGCCATGCGCGCCTACCAGCGCGCCAAACACGTGGACGGCCTGCACAACCAGACCGTGCTCGACCAGGTGGGGCTGAGCGCCGCCGAGGTGGAAGACATGTACCGCACCATGGCGATTGCTAACTACGAAGACCGCTTCGTGATCCCGACCACGCACCGCGAGTACGCCGAAAACGCGTTCAACGTGAAGGGCGGCTGCGGCTTCAGTTTTGGCAACGGTTGCTCCGAAGGCGTGACCGAAACCAGCCTGTTTGGCAGCGAGAAGAAGCGCACCATTCCCATCAAAGTGGAGGCCTGAGCCATGTGGTTTGCCCACCCCCCCAAGCCCATGCGCCTGACGTTGCGGGTGCTGTCGCATCTGCTGCGCTACCCCGACGCCGAATTCCGTGCCCACCTGCCCGAAATGGCGGACGCCCTGCGCAGCGAGGCCACGCTACCCGCCCAGCGGCTGGACGAGCTGCTGGCCCTGCTGCAACGCCTGGGCAGCCAGCCGGCACTGCAGGTGGAGTCGGAGTTCGTTGAGCTGTTTGACCGGGGCCGCAGCACCGCGCTGCACCTGTT
>JAUWAE010000255.1 GCA_030602185.1 Comamonadaceae bacterium
ACCAACCGCAACCTGCTGCTGTTCCGCGACCCCACGGTCGACGGCCTGAAGACCGGCTTCACCAACGCCGCCGGCTACTGCCTGGTGGCCACCGCCCGGCGCCAGTTCCCGGCCTTGGGCGAGGGCCCGGCCGGGCAGCGCCGCCTGGTCAGCGTCGTGCTGGGCGCGGCCAACGAGAACGCGCGGGCGGCCGAAAGCCAGAAGCTGCTCAACTGGGGCTTCTCCGCCTACGAGACGGTGCGCCTGTTCGCGCCGGGGCAGCCGGTCGCCACGCCGGAGGTCTGGAAAGGCCAGGCCAGCCGCGTCAAGATCGGCCGGCCCGAAGGCGTGCTGGTGAGTGTGCCGGCCGGCCAGGCGGGCAACCTGCGCACCGAGGTGCTGCGTGCCGACCCGCTGGTCGCGCCGCTGCAGCAAGGCCAGCCCTTGGGCACCTTGCGCGTGAGCACCGCCACCGGCGAGCCAGTGGCCGAGGTGCCGCTGTTCGTGCTCGAGACCGTCGGCGAGGCGGGTCTGCTGGGCCGGATCTGGGGCGCCATCCGGCTCTGGATCAAGTGACTCGGGCACGCCGTTCCTCTGGCATGCATTGCATTGCCCAGGGCGCCGTGATACAGTAGAGGGCTTTTCGGAATTTTCCGAAGGGTTTTGTATTTCTTTTTCAAACGTTTAGGGACGTTTCAATGCCAACCATCAACCAACTCGTGCGCCAGGGCCGGGAGGTCGAAAAGACCAAATCCAAGAGCCCGGCCATGGAAAACTGCCCCCAGCGCCGTGGCGTGTGCACCCGTGTGTACACCACCACGCCCAAGAAGCCGAACTCCGCGCTGCGTAAGGTCGCCAAGGTGCGCCTGACCAACGGTTTCGAAGTCATTTCCTACATCGGCGGTGAAGGCCACAACCTGCAGGAACACAGCGTGGTGCTGGTTCGCGGCGGTCGTGTGAAGGACTTGCCCGGTGTGCGCTACCACATCGTGCGTGGCTCGCTGGACCTGCAAGGCGTGAAAGACCGCAAGCAGGCGCGCTCCAAGTACGGCGCCAAGCGCCCCAAGAAGGCCTGATCGGTCGTCTTGCCATCGTCCGTGGCGGTCACGCTGCGTACACAAATCGGTGCTTGAATGCCCTGCTGGCAGGTGCTCAAGCGTAGTGACCCCCAACGCACGCAGTGTGCGCGGGTCGAGTAAGTGAGGGTCCTGTATGGCTCTCGCGGTGCCGCCGGAAGCGGTGCCAACTGAAGCAACAGAGGTGAAAAATGCCACGTCGTCGCGAAGTCCCTAAACGTGAAATCCTGCCGGATCCCAAGTACGGCAATGTCGAGCTGTCCAAGTTCATGAACGTGATCATGGAAGGCGGCAAGAAGGCGGTTGCCGAGCGCATCATTTACGGTGCCCTCGAAACCATGGAGAAGAAGACCGGCAAGGATCCGCTGGAACTCTTCAACACCGCCATCAACAACGTCAAGCCGCTGGTGGAAGTGAAGTCCCGCCGCGTCGGTGGTGCCAACTACCAGGTGCCCGTGGAAGTGCGCCCGGTGCGTCGCCTGGCCCTGTCCATGCGCTGGATCAAGATGGCCGCCCGCAAGCGCAGCGAAAAGTCCATGGCCCTGCGCCTGGCCAACGAGCTGCTGGAAGCCACCGAAGGCCGTGGCGGCGCCATGAAGCGCCGTGACGAAGTGCACCGCATGGCAGAAGCCAACAAGGCCTTCAGCCACTTCCGCTTCTAAGCCGCGCGCTTATCGCATCCCAAGGCCCGCAACACTCTCACAAGGGGTGGCGGGCTTTGCCTGTATTTTTCGGAGAATTTTCATGGCACGTACCACGCCCCTTGAGCGCTACCGCAACATCGGTATCTCGGCCCACATCGACGCCGGCAAAACCACCACCACCGAGCGCATCCTGTTCTACACCGGTGTGAACCACAAGATTGGTGAAGTGCACGACGGCGCCGCCACCATGGACTGGATGGAGCAGGAACAAGAGCGCGGCATCACCATCACCTCCGCCGCCACCACCTGCTTCTGGAAGGGCATGGACCTGTCCTACCCCGAGCACCGCTTCAACATCATCGACACCCCCGGCCACGTGGACTTCACCATCGAGGTGGAGCGTTCCATGCGCGTGCTGGACGGCGCCTGCATGGTGTACTGCGCCGTGGGTGGCGTGCAGCCCCAGTCCGAAACCGTGTGGCGTCAGGCCAACAAGTACAAGGTGCCCCGCCTGGCCTTCGTGAACAAGATGGACCGCACCGGCGCCAACTTCTTCAAGGTCGTCGACCAGATCAAGACCCGCCTGAAGGGCAACCCCGTGCCGGTGGTCATTCCTATCGGCGCCGAAGACAACTTCAAGGGCGTGGTGGACCTCATCAAGATGAAGGCCATCATTTGGGACGAAGCCTCCCAGGGCATGAAGTTCGAATACCACGACATTCCGGCCGAACTGCAGGCGCAAGCCCAGGAATGGCGCGAGAAGATGGTCGAGGCCGCCGCCGAGTCCAGCGAAGAGCTGATGAACAAGTACCTGGAAGAAGGTGACCTGACCGAAGCCGAGATCAAGGCCGGCATCCGCGCCCGCACCCTGGCCGTGGAAATCCAGCCCATGCTGTGCGGTACCGCGTTCAAGAACAAGGGCGTGCAGCGCATGCTCGACGCCGTGATCGACTTCCTGCCCAGCCCGGTGGACATCCCGCCCGTGGCCGGCACCGACGAAGCCGAGAAGGAAACCAGCCGCAAGGCCGACGACGAAGAGAAGCTGTCCGCCCTGGCGTTCAAGCTGATGACCGACCCGTTCGTGGGCCAGCTGACCTTCGTGCGCGTGTACTCGGGCGTCCTGAAAAAGGGCGACACGGTGTACAACTCCGTCAAGGGCAAGAAGGAGCGCATCGGCCGTATCGTGCAGATGCACGCCAACAACCGCCAGGAAGTGGAAGAAATCCGCGCCGGCGACATCGCCGCCTGCGTGGGCCTGAAGGAAGTCACCACCGGTGAAACCCTGTG
>JAUWAE010000039.1 GCA_030602185.1 Comamonadaceae bacterium
CCCGCGCAACACCATGGGCAAGGTGCAGAAGAACCTGCTGCGCGAACAGTACCGCGGCCTGTTCGCCTGAGAGCCCTCAGCGCAGCACCAGTACCGGGATGTGCGAGTGCGTCAGCACCTGCTGCGTCTCGCTGCCCAGCAACAGCCGCTTCAGGCCCCGGCGGCCGTGCGAGGCCATCACGATCAGGTCGGCCTTGTGGCGTTTGGCGGCGGCAATGATCGCTTCGGCAATCAGGTCGGACTTGACCGTGGTGGCCTTGACTTTCAGGGTCATTTTCTGGCCCTGGGCCTTCACCGCGTTCACGACTTCCTGTGCTTCGGCCTGCCATTCCTTCTCGATGCGCTTGACCTCTTCTGCCGCCAGCGCCACGCCGCCTTCGAAGTACGTCTGCGGGTAACGGGGCACCACTTTCAGGGCCACCACCTCGGCGCCCGTGGCGTCGGCCAGTTTCAGCGCGTGTTCAACCGCCTGGTTCGACAGTTTGGAGCCGTCGGTGGCCACCAGTATGCGTTGGTACATGAGGCATCTCCTCCAGAGTGAACAGGTCAAAAGCACAGCCTAGCAGCCTTCGTCAGAGTGGCGTTGACTTAGGTCAAACACGGCCGCTGTCGTCTGCGGTAAGCTGTGCCGATGTCTGAATCCTCGGCCGTGCAGCAATCCGGTCCTGTCGCGCGTGCGACGGGTGGCGTGGCCGACGGGGTTCCCCGGTCCGACGACCTGTTTGGGCAGCACCGTGGCCCGCTGGTGGTGGACGACGATTTCCGCGTGCTCGATGACCCGGTCGAGCAGCAGACCTTCACCCAGGTGGTGGACGACGGCGGCCAGCCGTTGTGCGAATCGGTGCTGATGGTCCAGGGCATGTACTGCGCAGCCTGTGCCGACACGGTGGAAGACGCCCTGTCCGGCCGGCCGGGGGTGGTGTCGGCCCAGGTGCATGCGGCCACGCGCCGCCTGACCGTGCGCTGGAACCCGGCCGAAACCCGGGTATCGGACCTGGCTCAGGCCGTTGGGCGCACCGGCTACCGCCTGTTGCCGATGCAGCAGGCCCTCAGCGTGAGTCAGCGCCTGGCCGAAACCCGCAAGGCGCTCTGGCGCCTGTTCGTGGCGGGCTTCTGCATGATGCAGGTCATGATGTACGCATGGCCGGCCTACGTCACCGAGCCGGGTGAGATCCCGGCCGACATCGACCAGTTGTTGCGGTGGGCCAGCTGGATGCTTAGCCTGCCCGTGGTGCTGTTTGCCAGTGGCCCCTTTTTCGAAAGCGCCTGGCGCGACCTGCGTCAGGGCCGTGTCGGCATGGACACGCCGGTGTCCATCGGCATCCTGGTCACCTTCATTGTCAGCAGCGCGGCCACGTTCGACCCCACCGGTCCCTGGGGCCAGGATGTGTGGTTCGACTCGCTCACCATGTTCGTGTTTTTCCTGCTGGGGGGGCGCTACCTGGAGCTGAAGGCTCGCGACCGCACGGCCGGCGCACTCGACGCGCTGATGAACCGCCTGCCCGAGCAGTGCGACCGGCAGCGAGCGGATGGCGGATTCGATGCCGTGTCCCTCAAGCGTCTGGCGGTGGGCGACGTGGTGCGGGTCCAGTCCGGCCAGGCCTTTCCGGGCGACGGGGTGGTGCTGAGTGACGGCGTCACGGTGGACGAAGCCCTTCTGACCGGCGAATCGCACCCGGTCACTCGCGCCCGTGGCGAGGCCGTGGTGGCGGGCAGCTACAACCTGGCGGGTGCGGCGCTGGTCCGGCTCGAGCGGCTGGGGCGCGACACCCGTTTTGCACAGATCGTGGCGCTGATGGAGCGCGCCTCCACCGACAAGCCGCGCCTGGCCAAGCTGGCCGACCGCATCGCGGGGCCCTTCCTGGTGCTGGTGCTGCTGGCTGCGGCGTTTGCGGCCTACTACTGGTGGCAGATCGATCCGCACCGGGCGCTGGCGGTGGCGGTGGCGGTGCTGATCGTCACCTGTCCCTGCGCCCTGTCCCTGGCCACCCCTGCGGCCATGCTCTCTTCCGCCGGTGCACTGGCCGGGCGCGGCATCCTGGTGCGGCGTCTGCAGGCTTTCGAGGCCCTGGCCGACATCGACACCGTGGTGTTTGACAAGACCGGCACGCTCACGCAGGACCGGGTGGTGTTGCGCGAGGTGAGGGTGGCGCCGGGCTGGACGGTCGAAGCCGCGCTGCAGGCGGCGTGGCCCATGAGCCGGGCCTCGTTGCACCCGGTCTCGCGCGCCCTGGCGGTGGCTGCCCAGGGCCAGGGTGCGGTGGCCGAGCCGGCCGGCTTTGACGACGTGCGCGACGTGCCGGGCGGGGGGCTGGTGCTGACCGGCCCCGAAGGCGCCGTCTGGCGCCTGGGTTCTGCCCGCCACTGTGGGCTGGACGAGGCGCAGTTGCTCGCCGACGGCCTGTCGGTGGCCGACACCCCCTGCGCCTACCTGAGTGGTCCCGAAGGCTGGGTCGCCACTTTCGTCATGGACGAGGGCGTGCGTGCCGATGCCGCCGAGGCCATCAGCGCCCTGAAGGCCGCTGGTGTGCGCATCCGCCTGCTGTCGGGCGACCGCCTGGCGGCGGCCCAGCGGGTGGCCCGGCAACTGGGTATTGAGGATGTGGTGGCCGAGGCGACCCCTGAGCGCAAGCTGGCCGAGGTGGAAGCCTTGCAGCGTGCCGGTGCCCGCCTGGCCATGGTGGGCGACGGCCTCAACGATGGCCCGGTGCTCGCGCGGGCCGACGTTTCCATTGCGCTGGGCCACGGGGCACCACTGACCCAGGCACAGTCCGATTTCGTGGTCCAGAGCGGGCGCCTGACCGAGGTGGTCCAGACGGTCTGGCTCGCGCGCCGCACGCTCGCCATCGTGCGCCAGAACCTGTGGTGGGCCGCTGGCTACAACGCCGTCAGCGTCCCGTTGGCGCTGGTGGGCTGGATGCCCCCCTGGCTGGCCGGGCTTGGCATGGCCGCCAGTTCGCTGCTCGTGATCGGCAATGCCATGCGCCTGGCCCGCGCGCTGCCGCCCCTGTCCCACACTCCGACGAGGTGATTCCGCATGGAAGTCCTGTATCTGCTCATTCCCCTGTCGGTGCTGCTCGTGCTGGGCATCATCGGCCTGTTCTGGTGGGCCCTGCAATCGGGGCAATTCGACAACATCGAGCGCGAGGGCGAGCGAATTTTGCGTGGCGATTGACTTAAATCAAGCGGGAGGAGGGGATGCTCCCCCGATACTGCACCGTGGTGAATTTCATGAGGAGTTTGGTATGTCTGTAACAACAATGGATGCCCGTTCGGGCGTCTACAACGACAAGGTCGTGAGGCAGTTCGCCATCATGACGGTGGTCTGGGGTGTCGTCGGCATGCTCGTCGGCGTCATCATTGCCGCGCAGCTGACCTGGCCCGAGCTGAACCTCGGCATCGAGTGGCTCACCTATGGTCGCCTGCGGCCGCTGCACACCAATGCGGTGATCTTCGCGTTCGGTGGCTGCGGTCTCTTTGCCACCAGCTACTACGTCGTCCAGCGCACCTGCCAGACACGCCTCATCTCCGACAAACTCGCAGCATTCACCTTCTGGGGCTGGCAGCTGGTCATCGTGCTGGCCGCCGTCTCGCTGCCGTTGGGCCTGACCAGCGGCAAGGAGTACGCGGAGCTGATCTGGCCGATCGACGTGCTGATCACCCTGGTCTGGGTGGCCTACGCCATCGTGTTCTTCGGCACCGTCGGCATCCGCAAGGTGCGCCACATCTACGTGGCCAACTGGTTCTTCGGTGCCTTTATCATCGCCGTCGCCCTGCTGCACATCGTCAACAGCGCCGCGCTGCCCACCGGCTTCCTGCACGCCTACTCGGCCTACGCCGGCGTGCAAGACGCCATGGTGCAGTGGTGGTACGGCCACAACGCGGTGGGCTTCTTCCTCACCGCGGGCTTCCTGGGCATGATGTACTACTTCATCCCCAAGCAGGCCGAGCGCCCGGTTTACTCCTACCGTCTGTCCATCGTCCACTTCTGGGCGCTGATCTTCACCTACATGTGGGCGGGCCCGCACCACCTGCACTACACCGCTCTGCCCGACTGGACACAGTCCGTCGGCATGATCTTCTCGCTCATCCTGCTGGCCCCCAGCTGGGGCGGCATGATCAACGGGATCATGACCCTGTCGGGCGCCTGGCACAAACTGCGTGACGACCCCATCCTGCGCTTCCTGATCGTGTCGCTGTCGTTCTACGGCATGTCCACCTTCGAAGGCCCGATGATGTCGATCAAGACCGTTAACGCGCTGTCGCACTACACCGACTGGACCGTGGGCCACGTGCACTCCGGTGCCCTGGGCTGGGTGGGTCTGGTGACCATGGGTTCCATGTACTACCTGATCCCGCGCCTGTTCGGCCAGACCAAGATGTACTCGGTCAAGGCGATTGAACTGCACTTCTGGGTGGCCACCATCGGCATCGTGCTCTACATCGCCGCCATGTGGATTGCCGGTGTGATGCAGGGCCTGATGTGGCGTGCCGTCAACCCCGACGGTTCGCTGACCTACACATTCGTCGAGTCCGTCAAGGCCAGCTTCCCGTTCTACGTGATCCGTCTGCTGGGTGGCGTGCTGTACCTGGGCGGCATGGGCGTCATGGCCTGGAACGTCTGGAAAACCGCGGTGCAGGGCAAGGTGGTGGACGTCGCCATCCCCGCCGTCAAGCCTGCCCACGCCTGAGGAGTCACACACCATGGCCAACAACGAAAAACCCAAAGGTTTCACCCACGAGCGCATCGAGACCAACAACTTCCTGATGATCGTCCTCATCACCCTGGTGGTGGCGGTCGGTGGGCTGGTCGAGATCGTGCCCCTGTTCTTCCAGAAGTCCACCACCCAGCCGGTGGAGGGCCTCAAGCCCTACACCGCGCTGCAGTTGGCGGGCCGCGACATCTACGTGCGTGAAGGTTGCTACAACTGTCACTCGCAGATGATCCGTCCCTTCCACGCCGAGACGATGCGCTACGGCCACTACTCGTTGGCTGGCGAGTTCGTCTACGACCGGCCGTTCCAGTGGGGCTCCAAGCGCACCGGCCCGGACCTGGCCCGCGTGGGCGGCCGCTATTCCGACGAATGGCACCGCATCCACCTGATCAACCCGCGTGATCTGGTGCCCGAGTCCAACATGCCGGCCTACCCGTGGCTGGAAAAGCGCACGCTCAGTGGCGACGACATGCCCAAGCGCATGACCGTGCTGCGCACCCTGGGCGCGCCGTATTCGGACGAGGAAATCGCCAAGTCCACCGAGGAAGTCAAGGGCAAGACCGAAATGGAGGCAGTGATCGCCTACCTCCAGAGCCTCGGCCATGCCAAGCGTTGAAGCAGGGAGCCCGACATGGATGTGAATGACCTTCGCAGCATCGTCACGGTGCTGAGCCTGGTGACCTTCCTGGGCATTGTCTGGTGGGCGTGGTCCAAACGCAACCAGTCCCGGTTCGACGAAGCGGCGCAGCTGCCGTTTCAGGACGAATGACGCGCCCCGCCTAACAAGAGAACGATCATGAGCGACTTTACGAGTGATTTCTGGCACCTCTACGTGGGTGGACTGACGCTGATCAGCATCATTGCCTGCCTGGTGCTGCTGTGGATCAGCGGCACCACCAAGGTCAAGGCCCACGACGACAACACCACCGGCCACGTGTGGGACGGTGACCTGCGCGAGATGAACAACCCGCTGCCCAAGTGGTGGGTGTACCTGTTCATCATCACCGTGGTGTTTGGCCTGCTGTATGGCGCGCTGTACCCCATGTTCGGCAAGATGCAGGGGCAACTGGGCTGGTCCTCCCAAGGCCAGCACGCCGCTGAGGTGAAGAAGGCCGAGGAGGCGATCGCCCCCATCTACGCCGCCTTCAACAGCATGGAGCCCGAGAAGCTGGCCGGCGACCCTGCCGCCATGGCCATCGGCGAGCGCCTGTTCATGAACTACTGCGCCCAGTGCCACGGCTCCGATGCGCGCGGCAGCAAGAGCTTCCCCAACCTGGCCGACAACGACTGGCTGTGGGGTGGCGATCCGGCCGCGATCAAGGAGTCCATCACCAACGGCCGCATGGGCGTGATGCCGCCGATGGCTGCGGCCGTGGGCAATGCCGAGGACGTGAACAACCTGTCGCATTACGTACTGAGCCTGTCGGGCAGCCCGCACGATCCGGTGAAGGCCACGCTGGGCAAATCCAAGTTTGCGGCCTGCGCGGCCTGCCACGGGGCTGAGGGCAAGGGCAACACCACCATGGGCGCTCCCAACCTGACGGACGACATCTGGCTGCACGGCTGGGGTGTGGATGCGATCACCAAGATCGTCAACGAGGGCAAGACCAACGTCATGCCGCCACAGAACGCCCTGCTGACCGAGCAGCAGATCCACGTGCTGTCCTCCTACGTCTGGGGCATGTCCAACAAGCCCAAGCAGTGAGGCGTTCCCTCCGCGTTTGACGAGGTCCTGTGAGCAATACCGGCAAACCCAGCGCCGCCGCCGCGGCCGACGACGAGATCGAAATATCCCTCTACGCCGCGCGGCAGAAGATCTACCCGCGGTCGGTCTCCGGCCTGTTCAGCAAGTGGCGCTGGGTGCTGGTGTGGCTTACCCAGATCGTGTTTTACGGCTTGCCGTGGCTGCAGTGGAACGACCGCCAGGCGGTCCTGTTCGACCTCGAAGCCCGGCGCTTCTACATCTTCAACCTGGTCCTGTACCCGCAGGACTTCATCTACCTGACGGGGCTGCTGGTCATCTCGGCCCTGGCGCTGTTCCTGTTCACGGCGGTGGCCGGCCGCCTGTGGTGCGGCTACGCCTGCCCGCAGACGGTCTACACCGAAATCTACCTGTGGATCGAGCGCAAGGTCGAAGGTGACCGTTCGGCGCGTATGCGGCTTGACCAGGGGCCGCTGTCGCTGCAGAAGTTCGGCAAGAAGTGGCTCAAGCATTTCCTGTGGGTGGCGTTCGGCCTGTGGACCGGCTTCACCTTCGTGGGCTACTTCACGCCCATCCATGAGTTGGGTTCGGCCGTGCTGGCCTGGAGCCTGGGACCATGGCAGACCTTCTGGGTGTTCTTCTACGGTTTTGCCACCTATGGCAACGCCGGTTTCCTGCGCGAGCAGGTGTGCAAGTACATGTGCCCGTATGCGCGCTTCCAGAGCGCGATGTTCGACCGCGACACCATGATCGTCACCTACGACGAACAGCGCGGCGAGCCACGCGGTGCCCGCTCGAAGAAGGCCGACCCCAAGGCACTGGGACTGGGCGCGTGTGTGGACTGCACCCTGTGCGTGCAGGTCTGCCCCACCGGCATCGACATCCGCAACGGCCTGCAGTACGAATGCATCGGCTGCGGCGCGTGCATCGACGTCTGCGACGACGTGATGGACAAGGTGGGTTACCCGCGCGGGCTGATCAAGTATTCGACCCAAAACGGCATGGCCAACGGCTGGACCCGCAGCCAGATCATCCGAAGGGGTTTGCGTCCGAGGGTGCTGGTGTACACCGCCATCCTGGCCGCCATCTGCGTGGCGGTGGGCGTGAGCCTGTACCTGCGCACGCCATTGAAGGTGGACGTGATCCGCGACCGCGGCTCGCTGGCGCGGCTGGTGGAGCAGGGCCGCATCGAGAACGTCTACCGCCTGCAGGTGATGAACGCCACCGAATCGGCCCAGACTTATCGATTGTCGGTCGAAGGCCTGCCTGGGGTCTCCATTGCCTCCGAACCCACGGTTGAGGTGCGGCCGACCGAGGTGCGTTCGGTGGCCGTGCGGGTGCAGGTGCCGCCGGGTGCGGCCGAGCCGGGTTCCCATCCCATCCATTTCGACATCGAAGCCACCGGCAACAACGCCTTGCGTGTGCGCGAGAAGTCGGTGTTCCTTGTGCCTCGCTGACGCTTTTCGGACCGAACGCTTACCATGACCACCATGACACCTCCTCTCAAACCGGCGTCTGTGACGCCTGCCCGCCGCTGGTACCAGGAACCGTACGTGTGGCTGGTCATTGGTGGGCCGCTGGCCGTGGTGCTCGCGTCGGTCTACACCATTTACCTGGCGGTGAGCCGGCCCGATCCGGTGCTGGACCGCACCCCGCCCGCGGTGCAACTGCCGCCTTCGGTGCTCGAGCGCCTGTCGCCGGAAGAGCGCGCCGCCATCGAGCGCAGCGTGCTGCCCGCGAACCAGGGGCGCAACCACGCCGTCACCCCCGAACTGCCCAAGGACTGAGTCCACCGCCTTTTTCCAGACCAGGAGACACACGATGCTGGCCCAACGATGGATGTGGATAGCCTGGCCTGCCTTTCTGGTGGCCGGGGTGCTGGAAATGGTGGTGTTCGCGCTGGTGGACCCGAGCGAGCTGCACTGGGGTGGCCAGCCGCTGGAGCTGTCGCGCCAGGCGATCTACACCCTGGCGTTCTTCTTTTTCTGGGTCATGACCATGGCTTCGAGCGCACTCACCACCTTGCTGGCCATGTCGCCGTTCGAGGTCAACCGCTGCCCGCTCCCGGCCGACCAGCGGCCACAGGACTGTGCACCGCGCCAAGGCGACGGCGGCCGGGGCTGCCCCGGATCGGGCTGCTGCTGAGGCTCAGTTCGACGGCGGGTTCACCAGGGCTGCCAGTGCCTCGGTGTTCTTGATGTGGACGTAGCGTTGCTTCACGTCGATGATGCCGTCGTCCATGAACTTTGAAAACGTCCGGCTCACGGTTTCCAGCTTCATGCCCAGGTAGCTGCCGATTTCCTCGCGCGTCATGCGCAGGATCAATTCAGATTGGGAGAACCCACGGGCGTGCAGGCGCTGCACCAGGTTGAGCAGGAAGGCGGCGAGCCGTTCTTCGGCGCGCATGCTGCCCAGCAGCAGCATCACACCGTGGTCGCGCACGATTTCGCGGCTCATGATTTTGTGGACGTGGTGCTGCAGGGCGCTGAACTCGCGCGAGAGCTGTTCCAGCTTGTCAAACGGCAGCACGCACACTTCGGCGTCTTCCAGTGCAATGGCCGAGCAGGTGTGCTTGTCCTGCACGATCCCGTCCATGCCGATGATTTCGCCGGCCATCTGGAAGCCGGTGACCTGGTCACGGCCGTCGGCGGTGGTGACGCTGGTCTTGAAGAAGCCCGAGCGCACGGCGTACAGCGACGTGAAGGCCTCGCCAGCGTTGAACAACGGGCTGCCCCGCTTGACCCGGCGCCGCGCGGAGATCACGTGGTCCAGGTGGGCCATCTCGTCGGGTGACAAACCCACCGGCAAGCACAGCTCGCGCAGGTTGCATCCGGAACACGCGACTTTGATGCTTTGCAAATCCATAAGCGTTCACCAGAGTGGTGCATCCCTTTCGTTTTCGGTCAATCATAACCCGCATGGCGCAGGCATAGGTTTTGTTTGACTCACGTCAAGGGGGGAGGGGGGACTTTCCGGCACAGTAAGCCCCATTCTGGAGACTACCCACGTGAACCATGTCATTGACGAGGGGTTGCTGAGGCGCTTCGACGTCCCGGGGCCCCGCTACACCTCGTACCCGACGGCAGACCGCTTCGTCGAAGCGTTCAACGAGTCGGATTACGTCCAGGCGCTGGAGCAGCGCCGGGTCGGCTCGCTGGCGCTGCCACTGAGCCTGTACATCCACATCCCGTTCTGCGAGTCGCTGTGCTACTACTGCGCCTGCAACAAGGTGATCACCAAGCACCACAGCAAGGCGGCCGAGTACCTGCGTTACCTGTCGCGGGAGCTGGAGCTGCAGGTGCAGCACTTCGGCCGTGGCCACCATGTGTCGCAAATGCACCTGGGCGGCGGCACCCCGACGTTCCTGAGCGATGCCGAGCTGGAAGACCTGGTGGCCATGGTGAGGCGCCAGTTCACCTTGGTGCCGGGGGGTGAGTATTCGGTGGAGGTCGACCCGCGCACCGTCACCGAAGCCCGTTTGCAGCACCTCTACCGGCTGGGCTTCAACCGGTTGAGCTTTGGTGTGCAGGATTTCGACCCCACAGTGCAGAAGGCGGTGCACCGCATCCAGCCGGCGCAGCAGGTCTTCGACCTGGTGGCGGCGGCCCGGCAGATCGGGTTCGAATCGGTCAACGTGGACCTGATCTACGGCCTGCCGCAGCAGACGCCCGAATCGTTCCGCCACACGCTGGAGCAGGTGCGCACGCTGCGGCCCGACCGCATCGCGCTCTACGCCTATGCGCACCTGCCGGCACGCTTCAAGCCGCAACGGCGCATCATCTCGGCCGAACTCCCGAGTCCGGCCGACAAGCTGTCCATGCTGTCCATCTCCCTCGACCTGTTCAGCGAAGCGGGCTACGTCTATGTGGGCATGGACCATTTCGCCCTGCCGGACGACGCCCTTGCGGTGGCCAAGCGTCAGGGGCGGCTGCACCGCAACTTCCAGGGCTACAGCACCCAGCCGGATTGCGACCTGATCGCCCTGGGGGTGTCGGCCATCGGTCGCATCGGGGCCACTTACAGCCAGAACGCCAAGACGCTGGAGGAGTACTACGACGCGCTCGACCAGGGGCGTCTGCCGATCGTGCGCGGCCTGGCCCTCAACCGCGACGACGTGCTGCGCCGCAGTGTGATCATGGCGCTGATGTGCCAGGGCCACGTGGATTTCGAGTCGGTGGGGCTGGCGCACCTGATCGACTTCCCGCGTTACTTCGCGCGCGAGCTCGAGCGGTTGCAGGACATGGCCGAACTCGGGCTGGTCACGGTGAGTGACAGCGCGATTCACGTCACGCCGGCCGGCTGGTACCTTGTGCGGGCGGTGGCTATGGTGTTCGACCGTTACCTGCAGGTCGATCAGGACCGGGCGCGGTTCTCCAAGATCATCTGAACGCGTGCCACACGGCGCTGCTACAGTCGCTGCATGATCGGTTCCATGACGGTGTCGGCCCTGGTGATGGGCCTGCTCGGCGGCCCCCATTGCGTCGCCATGTGTGGGGCCGCCTGTGCCGGCATCGCGCGTGGCGCCGGCACACGCAGCACGCAGGCGCTGTGGCAGTTCCAGCTCAGCCGCCTGCTGGGCTACAGCCTGATGGGCGCGCTGGCCGGCGGCACGGTGCAGGGGCTGGCCTGGGTGGGTCAGCAGACCGCGGTGATCCGCCCCGTGTGGACGATGATGCACGTGGCCGCCTTGTTGCTCGGGCTGGCCTTGCTGTGGCAGGCGCGCCAGCCTGCTTTTATTGACGCATGGTCGCAGGCCATCTGGCGCAAGGCGCGCCCTGTGATGGCGGCGCTGGGCGGCAAGGCACCCGTGGTGCTCGGGATGGGGTGGGCCCTCATGCCTTGCGGGCTGCTGTACTCGGCCTTGCTGGTGGCATCGCTGTCGGCCAGTGCGCTGCAGGGGGCGGCGGTGATGGCAGCTTTCGCTGCCGGCACCATGGTCTCGCTGGTCGCGGGGCCCTGGCTATTGCTGCGGCTGAAGGACGCGCGATCCGGCGGCTGGGGCATCCGGCTTGCCGGCCTGGCGCTGGTCCTGACCTCGGGCTGGGCCCTGTGGATGGGCCTCACCCAGCCCACCGGACTCTGGTGCGCCTGATCCCGTCGCAGACCCGAAGTGGTGCGCCCTCGCAGCCTGGCGTGCACGTTGCGGCGACGAGAGCTTTCATCATGTGATCGCAATTTTTCATATTGCAAAACAGACGATTGCTGCGCCGCACCAAAAAATTTCATCTGGGGAATATTGATCTCACATTGAGAAATTACATTGATAAGTATTTGATTTTGTTTATCTAAAAAAATGTCTTCTATAAGACATAAGATTGATTTTTGGTCTTATACAAGACTTAAACTAGAGCCATCGGCACCGGACTTGCATATCACTTCAGGTCCAAGCCAACGGTTTCATTTCAACCCCTCAAGGAGCCTGTCATGTCTTCTGCCATCAACCAACAACTGAGCCGCCAGCAGCAGATCGAAGCGCTGGAAAAAGACTGGGCCAACAACCCCCGCTGGAAAGGCGTCAAGCGCGGTTACTCTGCCGCCGACGTGGTGCGTCTGCGTGGCAGCGTGCAGCCCGAGTACACCTTTGCCCAGAACGGCGCCCGCAAGCTGTGGGAAAAGGTCAATGGCGGTGCCAAGAAAGGCTACGTGAACGCCTTCGGCGCGATCACCGCCGGCCAGGCCATGCAGCAGGCCAAGGCTGGCCTGGAAGCGGTGTACCTGTCGGGCTGGCAGGTGGCCGCAGACGGCAACACCTCCGAAACCATGTACCCCGACCAGTCGCTGTACGCCTACGACTCGGTGCCGACGATGGTCCGCCGCATCAACAACACCTTCAAGCGCGCCGACGAAATCCAGTGGAGCCGTGGCATCGAGCCGGGCTCGCCCGAGTTCATCGACTACTTCCTGCCCATCGTGGCCGACGCGGAAGCCGGTTTCGGCGGCGTGCTGAACGCCTTCGAACTGATGAAGAACATGATCGCCGCTGGCGCCGCCGGTGTGCACTTCGAAGACCAGCTGGCCGCCGTGAAGAAGTGCGGCCACATGGGTGGCAAGGTGCTGGTGCCCACCCAGGAAGCGATCGAGAAGCTGATCGCCGCCCGTTTTGCCGCCGACACCATGGGCGTGCCCACGCTGATCCTGGCCCGCACCGACGCCGAAGCTGCCAACCTGCTGACCAGCGACCACGACGCCAACGACAAGCCCTTCTGCACCGGCGAGCGCACCCAGGAAGGTTTCTACCGCGTCAAGAACGGTCTGGAGCAGGCCATCAGCCGTGGTGTGGCCTACGCCCCCTACGCCGACCTGGTATGGTGCGAAACCGGCACGCCCGACCTGGGCTTTGCCCGTGAATTCGCGCAGGCCGTGCACGCTGCCTGCCCGGGCAAGCTGCTGTCCTACAACTGCTCGCCGTCGTTCAACTGGAAGAAGAACCTGGACGATGCCACCATCGCCAAGTTCCAGGACGAGCTGTCGGCCCTGGGCTACAAGTACCAGTTCATCACGCTGGCCGGCATCCACATCAACTGGTTCAACACCTTCCAGTTTGCCCACGCTTACGCCCGCGGCGAAGGCATGAAGCACTACACCGAAATGGTGCAGGAGCCCGAATTCAAGGCGCGCGAGAAGGGTTACACCTTCGTGTCGCACCAGCAGGAAGTGGGCGCTGGCTACTTCGACGACGTGACCACCGTGATCCAGGGCGGTTCTTCGAGCGTGAAGGCCCTGACCGGCTCCACCGAAGAAGAGCAGTTCCACTGATCCAAGAGCCCCTCGATGGGGGCGAGGAGACGAAAGCCCGGGCGATCCCCGGGCTTTTTTGCGTTCTGGCGGTTGGCGGTGCGCCCAAGTGGATGGCTGGAGCGCTGTTGAATTGGCACCAGCGATCCTGCCCTGGTTCCTGTACGGTCACAAAACAAGTAAATCAGGGCAGAGGCATGTCGGAATTTTTGGGCGGGTTCACCTTTTTCGACTGGCTGTCCCTGGCTTCAGCGACCCTGTTTGCGCTGGCGTTCGGCATGCGCGACATCCGCTGGCTGCGCTGGCTCACCATCGCCGCCTGCGCCATTGATGTGTGCGTTTACTACTTCATCCGCCCGGGTCAGCCGTTGTGGGTCCAGTTCGGTGAGTCGCTGGTATTCATTGCCATCAATGCCTACCACCTCGTTCGGCTGTGGCAGGAGCGCCGGGCCCAGGAACTCAAGGGCGAGTATGCGCAGCTGTTCCGCCAGAACTTTTCCCTGTTTTCCCCGGGCGAGTTTCGCCGGCTCATGAAAATGGGCCGCTGGGCAACGGTGCCGCCGGGCACCCGCATGCTGACGCGGGGGCAGCGTGTTGAAGACGTGATCTTCTTCGTCGACGGCGGGGCCGATGTGTACCTCGACGAGGGCCGCTGCGTGGGCAGCATGGAGCCCGGGGGCGTGGCCGGAGAGGTCAGCTTCTTCAAAGCGGGGGCGGCCACCGCGCACGTGGACACCCACACCGAGTCGCGCGTGTTCCTGCTGCCGCACGAAGTGATCCTGCTGCTCAAGGAGCGCCATCCCGAGCTCTACATCAAGGTGAGTTACGTGTTGGGCCAGCACGTGGCATTCAAGTTGGGCGAGGCGAACGAACGCAAGGATTTTGGCCCCACACGCTCCCCGGCCGTGGAGGGGCAAACGCCCGAGCGTGTTGCTGAAGCGGTGGTCTGAACCGGCACAGCGGGCCGTTGCCACTTCAAGCACAATCCCCGCCATGCAGATGAACCTTGCGCGACGTGTGGCCGTTGGCGGTCTGTGGGTGGTTGGGCTGGTGGGCGGCTTGGGTTGCGCCCATGCCGACGCCCGCCTGGAGTGCGAGCTGACCTACGGCGGAGACACCCAGACGCTGTCCGTCAAGCCGGTTGAAGATCCCTACCCCGTGCCGTCCGTGGACGTGGCCGGGCGGTTCCGCTTCAAGCCGGTGCTGGTCGGACAAGGTGGGCGGCTGCAGCACGTGTCGCTCTACGTCTATGCCGAAACCGAACGCCAGCCGGTGCTGATCCAGCAAGCCACCTACCTGCCGCCCTTTCCGGCCAGCGGCGCCTTGACCGGTCGGCAGCACCTGTATGTCGGCCCCATGGAGCGGGAATTGATCTACAGCTGCACCTTGAGCGGGGTGGCGCCATGAGGGCCTGGATCGCAGCGGTGCTGCTGTGGCTGGCGCACGGGTGGGCCTGGGCCGAAGACCCGTCTTTCACCCTGGTGTTTGCCGGCGACATGACGCTGGACGATGCGCCGGGTGCCCTGATCGAGCGGGGAGGCGATCCTTTACAGAGTTTTGCGCCGCTGTTCGCGCAGGTTGATGTCCGCATCGCCAACCTGGAGTGCGTGGTGGCCACGGGGGGCGAGGCGGCCGACAAGGTCTACACCTTCCGGGCGCACCCCCGCGTGCTGCCCGTGCTGCGACGGCACCTTGACGGGGTGACCCTGGCCAACAACCATTCCGGAGACTACGGAAGGGCGGCTTTTGCCGAAATGCTGGGGCATTTGCAGGCCGCCGGGCTCGCGCAGGCCGGGGGTGGCATGAACCTGGCCCAGGCGCACACCCCCTGGGTGCTGGAGCGCGCCGGTGTTCGTGTCGCCTTGCTCAGCTACAACGAATTCATGCCCCGCAGTTTCGAGGCCGACCACGATGCCCCGGGTATCGCCTGGAGCGAGGACGAGCGGGTGGTGGCCGACATCCGCCGGGCGCGCCAGGTGCACGGCGCGCACTTGGTGGTGACGTTCATGCACTGGGGCTGGGAAAACGAGCCCGCGGCGAACCCGCGTCAGCGCCGCCTGGCCCGCCTCATGATCGACGCCGGCGCCGATGCGGTGATCGGTGGGCACCCCCACGTCACGCAGGACATCGAGCTGTACCGCGGCAAACCGGTGATCTACAGCGTGGGCAATTTCGTCATGAAGGAGACCGACAACGACGCCCAGCGCGAGGGGTGGGTGCTGCGGATGGCGTTCGACCGCCTGGGCGCCAAGGGGTTTGACACCCACGTGGCCCGCATCGACCTGGACGGGATTCCTGCACGCGATGCCACCACGCCAAGCCCCTGCTGGCGGCGCGGCGAGGCGGCGGTGGGCACGTGCGTGGCGGGTGTCCCCTGACCCTAGGGGCTTCGGGTTGGCCAACCCGCGAGGGCGGGGCGCCATTTGTGGGAAAATATGGCCCATCAGTTTTAGAAAGAGCGAGAAAGGCACCCTGGTTATGACACCGCGAACGACCACCGAGGTTGGTACGGCCCTTTGAAGGGCTGCAGTTCGCGCCTGCCCGTTTTTCCCACACCAGCGCGGCCCCGAGCCGCGTTTTTGTTTTCTGGACACTCCCTCATGTTGAACATCACCCTTCCCGACGGTTCCCAACGCCAGTTCCCCGCCCCCGTGACGGTGGCCGAGGTGGCCGCCTCGATCGGCGCCGGTCTGGCCAAAGCCGCGCTCGGCGGCAAGGTGGACGGCAAGCTGGTGGACACCTCGTACACGATCGCGCAAGACGCCAGCCTGGCCATCGTCACGGCGAAGGATGCCGACGGTCTGGAAATGATCCGCCACTCCACCGCCCACCTGCTGGCCTACGCGGTGAAGGAGCTGTTCCCCGAAGCGCAGGTGACCATCGGCCCGGTGATCGACAACGGCTTCTATTACGACTTTTCGTACAAGCGCCCGTTCACGCCCGACGACCTGGGCGCGATCGAAAAGAAGATGGCCGAGCTGGCCAACAAGGACGAGCCCGTGGTGCGTCGGGTGCTGCCGCGCGACGAGGCGGTGGCTTATTTCAAGGGCCTGGGCGAGCACTACAAGGCCGAGATCATTGCCAGCATCCCCAGCAACGAAGACGTGAGCCTGTACCGCGAAGGGGCTTTTGAAGACCTGTGCCGCGGCCCCCACGTGCCCAGCACCGGCAAGCTCAAACACTTCAAGCTGATGAAGGTGGCCGGTGC
>JAUWAE010000114.1 GCA_030602185.1 Comamonadaceae bacterium
TTTCGAACGCGGCTTTGCTGCCGGCGCCGGGGGAGAGGGTTTCCAGCTCGGCGGCCAGGGCTGCGAGCAGTTCGTGTTTGACGGAGAGCATGGGGGTGGATTTTAGGCTTACGCCTTCACCCACGCGTGCGCCTTCAGGTCGTCGAGGGTCACGTAGTCGAGCGCGCGCTCGTGGCAGCTTTCCAGCACCACCGGGGGCGCACAGCCCATGTCCAGCGCTTCTTTCCAGCGCAGCGCGCACAGGCACCAGCGGTCGCCCGGCTTCAGGCCGGGGAAGCGCCACTGGGGTCGGGGGGTGACGAGGTCGTTGCCACGCGCCTTGGAAAACGCGAGGAACTCGGCCGTGACCCGGGCGCAGATCACGTGGGAGCCGGTGTCGTCTTCGCGGGTGTGGCAGCAGCCGTCGCGCAGGTAGCCGGTGAGTGGGTCGTAGGAGCAGGCGCGCAGGGGGGTACCCAGGACGTTCTTGGCGTTCATGGCAGGCGGGGTGGGGGGGCGGCAGGCAGCAGGGCCTCCACGGGGTGGGGTTGCCCCGCGCCGGAGGGGCGGGGGCGGGGGCCTTGGGCAAGGAATTCCCCCAGCGGGGGGAGCGCCTGGCCCTGCAGCCGGGCCCAGAGCCACGGCAGGCCGGTGCGCAGGTCGGCCCGCAGCCCGGCGCGCTGGGCCACGGGCGGCGGTGAGTCGGGGGGCAGGGGCGCGCCGAGGTCGAAGTCGAAGCTGTAGTGCGGCTCCTGCCCCATGCGCAGGTCGGTCAGCCACAGGCGGCCGTCGCGGCTGTGCAGGCGGTAGAAGCCGTCGCTGAAGCGGGCGATGCGCTGCACGTGGGGGTGGTGGCCGTGCTGGCGGATCAGTTCGGCCCCGCGCGGGTGGCTGCGAAACGCCACCGGTCGGCCCCGGTCGAGGAGGGCGTAATAGCCCTCGTGGTAATGGGTGCCGTCGACCGAGACGATACGCCACAGCGCGGTGGTGAACGGCGCGGGCGTGACGAGCACCTGCTGGCTGGGCAGGCCGGCGGCGGCCAGCGACTCGCGTGCATGGTCGCTCACCCAGGCCTGGGCCAGGGCGCTCCAGCCCAGGTAGGCGGTGCTCAGCGCCAGGCCCGCTGCGTTGGCCCGGTGGCCCGAGGGGGTTCGCCACAGGGCCCAGGCTACGCCCACCAGCAGCGGCAGGGTGTAGGCCGGGTCGATGATGAAGACGCTGCCCACGCCGTAGGCGGTGTCGGTGAAGGGCCGCAGCAGCTGGGTGCCGTACACCGTCATGGCGTCCAGCAAGGCGTGGGTGACGAGCACCAGCACCATGGCCAGGCCCCAGCGCGGCCAATGCGCCGACTCGCCGTGCCACCGGGCAATCAGCCAGCCCAGCGGCCAGCCGGCCAGCGCCAGGTAGAGCAGGGCGTGGGTGTCGGCGCGGTGCAGCACCATGTTGAGCACCGCATCGCCGTGGTCGATCAAGGCGTCGAGGTCGGGCAGTGTGCCGGCAATGCCGCCCCACAGCGCCGCCTTCCACGCCGCGGTGCGGCGGCCCATCACCGCCACGCCGACGGCGGCGCCCAGAGCGGCTTGGGTCAGGGAGTCCATGGGGCGGCGTGTCGAGGTGTCAGTGGGTTGGGGCGGCCTCCGCGGGGGTCAGGGCGCGGGTCAGCCGTTTCAGGGCATCGTCGAAGTCGTAAGTGTGCAGTGACTGCTCGAACGCTGGTGCCAGATCGCCCAAAAGCCCATACAAGGCGCTGCGGGACTGTTGCCACAGGTCCAGCGCGTGGGCGTCGCCCTCGCGCAGCAGCGTGGCCAGGTAGTGGGCGGTTTCGCGCGCTGTGCCCAGGTCGGCCGGGCCGTTGTTGGGCGCGGGGGCGCTGGCGGGTGGGTGCGCCAGGGGCAAGCGCAGGGTCAGCGCAAACCGGCTGCCCTGGCCGGGTTGGGTCTGCCAATCCATCTGTGCGTTCATCAGCCGGGCGAGTCGCTGGCTGAGGGCGAGCCCGAGCCCCAGCCCGCCGTGGGCGCGCGTCAGCGAGTTGTCGCCCTGGTGGAACCGTTCGAACAGTTGCTGCTGTACCTCAGGGGCGATGCCCATGCCGTGGTCCTGCACTTCGATGCGCAGGGTCACGGCGTGGGGGTGCTGCGCCTGACAGCACGTGCGCAACACCACGTCGCCGCTGCGGGAGAACTTGACGGCATTGTCCAGCAAGGCGCCCACCACCTGCCCGAGGCGGACCGGGTCGCCGCGCAGGCGCACGGGCAGTGTGGCGTCGTGTTCCAGCCGCAACGACAAGCCTTTGGCTGCGGCGGCTTCGCGCACTTGCGCCAGGGTGTGTTCCAGCAGTCCTGCCAGGTCGAAGTCGATCTCGGCCAGGGTGATCTGGTCGGCCTCGGCGCGCGAGAGGTCCAGCACGCTCCTCACCAGTTCCAGCAGGTGCTGGCCCGACTGGAGGATGCCCCGGAGCATGGCCTGGCTGTCGGGCTCATGCACCATGTCCTCGAGCAGCGACGCAAACCCGAGGATGTGGTTGAGCGGGGTGCGCAGCTCATGGCTCATGTTGGCCAGGAACGCGCTCTTGGCGCGGTTGGCGCTTTCGGCGGCATCGCGGGCGGCGGCCAGCTCGCGGGTGCGGGCCTCCACCAGCTCCTCGAGGTGGTCGCGGTGCCGCTGCAGTTCCCGGTGCGCCGCTTGCAGCTGGAGTTGCAGGCGGACCCGCGCGCGGACCACGTCGTGGTTGAAGGGCTTGTGGATGAAGTCCACCGCGCCGGCGGCGAACGCGCGCGATTCGCTGGCGGGATCGGTTTTGGCGGTGACGAACAGCACCGGCAGCGAGCGGGTCGCGGGGTTGGCTTTCAGTGCCTCGAACACCTCGTAGCCGTCCATGCCGGGCATCATCACGTCCAGCAGCAACAGGTCGGGCAGCGGCCCTTGGCGCAGCATCTCCAGCGCGTCGGGCCCGGAGGTGGCGAACCGCAGCTCACACTCGTCCTCCAGCAGGCTGATGAGGACCTGGATGTTGGTCGGCGTGTCGTCGACGATGAACACGCTCGGGCGTGCCGCGGGGAGGACGGGGGCTGGGCTCATGGGGTGGTCTGTTGCAGTGCCAGCAGGTGTTGCCGGGCGGATTTGAAGTCGAACCGGTCGATGGCCTGCTGGACGTGGGCGTAAAGCGGCTGGAGCGTGCTGCCGTGCAGGCGGTCGGTGAGTTGTTCACTCAGGGCAAAGGCGCGGCTGCTGCCGGAGGCCAGCCAGGCATCGAGCTGCGCCAGGTCGGCCCTCAGGGTGTCGAGGGCGATGGTGCGCAGCGGCGCGGTGGCGGGCGGTGCGCCGGTGTCTGGCCCGGGAGGCGGCGGTGCCACATGCCGGGGAGCCACCCAGCGCAGCAGGCAGTCGGCCAGCGCCTGCGCCGAGACAGGTTTGGCCAGGTGGCCGTTCATGCCGGCCTGGGTGCTGGCTTCGATGTCGCGTGGCAGGGCGGCGGCGGACAAGGCCACGATGGGCAGTGTTTCGCCTTGCGGCAAAGCCCGGATGGCGCGTGCGGCGGCGAGGCCGTCCATGCCGTTCATGTGCAGGTCCATCAGCACCAGGTCCAACGCCTGCTGCCCCACCCGGTCCACGGCGGCCTGGCCGTGATCGGCTGTCACCACCTCGCAGCCCAGCTTCTCCAGGAATTCGCGCGCCACCAGCAGGTTGGTCGGGTTGTCATCGACCAGCAGGACCTTGGCCCCGCGCACTGGCTGGGTGAGCCGGGCCAGTTCGCTCAGTGGCCGTTCCTCGGGCATGGCGGTGGCGGCTTGCTCGCGTGGCGCCTGGTTTTGCGCCAGCCGCGCAGTGAACCAGAAGGTGCTGCCCTGGCCGGGGGCGCTGTCCACGCCGATGTGGCCGCCCATCAGCTCCACCAGCCGTTTGCTGATGCTCAAGCCCAGGCCGGTGCCGCCGTAGCGCCGCGTGGTGGAGGCGTCGGCCTGCTGGAACGCACCGAACACGCCGCGGGCCTGCTCGGGCGTCAGGCCAATGCCCGAGTCCTGCACCGAAAACCGCAGCTGCACGTCGTTGCCGTCACACCCCAGGCAGTCCACCGCGACGTGCACACCGCCATGGTCGGTGAACTTGACGGCGTTGCCCACCAGGTTTATGAGCACCTGGCCCAGCCGCAGCGGGTCGCCGTGCAGGGTGTGCGGTACCTGGGCCGCGATCTGCCAGGTCAGCTGCAGGCCTTTTTCTGCCGCCCGGGTCTCGAACAGGCCCACGCTTTGCGCCAACACCTGTGGCAAGTGCAGCGGCACCGACTCGATCTGCAGGTGGCCGGCTTCGATCTTGGAGTAATCGAGCACGTCGTTGAGGATCCCGAGCAGCGCGGTGGCGGCCTGGTAGGCTTTGTCGAGGTGGGCGCGCTGGGCCGGCTTGAGCTCGCTGTCGAGCACCAGTTGCGTCAAACCCAAGACCGCGTTCATCGGCGTGCGGATTTCGTGGCTCATGTTGGCCAGGAATTCGCTTTTGGCGGCGTTGGCGGCCGCCAGCTCCACCGTGCGCTGCTCCACCATCTGCTGCGCGGCGCGTTGCCGGGCTTCCTGGGCTTCGATGGTATCGAGCAGGCTGTTGAAGGCCTGGCCCAGGCGGTCCAGTTCGTCGGGCGGCGACGACCGTGCCACGCGCGCCGAGCGCTCGCCGTGGTGCACCCGGTTCATGGTGTCTTCCACCGCGCGCAGGCGCGAGGCGATTTCGCGCCCGGTGCGCAGGAACAGGGCCGAGATGGCCAGCATCGTCAGCGCCAGCAGGGCCGATACTGTGCCCAGCAGGACCAGGGCCATGCGCTGGTACGGCGCGTCGGGGAAGCCCGCGTTGATCATGCCCACGCGCTGGCCGTCGCCATCGACCAGTGGGGCATAGCCCATGCGGTACCGTGCGTCGCCCACCGCGTGGACGCCCAGCCACGGCTGGCCTCGCTGCAGCACCTGCTCGGCCACAGCGGCAGGGGTCTGGGCGTCGAGTGCACCGGCGATCGGGCCAACCATGGCCTGGCTGCTGGCCACCGGAAGCTCACCCAGAAAGATGCGGTTCAGGCCTTCCTGCCCTTCTGGGAGGGTGCCCACCGGGTAGATCACTTCGCGCATGTGCCCGATGAGCGAGGTGTTCTGGTTGAGCACCAGACCGCCGACCAGGATGGCGTCGGGCATGGTCACTGCCAGCGGGAAGTGGGCGGCGGCATTGATGAGCAGCACCGCGGCAGGCCCGTCGGCCCCTGGCTGGCCCTGAAGGTCGGGCGCCAGTGCGGCCATCTGCTGCCAGTCCAGCCGTTCGTAGGCGGAATTGGCCACACCGATGCGGGCTTGCCGCACCACATAGGTGTCGGGCAGCTGGGTGCCTGTGGCCACGGGGCGGCTGGCCGCAATCACCTGGCCTTCTGCGGTGGCGGCCACCAGGTAGTCCAGGCCGCTGTTCTCGGCTGCGGTCTGCAGCAGGGTGTCGATGTCCGCCCGGTCGGCCCCGCTTTTGATCGCATCCACCAGGCGCTGCGAACGCACCAGCTGGGAGAGCCGCACACGTGCTTCGGTTTTGGCCTGTTCCAGGTGGTTGGTGCTGCCGGCCAGGTTGCTGCGCAGGTTGGCGGTGAGCAGGGCGTGGGTGCGGTCGCCGCCCACAAACACCAGCACCGCGATCACCACCGGAAAGGCCACGAGCAGTGGCATCAGGCCCAGGGCCAGCAGCCGGAACCGCAGCGAGCTGGCCCAACGCTCGCGCCAACCGGCCAGCCAGACCGGGGCGGGATTCGGTGGGGGCGTGGCCGGGTTCATGGGCAATGATTCTCGCATTCGCAGGCGCGAATGCCTGCGGTGAATGAGCGCAAATGCCGCATTTCAGTGTGGGTGCTGTGTCAGAATCAACAGATGCGTATTCATCGTTTGATCACTGTGGGATTGATGGCTGTGGCGCTGGCGGGCTGCGGCCCCAAGCCCCCGGTGCAGATAGGGTTCATTGGTGGTTTGACGGACCGCAATTCCGACAACGGGCAGTCTGGCCTCAACGGGGTGATGCTGGCGGTGGAGCAGTTCAACCGCGGCGGCGGCCTGGATGGCCGGTCGGTGGAGCTGGTGGCCAAGGACGACGCGCAGAACAAAGACGTGGCCGAGGCCTCGGCGAAGGCCCTGGTGGAGGCCAAGGTGGAGGCGGTGATCGGCCCCTTCACCAGCAGCATGGCCAAGGTGATCGTGCCCATCACCGGCCAGGCGGGCATATTCCAGGTCAGTCCCACCATCACCTCGATGGATTTTTATGGCCGGGACGACAACCTGTTCCGCATCAACCGCACCACGCGCGACAACGCTCGCGACTACGCCCGCGTACTCGGGTTGCTGGGGCAGCAGCGCATTGCCGTGGCCTATGACACGCGCAACCGCAACTTCACCGAGTCGTGGCTCAGCGAGTTTCGCTCGGCCGTGACCGATGCGGGTCGTGTCCTGGCCGCTGCGGTGCCGTACGAGTCGGACGAGAAGGCCGACTTTGCCGGCGTGATCCGCCAGATGCTGGCGGCCCGGCCCGACGGGTTGCTGTTCATCTCGGGCGCGCTGGACGTGGCGCGGCTGGCTCAGCAAGCCCGCGCCCAGGCGCCGGCGCTGCCCATCGCGGCGGCCGAGTGGGCTGCGACCGAGCAGCTCATCGAGCTGGGGGGCGAGGTGGTGCAGGGCCTGGTGATTGTGCAGAACTACGACCGTGACGACACGAGCGCACGGTTCAAGGAATTCAGCGACGCGTACTACAAGCGCTTCCAGCGCCCACCGGGCTACAGTTCGGTGTCGGCCTACGACGCGGCCACGGTGGTGCTGACGGCCCTGAAAAACCGCCGCGAGGGCGAGACCGTCAAGCAGGCGGCGCTGCGCAGCGGCCCTTACCCGGGCCTGCAGCAGACCATCGCCTTCGATGCCAATGGCGACACCCAGCGCAAGGTGTTCTTCACCGAAATCCGCGATGGCCGCTACGTCAAAATCGATGCGCAGTGAACACGCCTCGGGTTAACCGGGCAAGGGTGCCAGCTGCCCTCGGGCGGCGGCCTTGACGGCCGCGGTCAGCCGCTGCGCGGACAGCGGTTCGCGCGTCCAGTGCTGCCAGTACAGCGCCACGTCCACGCTGGCGCCGGGCACCACGTCCACCAGCTCGGGGCGGCCGGTGCGGCGCGTCAGGTGGTGTTCGGGCACCATGCCCCAGCCCAGGCCCAGTTCGATGGCGGTCTCGAACGCGTCGATGGCCGGGGCGTAGTGGCGCGGGTAGTTGGCCTGGGTGAGCCCGAAGTGCTGGGCCAGGAAGGCGTCTTGCAGCGCGTCTTTGCGGTTGAAGATGACGGCGGGCAGCGACAGCAGGCGGTGGGGCGACACCTCGCCCCGCGTGCCCCGGCACTTCTGCGCCACCGCCGGCAGGGCCACGCAGCGGTAGCGCATCACGCCCAGCGGCTCGGCCACGCACCCGCGCATGGCTTCGGCCAGGGTGGTGACGCAGCCCATCACCTCGCCGCTCTTGAGCGCGTCGTGGGTGTGGTCCTGGTCGTCGATGGTGATGTCCAGCAGCAGGCGGTGGCGCTGCAGCGCCTGCGCCACGCCCGGCAGGAACCAGCTGGCCACCGAGTCGGCGTTGATGGCCACGCCCAGCGACTGCCAGCGCCCGCCCGCGCGCGTGCTGCCGCCCTGCAGGCCGGCGAGCAGGTCGGCCTCCATCAGCTGCACCTGCTTGACGTGCGCCAGCAGGGCCTGCCCGGCGGGGGTGGCGCGCACCTGCTTGCCGCGCACCAGCAGGCGCTGGCCCAGCTGGTCCTCCAGCGCCTTCACGCGCAGCGACACCGCCGCCAGCGTGAGGTGCAGGCTTTGCGCGGCGGCGCGGAAGCTGCCGTGTTCCACCACGGCGTTGAGGGCCTCGAGCTGGCGGGCGTCGAGCATGGTTAAGTAAAACTTGATGAAACTCTGGAGCGACCGTTTCAGTTTAACCGCTCAACCGCCAGCGCCGCCAGGCTCAACCCGCGGTGCTGCCGCCGATCAGCGGCAAACCGCTGTGGTCTTTGAGGCCCACCCCGGTCTGGCCCAGGCGCAGGCCTTCGCGCACCAGCCAGGCGAGCCGGCGTGCGGCGGTGACCACGTCCTGCCCGGCAGGGCGCACGTTGGAGATGCAGTTGCGTTGCGCATCGGTGCAGCCCACCTGGGGGCGGTGGGTGAGGTAGATGCCCACGCTATCGGGCGAACTCAACCCCGGGCGCTCGCCCACGACCATCGCCACCATTTGCGCGCCCAGTGCCCCGCCCACCTCGTCGGCCACCGCCACCCGTGCCTGCGACACGAGGATGGGGGGGGCGAGCGCGATGGCGGGGTCCAGCGCGTCCCGAACGGCCCGCAGCAAGGCGGG
>JAUWAE010000077.1 GCA_030602185.1 Comamonadaceae bacterium
AGCCGGGTGGGGCCCGGCAGGGCGCGCTCGCGCACGCTGTGGCGTTCGTCGCCGGGGTAGCACATGGCGCGGTACTCGCCGTCCATAAAGTGTTCGGGCAGGATGCAGGGCGGCCGCAGCGCCTCGGCTTCGGCCCAGGCGCTGGCCACGCTGCCGTGGCGGGCCAGCTGCGCCAGCCCCATGAGCTGGGGCGGGATCAGGTCGAGCTCGCGCGCCCAGTGGCGCCGCAGCGCCTCGCGCGGCTTCAGCCACACGCTGTCGACCGCCTCGTGGTCGTCGTGCTGCGCCGACTGCCCGGCGGGCAGCGCGGCGAGGAAAAAGCGGGTGTCGAACCGCGGCGTGCCCACCGGGGGGTTGCGCGGCGTGATCCAGCGCGACCAGGGACGCACGGCGCGGGTGGCCCAGCGCAGCCCCAGGTCGGCCAGCGCCTGGGCCAGCGGCGCCCCCGCAGCCACCCGGGCGGCCACCGCCGCCGACAGCGCATCGGTCGCCAGCGCGTTGGGGGCGGCGCCGGGGCTGGGCTCCACCATCAGCACACCGGCTTCCTCGAACATTTCGCGCAGGGCGGCCAGGTACAGGCCCATGGCCTGCTCGGGCGCCACGTCGGGCTCGGCCAGGCGTTGGTGCAGCTCGGCCACGGGCAGGTCCAGTGTGGCGGCCCAGGCCGGGTCGCAGTCGGTGCGGTCCAGCTTGCCGCCAGGGAACACGTACAGCCCTCCCAGCACGTTGGAGTTGCTGTGGCGGCGCAGGAGCAACACCTCCAGGCCGTCGGCGCCGTCGCGCAACAGCACCACCGAGGCGGCGGGCCGGGGGGTGTCGTCGGCGGCAGGGGCGGCGGAGGGAGAAGCGGCGGGTGTGGTCATCGCGCCAATTGTGACACCGCCCCGTCAGGCAAAGTGATCGAAACCGGACAGCGCCAGCCCGGCGGGCAGCTCGAAGCGCGCCCCATCGGCATGGCACAGGTGGGCCCGGGCCGGCGCGCGGCCGGTGAAACGACCGATGCGGGTGACCGGCGTGCCCGACCGCTGGGCGGCGCGGGTCACCGCGGCGCGGGCCGCCGGCGGGGCACTGAACACGAGCTCGTAGTCGTCGCCTCCGGCCAGCACACAGGTCAGGGCCTGGGCCAAGGGCAGGGCCCGCACCGCAGGCGACACCGCATCGGACGCCAGCAGGGTGTCCACCCAGACCTCGGCCCCCAGCCGGGACGCGGCCAGGATGTGCCCCAGGTCGCCCAGCAGGCCGTCGCTGACGTCGGCACAGGCGTGCGCCACCCCGCGCAAGGCCTGGCCCAGCGCCACCCGGGGCGTGGGCCGCTCGAGCCGATGGCGCACACGGGTCCACACGGGCCCGTCCAGTGCCACAGCTGCGGCCCATTCGCCGCGGAACGCCTCCAGGGCGAGCCGGGCATCGCCCAGGGTGCCACTGACGTAGAGGTCGTCACCGTCCTGCGCGGCGTCACGCCGCAGCGCCTGGCCGGGCGGTACCTGGCCGAAGACGGTCAGGCACAGGTTGAGCGGACCGGCCGTGGTATCGCCACCCACCAGGGCGCAGCCGTGCGCATCGGCCAGCGCCAGCAGACCGCGCGCGAAAGCCTTCAACCAGGCATCGTCGGCGCGCGGCAAGGCCAGCGCCAGCGTGAAGGCCAGCGGCTGTGCGCCCATGGCGGCCAGGTCGCTCAGGTTCACCGCCAGGGCCTTGTGGCCCAAGGCCTCGGGCGGGACAGTGGGCAGAAAATGCCGGCCCTCCACCAGCATGTCGGTGGACACGGCCAGCTGCTGGCCCGCCGTCGGGGCGAGCAAGGCACAGTCGTCGCCGTTGCCCAGGGCCACGCCAGCCGGCCGCAGCGCGTGCTGGAAGTGGCGGCGGATCAGTTCGAACTCACCCATGGCGCTCGGGCCCCTGGCTTTCCACACGGGCCAGCGCGGCCCCCGGTTCGTCCACCAGCGGCGCGTCGGCCGCGGCGGGGGGCGGGATGTCGGCCTCGGCATCGGCTTCGGCAGCCTGCCGTTCACCGATCGGCCACAGGAAACTCAAAGGCGCCCGGCGCAGGCGGTGGCGGATGGCGACCTGAATGCGCTGGCGGTTCACGTCGCTCACGCCCTGCGCCTTCAGCGCCAGCCGGAACGCGAGGTAAAAGCTCACCGCCAGGTTGATGGGCCCGACCAGCAGCGTGGCCAGCACCGCCGACCAGAACGCCCATTCCAGCAACAGCGAGGGCCCCAGGGTGACGGCCGCGGCCACCATCTGCCCGGTGACCAGCGTGACGTGGCGCACGTCGCCTCCCAGGCCGAAAAACCCCGCCACTGCCGGCACCAGCCCGAGCATGAGGCCGAGCGAGACGTTGGCCGTCAGGCCCGAGATGTTGTGACGCAGGAAACGGCTCCAACGCTGTGCCCGCGCGGGGCCCAGGCGCTGGGTGATGGCCGGGTTGTGCTCGATCGCCGAGTCGAGCTTGTGCAGCACGAACCAGTTTTCCACCCAGCCCGCCACGATGCTGCTGGCGAACAGCAGCAGCCCGGTGCCGGCCGCAAACCACAACGTGGGGCCAAGCAGCTGGTGCGCGTCGATCACATGGCGGGCCTTGGCCTCGGTCAGCATGGGCGCGCCGGTGGCCAGCCAGAGCGCGGCACTGATGAGCCCGACCATGGGCATGACCGCCAGCAGGTTGCCCGCTATCGCCGCCACCTGGGAACGGAACAGGTGCGCCACCTCGTCCACAAAACGCAGCACCGACTCGCGGGTCTGCAGGTCCTTGAGCTTGGCGACCATGGCCGGCGCGGTGACGGCCGGCTGTTTGGTGGCGACGGTGAAGTGCAGCAGCTGGATCAGCACGAAGGCCGCCGCGTAATTGAGCCCTGCCGCCAGGCCGCCCCAGAAGGCCGACAGCGCCAGCCCGCCAAGCAGGAACTTGAACCAGGTGGTGAACCCCAGCACCGCCCCGCCACCGGCGGCGCGCCAGAGCATGGCGCGGTACTCGGCCCAGGTGCGGGTGATGTAGTGCTCGCCCGTTTCGGCGCTGCGTTCGGCCACCCGCGCCGCCGTGAGCTGGGTGCTGGTGGCGACCAGCGCGCGGATGCTGGTGCTCTCGCGCCCCACCTGCACCAGCTGCGCCAGCAGCTGCGCGGTGGCGCGCGGGCGCTGCGGCGAGGCCAGGCAGTCCAGCAGCGTCTTGGCGCGCATCACGCGCTCGCGCAGCTGGCGCAGCCGGAACACGATGCCGACCGAAATGCCGTGCTCTTCCAGGTGGGCATAGACCGTGTAGGCGGCATGCCGGCACTCGTCGAGCTGACGGCGCAGGCGGGCCTCTTGCGCGCGGGCCACGTCACTGCCGGCACCGGCCGCGAGCACGGCCTGTCGGTAAGCCTCCAGCGCCACCGGCAGGTCGTGGAAGGTGCGGGCCCGCTGGGCCTCGGGCGACATGCGCACCCGCAATTCGGGGCTGAAGCCGGCCGCGCTGATCTGGCCGACGCAAAAGGTCAGTGCATCGAGCAACGTCTGGTCCCAGGCAGCAGCAGGGACCGAGGGTGCGGGGGTTGTTGCCGGGTCCTCGGGGTCGGGCAGCGGCTCCAGCAAGGCCGCCACGCGCAGCAGCAGCCGCTCGGGCACCGCCCGCAGCCAGCGGGCGTCGAGCGGGTCGGCAAACAGCAGGCCGAACAGTTCGGCCAGGTCGGTCGTCACGGGCGAGGCGGGCAGGAGTTTGCGGCGCAGCCGGTGGCCCAGTTCGGTCAGGAACACCGACTTGGACGCGAAACCGAAGTCGGCCAGCAGGGGGGCGACGGCCACCTCTTCGCGGAAACGGGCCCACCAGCGCCGCCAGTGCGCCACCCACGCCGGGCTCGCCTCGGCGGCCTCCAGCAGGGCCTCCAGCCGGCGCAAGGTGCCCGGCACATCGGACTGCGGCCCGCGCAACCAGCCCAGCAGCCCGATCAGCCACAGGTGGCGCTGCGGCAGCGGTGCGTCGGCGTCCAGGCCGTCAAGCAGCGCCTGCAACCGGGCATCCGGGGTGGGGGTGGTGGCCGCCATGGGTGGATTCAATGCACCAGGCCGGCCCCGTCGGCCCGCAGCACGAACGGCGGCACCGGGGCTTCGAAACGCACACCGTCCACCCCCACGCAGAAGTAATGGCCGCTCATGATGCCCATGGGCGTGCGCAGCGCCGCACTGCTGGTGTAGCGGAAGGCCTCGCCGGGCTGCAGCAGCGGCTGCTGCCCCACCACGCCGAGGCCGTCGACCACCTGGGTCTGGCCCTGGGCGTCCTCGATCTCCCAATGGCGCGAGACGAGCTGCGCCGCCACCTCACCGGTGTTGCGGACGGTGATGGTGTAGGCGAACACGTACTGGCCGACCTCGGGGTCGGATTGCTGCGGCACGTACTGCGGGACGGCGTCACAGGTGAACTGGTGCTTGGGCATGGCCGCAATGGTAGCGGCAGCCGCCCTTCGGCGGGTGCGAATGTCGCTCAATCCACGCTTTCCCTTACACAAGGCCTACCCCAGAATGGGCACAATGCCATTTTTCACATTCGTTGGGTTGCGCTCCGTATGACCATGTACCGCATTGCTCCGTCCATCCTGTCCGCCGACTTCGCCCGCCTGGGCGAAGAGGTGCGTAACGTCATCGCCGCCGGTGCCGACTGGATCCACTTCGACGTGATGGACAACCACTACGTGCCCAACCTCACCTTCGGACCCATGGTGTGCCAGGCGCTCAAGCCGCACGCCAAGAAGGCCGACGGCACGGCCGTCCCGATCGACGTGCACCTGATGATCCAGCCGGTGGACGCGCTGGCCGGCGCCTTCATCGACGCCGGGGCCGACCTGGTCAGCTTCCACCCCGACGCCTCCACCCACGTGCACCGCAGCATCCAGGCCATCAAGGCCAAGGGCGCCCAGGCCGGCCTGGTGTTCAACCCCGCCACCCCGCTGGACGTGCTGGACTGGGTGATCGACGACATCGACCTCATCCTCATCATGAGCGTCAACCCGGGCTTTGGCGGCCAGGGCTTCATCGACTCGGCCCTGCGCAAGATCGAGGCCGCGCGCCAGCGCATCAATGCCTGTGGCAAGGACATCCGCCTCGAGGTGGATGGCGGCATCAAGGCCGACAACATCCGCCGCGTGGCCGACGCCGGCGCCGACACGTTTGTGGCCGGCAGCGCCATTTTTGGCAAACCCGACTACCGCGCGGTGATCGACCAGATGCGCACCGCCCTTGCCTGAGGTTCCGCCCATGAGTGCCAAACCGCACAACCCGGGGTTGCTCGCACCTGCCGTGGCGCTGATGCAGCGCCTGCCCATGACCGTGAAAATGCTGGCCATGGCCGCGGTGCTGCTGCTGCCGCTCGCCATCACCGGCTTGCAGCTGTCGCAGCGCCTGTGGACCGAGCGCGCCACCGCCCAGCTCGAAATCGACGGCGTGCACGTGGTGCGCGCCATTGCCGAGGTCAACCGCCACCTGCTCGACCACCAGGGCCAGGCCCACCTGCTGCTGTCCGGTGAAGCCAGCGCGCGGCCCCAGCTCGACGCCAGCGCCGCCGCATTGCGGCAGGCCGTGGCCGCGCTCGACGCGCGGATCCAGGCGGCCCCCCACCTGGGCTTGGCCGACGCCTGGGCACCGCTGCAACGCGACGTGAGTGCCGTCACCGGCGCCGTGCCCCCCGACGCCGACCGCAGCGCCCTCTACGACCGCCACACGGCCTTGCTCAACCGCCTGCAAAAGCTCACATCGCTCACCGCAGAAACGTCCACCCTGCTGCTCGACCCCTACGCCGCCACCTACTTCCTGATGGACACCGTGGTGGCCCGCCTGCCTGGGCTGCAGCAGGCCACCGCACACCTGCGCAACGAAGGCGCGGCGCTGCTGGTGCAGCAAAGTGCCGGCCTCAACACCCAGATCATCACCGCGGCGGTGCGGCTGGGCGGCCAGAGCACCCAGGTCACCGACGTGCTGAGCCAGATCGAGGAGCGGCTGACCTCGCTGCAGCGCGCCGGCGAGGCCGCCCCCGACAGCTGGGCCGCCCTGCAACGCGCCAGCGAAGGCTATGCGAACGAAGTGGGCACCACCATGGGCTCGGGCGCCCTGATGGCCGATGCGCAGCAGCATTACCAGCGCGGCAGCGAGGTGCTGCAAGCCCAGCGCGCTTTCACCGACACCCACAGCGAACGCCTGCAAACCCTGCTGCAGGCGCGCGCTGACGGCGCGGAATACCAGCTCATCGGCGTGGCCGCCGGGGCCGTGGTGCTGCTGCTGGTGCTGACCTACGGCATGATGGCCTTCTACCACGCCACCATCGACGGCTTGCGCCAACTCGACGGCGTGATCGAGAAGGCCACCGCCGGCGACCTCACTGGCGTGGTGCAGATTCCGGGCTCGGACGAAATGGCCCAGATGGGGCGCAAGTTCCAGACCATGCTCAACAGCCTGTCGGCGCTGGTGGCCGACGTGCGCAGCGTCTCGGCCGTGCTCGGCCACATGGGCCAGCAACTGGTGGCCGACAGCGCCCTGCTCTCCGACCGCACCCAGGCGCAGGCCGCGGCCCTGGAAGAGGCCAGCGCCAACGTGCGCGAGGCCGCTGAAACCGTGACCCGCAACAGCCAGAACGTGCTCGAAATCAGCCGCGTGAGCGAGCAGCTGCACCGCCAGACCGAAACCGCCGGCGGCCTGATGCAGCAGACCGTCAGCGGCATGGGCACGCTGCAGTCCACCTCGCAGCGCATGACCGAGATCATCGGCGTGATCGACAGCATCGCCTTCCAGACCAACATCCTGGCGCTGAACGCCGCCGTGGAAGCGGCGCGCGCCGGCGAGGCCGGCCGTGGCTTCGCGGTGGTGGCCGCCGAGGTGCGCAGCCTGGCGCAGCGCAGCCAGGCCGCAGCCGGCGAAGTGCGCCAGCTGATCGCCGAATCGACCGGCCGGGTCCAGTCCTCGGTCACGCAGATCAGCTCGGTCAACAGCGTGATGGACCAGCTGGTGCATGGCATCCGCGACATCGCCACCCGCATCGACGGCATGGCGGTGGCCAGCAACCAGCAAAGTGCGGCCTTGAAAGAGGTGGCACAGGCCATGGGCGAGATCGACACCGTGACCTACGACAACGCGGCCATGGTCGACCGCACCAGCAAGCGCTCGGCCGACCTGCTGGCCCACACCGACGACCTCGACCACGCCGTGCACCACATGCGGCTGACGCAGGGCACCGCCGATGTGGCCATGCGGATGGCGCAAGACGCCCTGGCACACATCCAGCAGCTCGGCTACGAGCGCGCCTGCGAGGACTTCTACAACAGGAGCGGCCGCTTCATCGACCGCGACCTCTACATCTTCGTGTTCGACCGCGAAGGGGTGTACCGCGTGATGGGCGCCGACCGCGCCAAGAACGGCACCCGCCTGCACGACGCCCCCGGCCTGGACGCCGAGCAACTGTTGCGCGACGCCTGGGACCGCGCCGACAGCGGCGGCGGCTGGGTGGAGTACAACATCGTCAACCCGGTGACCAAGGACGTGCGCGGCAAGTCCTCGTTCGTGCTGCCGATCAACGACCAGTTGCTGGTGGGCTGCGGCGCCTACCGCAGTGCCCTGAAGGCGGCCTGATCGCGGCCGGACCGGATGGCCTGAGACCCCGCAAGCGGCGCCTGGCCGCCGCTTGCGCGACAATTACGCCGTGTCCGATACCACCCCCCCTTCCCACCGCATGACCGCGCTCGAGCGGCGGGCCAGCGCCTCGCTGGCCTCGATTTTCGCGCTGCGCATGCTCGGCCTGTTCCTGGTGCTGCCGGTGTTCGCGCTCGAAGCCGCCCGCTACCCCGGCGGTGACGACCCGGCCCGGGTGGGCCTGGCCATGGGCATCTACGGCCTTACGCAGGCGTTGCTGCAGATCCCGCTGGGCATGGCGTCCGACCGCTTTGGCCGCAAACGCGTCATCCTGCTCGGGCTCGCGCTGTTTGCCGTGGGCAGCGCGGTCGCCGCCTGGGCCCCGTCACTGGACGCACTCATCGTCGGGCGGGCGCTGCAAGGCGCCGGGGCCATCTCGGCCGCCATCACCGCCTTCCTGGCCGACGTCACGCGCGACGAGGTGCGCACCAAGGCCATGGCGCTGGTCGGTGTCAGCATCGCGCTGATGTTCGCGCTCTCGCTGGTGGCCGCCCCGGTGCTGGCCGCCCACATCGGGCTGCACGGCCTGTTCTGGCTGACCACCGGCCTGGCGCTGGCGGGCATGGCGGTGGTGGCCTGGGTGGTGCCCCCCGAACCCCGGGAACACGTGGACGCTGGCCGACGCGGGCTGGCAGAAGTGCTGCGCCACACCGGACTGCTGCGGCTGGACCTGGGGGTGTTCGTGCTGCACGCGGTGCAGCTGGCGATGTGGATGGCCGTGCCGGCCCTGCTGGTGCAGGCCGGCCTCGCGGCCGAGCGGCACTGGGTGGTCTACCTGCTGGCACTGGTGGGTTCCTTCGTCGTCATGGGCGGCGTGCTGTTCCGGCTGGAGCGGCGCGGGCACCTGCGGGCGGTGTTCCTGTTCGCCATCGGGCTGATCCTGCTGGTGCAGCTCGGCTTCTGGTGGAGTGCCACGCAGGGCGCGTCGCTCACGGCGCTGGGGATCGGGCTGTTCCTGTTCTTCCTGGGCTTCAACACGCTGGAAGCGAGCCAGCCCAGCCTGGCATCGCGCCTGGCCCCAGCCCATGCCCGTGGCGCGGCCCTGGGGGTGTACAACACGTTGCAGTCGGTCGGCTTCTTCGTGGGGGGCGCGGCCGGGGGCTGGCTGGTGCGTCACACCGGGCCCGACGGGCTGTTCATGGCGTGTGCGGGCCTGAGCCTAGTGTGGCTGCTGGTGGCGTGGCCGATGCGGGCCCCGGCCCCGGCGGGCCCGCGGCGGGTGCAGGCGCCGGCGGCGGGCTGACCCGCACCACCTGGGTCCACAACGTCTCGGCCATGGTGCTGTACAGCGGCCGGCTCACCATCCGCGACAGCAGGCTCGACAGCAGTGCGCAGCCCATCAGGCTCAGCACCATACTGTGGCCGTCGGTCATCTCCATCACGATGATCATGGCGGTGATCGGTGTTTGCGTCACCGCCGCCAGAAAGCCGGCCATGCCGATCGCGATCAGCGCCTGCACCTGACGCGCGTCGGTCAACCAGGCGATGTCGGCCCCCACGCCGGCCCCCAGCGACAGGCTGGGGCCAAAAATGCCTCCGGGCACGCCCGACCAGGCCGACCACCACGAGGCGATGAACTTCAGCCCCGAGAACAGCAGCGGCGTGTGCGCCTCCACCGACTCCATCGCCAACAACTCGCGCACGTGGTGGTGGCCGCCACCGTTGACCGCGCCATCGCTCACCAGACCGATCACGGCAACGCCCAACCCGCACAGCGCCGCAAAACGCACCGGATGGGCGCGGCGCAGGGCGCAGAAGCGGTCGGGCACCCCGGTGAGCGAGACCAGCAGCAGGCGCGACAGCAGACCGCCCACCAGCCCGCAAACCACCGCGATCAGCAGCCCGGGCCAGAACAGGTCGGCCCAGGACACCACCTCGATGCGTACCCGGCCAAAGTACGACAGGTTGCCGAACACCGACACCGAGACCAGGCCCGACACCACGATGGCGGCCAGCATCAGGCCGCTGCTGCGCTGCTCGAGGCGGCGCGACAGCTCCTCGATCGCGAACACGATGCCGCCCAGCGGCGTGTTGAAAGCCGCGGCGATGCCGGCTGCCCCGCCGGCGACCAGCAACTCGCGGTCGGTGATGACGGTGTTGGGCGACAGGTAGCGCCGCGCGTGGTGCATGACGCCCGCGGCCACTTGCACCGACGGGCCCTGCCGGCCGACAGACAGGCCGGCCAGCACCCCGCCCGACACCCCCAGCACCTTGGCCACCGAAAGCTTGAGCGAGACCAGGCGGCTGCGCCGCTCGCGTGGCACACCAGGCTCGAGCGCCACCAGCACCTGCGGCACCCCCGAGCCACCGGCCCCCGGGGCCCAGCGCCGCAGCAGCCACACCACCGCCGCCGTCACGGCCGGTGTCCACAGCAGGGGCAGCCACCAGTGGCGCGACTGCAGGCCGGCAAACTGCTCGAACGCCCAGTCGTACAACCAGGTGAACCCCACCACCGCCAGACCGGCCAGCACCGCAAAGCCGATCACCACCGCCCGGTCCAGCCACTGGCGCCCGCCCCCCACCTCGCGACGGAGGTTGTCCAGAAAATCGGGCTGCTGCGGCCGTGGCATGCGCTTAGTGTAAAAGCCTGGGCGGCCCCGACACGCCGCGGGCGGGCAAATGTTGGACAATCGATCCTCGTTTTCACACCACGCTAGAGAGGACCCCTCACGCCATGGCATCCGTCAACAAAGTCATTCTGGTCGGCAACTGCGGCCGCGACCCCGAGATCCGTTACCTGCCCTCGGGCCAGGCCGTGGCGAACGTGAGTGTGGCCACCACCAGCCGCCGCAAGGACCGCAACAGCGACGAGACGGTGGAGGACACGCAATGGCACCGCGTGACCTTTTACGACCGTTTGGCCGAAATTGCCGGCGAATACGTGAAAAAAGGCCGCCCGATCTACGTCGAAGGCCGCCTGAAGTACGGCAAATACACCGACCAGTCGGGCGTCGAGAAGAACACGGTGGACATCATTGCCACCGAACTGCAGCTGCTGGGTGGCCGTGAGGGCATGGGCGGCCCCGGCAGGGACGAAGGCGGTGGGGGCGGCTACGCCCCGCGCGCCGCGGCACCCGCCGCCCGCCCGGCCCCCGCCCCGGC
>JAUWAE010000227.1 GCA_030602185.1 Comamonadaceae bacterium
TCACATCGACGGGACCGACATTTTTGCCCTGAACGAAGACCAGCGTGCCGCCTTGCGGGCGCAGAAGGTCGGCTTCGTCTTCCAGAGCTTCCAGTTGTTGGGCAACCTGACGGCGCTGGAGAACGTGATGCTGCCGCTGGAGCTGGCCGGTCGACGCGATGCACGCACGGCCGCCACCGAGATGCTGCGGCGCGTGGGCCTCGGCGAGCGCCTGGGGCACTACCCCAAGGTGCTGTCGGGTGGTGAACAGCAGCGGGTGGCGCTGGCACGGGCCTTCGTGGTGCGGCCGGCCGTATTGCTGGCCGACGAGCCCACCGGCAGCCTGGATTTTGCTACCGGCGAAAAGGTCATGGAGCTCATGTTCGAGCTCAACCGCGAGCAGGGCACCACCTTGGTGCTGGTGACGCACGACCGCGCCATCGCCCAGCGCTGCGAGCGCCGTATCACCATCGAAGCGGGGCGGGCCAGCGAGCCCGCGCTGGCCGAAGCGTGATAATCCGGGGATGTCCTCCCCCAAAGTCCTGTTCGGCTTCCACGCCGTCGGCGTGCGCCTGAAGACGGCGCCTGCCTCCATCATCGAGATTTACGTCGACCCCTCGCGCCGCGACGCGCGCATGAAGCAGTTCCTGGAACGCGCCAAGGAAGCGGGTGCCCGGCTGATCGAGGCCGACAGCCTGCGCCTTGCCAAGCTGGCGGGCAGCCACGGCCACCAGGGGGTGGCCGCGCGGGTTCAGCCAGTGGCACAGGCCCGTTCCCTCGACGACCTGCTGGAGCAACTGGAGCAGGGGGGCGAGGCGCCGTTGCTGCTGGTGCTCGACGGCGTGACCGATCCGCACAACTTGGGGGCCTGCCTGCGGGTGGCCGATGGCGCCGGTGCCCAGGCCGTGATCGCACCCAAGGACCACGCGGCAGGCATCAACGCGACCGTGGCCAAGGTGGCCAGCGGTGCCGCCGAAACGGTGCCGTACTTCATGGTCACCAACCTGGCGCGCACCCTCAACGAGCTCAAGGAGCGCAACATCTGGGTCATCGGCACCAGCGACGATGCGCCCAAGACCATCTACCAGGTGGACTTGAAAGGCCCGGTGGCGCTGGTGCTGGGCGCCGAAGGCCCAGGCATGCGCCAATTGACGCGCAAGACCTGCGACGAGCTGGTGAGCATTCCCATGCGTGGGGCCGTGGAAAGCCTGAACGTGTCGGTTGCCAGCGCCGTGTGCCTTTACGAGGCGATGCGCCAGCGTTCCTGATCCAATGTCGGCAGGGGGTCAGACCAGCCCCAGGGCCCCCAGTGCGCCGCCTGCGCCCAGCAGCCACAGCAGGTGCACCTTGGTGCGCCACACCACCACCGTGCTCACCAAGGTCAGCAACCACAGCCGCCAGTCGCGTGCGGGGTGGTCGTGGGCAGCGGTCAGCACCCAGCCGGTGGCAATCAACAGGGCAATCACGATCGGGGCCATGCCTTGCTTGAAGGCCTTGACCCCGCGCCGTTCGCGGTGGCGGTGGGCCCAGCGCGTGGCCAGGTAGGTCAGGGTGGAGGAGGGCAGCAGGATGGCGGTCATGGCCACCAGCACGCCCAGGGCACCCAGGGGCCAGGCCGCCGCGCCCGCGGCCACCCCGCCGGCGGCGTTACAGCCTATCGTCCAGCCGAGCAGCGCGACGAACAGGACGTTGGGCCCGGGGGCTGCCTGGGCCAAGGCGATCGCGGCCGTGAACTGCGCGTCGGTCAGCCAGGCCTGCTGCGCCACCAGGTAGCGGTGCATGTCGGGCGCGGTGGTGATGGCGCCCCCCACTGCCAGCAGCGACAGCAGGAGAAAGTGCCCGAACAGTTGCAGCCAGTCCACGGCCGGCAGCACCGCGCTCACCGCGACGCCCCCGCAGCGGTGCGGCCCAGGCAATGCCAGGTCCACACGCACGCCACGCTGCCCAGGCCCAGCAGCACCCATGCCAGCGGCACGCGCAGCCAGGCGATCGCGACAAAGGTGGCGCCCGCCAAACCCCAACACGCCGCCCGCCCGATCACATGGTGCTGCAGCGCCCCCACCAGCTTCAGGCCGGCGGCCGTGATGAGCCCCGCCGCCACCGCGCCCATGCCGCGCAGTGCGCCGAGGGCCGCGGGCGTGCTGGCGACGCTGGCAAAGGCGATGGCCAGCAGCAGCACCACGGCCAGTGGCGCGAGCAGCATGCCGGCCAACGCGGCGAGTGCGCCAGGCAAGCCGAAGTGGCGGCCACCGATCATCAGCGACAAGTTGACCACGTTGGGGCCGGGCAGGATCTGCGCCACCGCCCAGTCCTCGACGAACTGTTCGCGGGTCAGCCAGCGCTTCTTCTCAACCAGCTCGCGTTGCACCACGGCCAGTACACCGCCGAAACCTTGCAGGGCCAGCCAGGTGAATGCGAAAAAGAGGTCGGTTTTGGAGCGCGGGTGCGCCGCGGCCGAGCGGGTGTCGTGGGTCATTGCGGGCCAGGTCTCACACCGTCATGCCGCCGCACACCTCGATCACCGCGCCATTCACGTAGCTGGCCTCATCGCTGGCCAGGAAGGCGTAGACGTTGGCGATTTCCTCTGGCTTGCCCAGGCGCTTGAGCGGCACCTTGTGTTCCATCTCCTGCAGCACCTTCTCGGGGATGGTGCGCAGGATCGGCGTGTCCACGAAGCCCGGCGCCACGGCGTTGACGCGTACCCTCTTGGGGCCGAGCTCGCGGCTCCAGGTCTTGGTGAAGCCGATGACGCCGAACTTGGTGGCCGCGTAATTGGTCTGCCCAAAGTTGCCGTAGATGCCGACGACCGACGAGGCGTTGAGGATGACGCCGCCCCCCTGGGCAACCATGGCATCGGCGACCGCCTGGCTGCAATGGAACACGCCGCGCAGGTTCACGTCCACCACCCGGTCGAACTGCTCCAGCGTCATTTTCTGCAGCCGGGCGTCCTGGGTGATGCCGGCGTTGTTGACCAGCACGTCGATGCGGCCGAAGCGAGCCAGCACCTCGGCCACCACCGCGTCCACCATGGTGCGCTGGGTCACGTCCATGACGTGTCCCACGGCCGTGGCACCTGCCACTTGGCATTCGGCCACCACCGCGTCCACCGCCGCCTGGCGCACGTCACACACCACCACGGTGGCGCCTTCCTGCGCGAACTTGCGTGCCGTGGCGGCGCCGATGCCCTGGCCTGCACCGGTGATGAGACTGACCTTGCCTTCGAGTCGTTTCATGCCTTGCTTTCGATGAGAGTGAAGAACACCCGGCATGGTAACGGCAGCGAGGCCCCAATGCTGCCATGCAGCACAAAGGGTAATTCCGGTGGCGCAGGCACGCGGTTTGCTCCCTACAATGTCAACCAACCCGATCGATGTGGACAGGCGCTGCCTGTCGGCGCTTACCAGGAGCTTGCCCAGTGCAAACCAACGAGGCCGCAGAAGCGGCCACCCCCGGCAAAACCGTGCGCGTGATCAAGAAGTACCCGAATCGCCGCCTCTACGACACCGACACCTCGTCCTACATCACGCTGGCCGAGGTCAAGGCGCTGGTGATGCGTGGCGACCCCTTCGTCGTGCGCGACGCCAAGACCAACGACGACCTTACGCGCAGCATCCTGTTGCAGATCATCCTGGAAGAAGAGACCGCCGGCGTGCCGCTGTTTTCCGAAAGCATGCTGGCCAA
>JAUWAE010000312.1 GCA_030602185.1 Comamonadaceae bacterium
GCGGCCGATTTCCTCTTCCACCTCTTCCGGCGTGCCGTCGCTTTCGCACAGCAAAATGGCCGCGGCGTTCAGGTCGTAGCCGGCGTGCACGAAGTCCTCGACGGCCACCGTCATGGGGCCGTCCATCATCTCCAGCCCCGCAGGGATGATGCCGGCCGCGATCACTGCCGCCACGGCCTCACCGGCCTTGCGCACGTCGTCGAAGCTGGCCATGATGCAACGCGCCAGTTGCGGTTTGGGCACCAGCTTCACCGTCACCTCGGTGGTCACGGCCAGCATGCCCTCGCTGCCGATCAGCACCGCCAGCAGGTCCAGGCCGGGGCTGTCGAGCGCGTCGCCGCCCAAGGTCACGGGTTCGCCTTCGATGGTGAAGCCTTCCACCTTCAGGATATTGTGGACCGTGAGGCCGTACTTGAGGCAATGCACGCCGCCGGAGTTTTCGGCCACGTTGCCGCCGATGGTGCAGGCGATCTGGCTGCTCGGGTCGGGCGCGTAATACAGGCCGTAGGGGGCGGCGGCTTCACTGATGGCCAGGTTGCGCACGCCGGCCTGCACCACGGCGGTCTGGGCCAGCGGGTCGACCTTGAGGATGCGGTTGAATTTGGCCAGGCTCAGCGTGACGCCCAGGGCGTGTGGCATGGCCCCGCCCGACAGGCCGGTGCCAGCGCCGCGTGCCACCACCGGTACCCCCAGCAGGTGGCACACCTTGAGCACGGCCTGCACCTGGTCGTAGGTTTCCGGCAGGGCCACGCACAGGGGGCGCTGGCGGTAGGCGGTGAGGCCGTCGCACTCGTAGGGTGTGGTGTCTTCCGGGGTGTAGAGCAACGCGTGCGCGGGCAGCACGGCCTGCAGCGCATGCACCACTTCGGCCTGGCGCGTGGCGCGGTCCAGGGCGTCCTGCTGGGCGGTGGAGACGGGGGCGTTCATGGGCAGCCAGTGTAGGCCAAGGGCTGCGCCGCGGGTTGAAAAATCCTGCAAGCGCTTGTGAAGGCGGCCGTGTCCGCGGGGGATTGACGCAGATCAAACGACGGCACCGGAGGCCGCGTCCTGCATCGCGCAGGGCCTTGAAATCGGCGCCGATGGCCGCTATTTTCTGAGCGTTGACAGCTTCTTCAGGAGATTTCGCATGAGCAACCTCATTCCGCGTGGCAGCCTGTTTGACGACTTCTTCAAAGACATGGCCCCGGGCTTTTTCATCAAGCCGCTGCATGGTGATCCGTTGCCGCAGTCCATCCGGGTGGACGTGAAGGAAAACGGCGACGCCTATGTGGTGGAGGCCGAAATGCCAGGGGTGGCCAAGGAAGACATCCACGTCACCATCGACGGCAGCGTGGTGACCCTGCGGGCCGAAGTGAAGCAGATGGATGCGCAGACGGCCGACGAGAAGCTGCTGCGCAGCGAACGTTACTACGGCTCGGTGGCGCGCAGCTTCCAGTTGCCGGTGGACATTGACGAAGACGCCGCCAAGGCCAAGTTCGACAACGGCGTACTGGTGCTGACGCTGCCGAAGAAGAAGGGCCGCTCCGGCCAGCGCCTGTCGATCGAGTGAGGCCGGCGGCGGTGGACGTCAGTCCATCGCCTTTTTGAGCCACTCGGCGAAGGTGGCGCATTCCCAGCGGTCCATGGCGCCAGTGCGCCAGCACAGGTAGTGGGCGTGCGGGCTGGGCACCGGGGTGCGGAAGGGCTCGCTGTCGCCCAGGCGCACCAGCGAGCCGTTTTCGATCCATGGCGCGCCGAGTTTGAGGCGCACCAGCGCCACGCCCATGCCGGCGGCGGCGCCATCGCACATCAGGCCGATGTCGTTGAACTGGGAACCATCGGTGGGTTCGGGCCAGTCGAGGTGCTGGGCCGCGAACCAGGTGCGCCAGGGCTCCAGCGGGCTGCGCAGCAGGGGCAC
>JAUWAE010000173.1 GCA_030602185.1 Comamonadaceae bacterium
CGCTGGGCCAGGCCCGCGCCGCGTTGCAGGTCGAGTCGTTCGAGCTGGTGCTGCTGGACCTCAACCTGCCCGACGGCGATGGCCTGGGCTGGCTGCGCCAGTTGCGCGCCGACGGGCACACACTACCGGTACTCATCATGACCGCCCGCGATGCCCTACCAGACCGGGTGGCCGGGCTGGACCAGGGGGCTGACGACTACCTGGTCAAACCCTTCGAGCCCGAGGAATTGCTGGCCCGCATGCGGGTGGCGCTGCGGCGCAGCGAGGGGCGGGCGTCCCCCGTGCTGCACCACGGCGACCTGGCGGTGGACCCGGCCGCGCACACCGTGCACCGCGCAGGCCAGCCGGTGGTGTTGCGCGCCAAGGAGTTCGCGCTGCTGCTGGTGCTGTTGCGCGCCAGCGGCCAGGTCGTGACGCGCCAGCGCCTGGAAGAGGCGCTCTATGGCTTTGATGACGCGCTGGAAAGCAACGCCCTGGAAGTGCACATGCACCACCTGCGGCGCAAGCTGGGCGAAAGCCTGGTCAAGACCGTGCGCGGCGTGGGCTACTACGTGCCCCGTCCCACCGAGGAGGGCGCCTGATGTCCACCTCACACCCCCCCAAGGCCCCGCGCCTGCTCTGGCGCTCCCTGTGGGGCTGGACGTTGCTCGCCTTGCTCGCCATCTGGTTCACGCTGGCTGGCATGGCCTACTACACCGGCCTGCACGAAGCCGAGGAGATCACCGACGGCCAACTGGTCTCCACCGCCGAACTGCTGGTGCGCCAGGCGGGCCTGGGTGAGCTGGACCCATTCGATCTGACGCCGCACCAGTTCGCACGCAGCCCTTTCGCCAGCGGCTATGCCCCCGAGTTGCGCGTCGTCGCCTGGGAAGGATCGACCCTCGCATGGGACACCCATGGCATGGCCGCCAGTCTGCCGCCCTCTCTGGCGGCCGGGCACCACACCCTGGCGCTGTCGCTCGCCGGGGAGGTGCGGACCTGGCGCGTGTTCGTGGCCGACACCGCAGGGCCTGGTGCGTTGCCCCGCCGGGTGGCGGTGATGGTCGACACCCACCGCCACGCCGCCCTGGCGCGCGACATCGCCGAGCACATCGTGCGCCCGGCGCTGGTGCTGCTGCCCCTGGTGGCGCTGCTGCTGGCCTGGGCCATCCGGCGCGGCCTGCGCCCGCTCAACCAGTTGTCCAACGCCATCGGCACCCTAAACGTGGACGCCGGGGAAACGCTGCCCGCGCGCCAGCCCTTTCGCGAGTTGAGCAGCACGGTCCACGCCATCAATGCGCTGGTGGAACGGCTGCAGGCGCAGTGGCTGCGCGAGCGGCGCTTCACGTCCGACGTGGCCCATGAACTGCGCACGCCGCTGGCCGCCATGGTCCTGCAGGCCCGACTGGCCCGCGAGGGCGATACTGTGGACGTGCGCGCGGCCGCCTTGCGCCAGATCGAGCACGACGCCCTGCGCACCGGGCGCATCCTGTCGCAACTGCTGGACCTGGCCCGGGCGCAGGGGCAGGACGCGGGCGCCGAACAGCCCGTGGACCTGTGCGCGCTGGCACGCCAGGTGACCAGCGAACATGTGCCCCTGGCACACGAACTGGGTCAAGAGCTGTCGCTGGAAGCGCCCGAGCCGGCCCTGACCGTGTCGGGCCGCGCGGCCATGCTGGCACTGGCATTGCGCAACCTGGTGGACAACGCCTTGCGCCACACCCCGCCGGGCACACAGGTGGCGGTGCGTGTGGCAACGGGCGACGGCGCGGCGGTGAGCTTGTCCGTCAGCGACGACGGGGCCCGCCACGGCCCACCGAGCAGCGCCCGACCCGGCATGGGCGTGGGCCTCACCCTCGTACAGCGCATCGCCGACGCGCATGGCATCCAACTGCGCCACGACGCTGGCGTTCCCCCTTTCACCACGCGCTACGCGCTGGTCTGGCCCGCCAACCCAACGCAGCGTTAATGCTGCGATAAGGCAGGCCCCGAAGAATGGCGGCCATTGCCTGCCTGTTCTTCACCCATGGTCTCTGTGTTTTCTGAACGTGCTGCTGCACGCGGTGCTTGGCACCCCACCGCCTTGCTGGGCGTGCTCGCCCTGTGGCTGGCCACGCTGGGTAACCTGCCGCTGTGGCTGGCCCTCTGGGCACTGCCCGAAAACCACGGCTGGCACGCGGGGTTCACCCTGGGGGGCTGGGCGGTGGTCCTGCTGGGCCTGACGCTCACCTTTTTGTCGCTGTGGGTCTGGCCGCGCTGGCTCAAACCCGTGGGCCTGGTGCTGCTGCTCACGGCCGCGGTGGCGAGCTACTTCATGCAGGCCTACGGGGTGGTGATCGACCCCACCATGCTGGCCAATGCGCTCAACACAGATGCCGCCGAGGTGCGTGACCTGCTCAGCGCCCACCTGGCCGTGGCCCTGCTGGCGGGCGCGGTGGTGCCGGGCTGGTGGTGGTGGCGCCAGCCGGTGCGCACCGTACCGCTGCGGCGCCTGCTGCCGCGCCAGCTGGGCGTGGGCCTGCTGGCGCTGCTGGTGGCCACCGGGCTGCTGTGGCTGTCTTTCCAGGACCTGGCCTCGCTCATGCGCAACCACAAGCCCTTGCGCTACATGGTCAACCCGTTCAACACCGTCTATGCCGCCACGCGGCACACCGTGGGCCGCGCAGCGCAGGCCCAGCAGCCGCTGTTGCCTCTGGGGCAGGACGCCACGCTCGCCGCGGGCGCCACGCCCAATGCTGGGCAAGCGCCCCTCATCGTGCTGGTGGTGGGCGAAACCGCGCGCGCCGCCAACTTCGGCCTGGGCGGCTACCGGCGCGACACCACGCCCCGCCTGGCCCGGCTGCGCGACGAAGGGCAGCTGGTCTATTTCCCCCACGTCAGTGCCTGTGGCACCAACACCCAGACCTCGGTGCCCTGCATGTTCTCGGGCCAGGGCCGCCGCGGGTACGACGCCGACGTGCGCCAGGAAACCCTGCTAGACGTGCTGCAGCGCGCGGGGCTGGCCGTGCTGTGGCTGGACAACCAGTCCGGCTGCAAGGGCGTGTGCGACCGCGTGCCCCATTTCGACACGCGCACGCTCCATGTCCCGGGCCTGTGCGAAGGTGACGAATGCTTCGACGAAGTGATGCTGCGCGAACTGCCCGGCCAGCTGGACAAGCTCGACCCGGTGCGGCGTGCGCGCGGTACGGTCGTGGTGCTGCACCAGATGGGCAGCCACGGCCCGGCCTACCACAAGCGCACCCCGGCCAACGTCAAGCCCTTCGGCCCCGAATGCACCAGCGCCACCCTGCAGGAATGCGCCCCGGACCATCTGGTCAATGCTTACGACAACACCCTGCGCTACACCGACCACTTCCTGGCCGAGACCATTGCCTGGTTGCGCGAGCAACAGCGGCCCACCGCGCTGTACTACGTATCAGACCACGGCGAATCGCTGGGAGAAAAAGGCCTCTACCTGCACGGCATGCCCTACAGCATGGCACCCGAAGAGCAGACGCACGTGCCCATGGTGTTCTGGTCGTCGGGTGGCTGGCCGCAGCACACCAACCTGGCGTTCCATTGCCTGCGCCAGCGGTCCACCGAACCGCTCAGTCACGACCACCTGTTCCATTCGGTGCTGGGGCTCGCCGGCGTGCAGACGGCCGCGCGTCAACCGGCGCTCGACCTGTTTCGGCCGTGCCGGTGATGCTCCACCGGTGTCAACCGCGGCGCGCCACCCAGTAGGTTGCGCCCTGTGGGCCGTAACGCTCGTCGTGCGGTTCGTCGCGGTCGAGGGTGAAGGTGTCGCCCGGCAACAGGTTGCGCGTGTCGCCCCGGCAGCCCAGCCACATCTCGCCCGCCACCACCACGGCCTTCACGGCAAAGGGGTGGGTGTGGGTGTCGAGTACCGTCAAGGGGTCCCAGGAGCGCGCCAGCACTTCGTCGAAGCCCTCGGCCAGGGCCTCGCGCTCGAAGGCGTCAAAACGGGCGTCGTCGGGTCGGGACATGACGGCCTCAGCGGGTTTCGGGCAACTCGATCTTCACTTCCAGCACCTCCAGGTTGTCCTGGCGCTCCAGGTGCACCTTGATGTCGTCCTGGTTGATGTGGATGTACTTGCTGATGACGGCCACCAGGTCGCGCTGCAGGGCCGGCAGGTAGTCGGGCTCGGCGGCGTTGCGGCCACTGCGCTCGTGGGCCAGGATGATTTGCAGCCGTTCCTTGGCCACGCTGGCCGTTTTCTTCTTCTCGCCGAGCAGGAAGGACAGGAAGGACATGCCGCTCACCTCCCGAACAGGCGTTTGAAGAAACCGGGCTTCTCGGCGTCGATGAAGCGCAGCGGGCGGTCGTTGCCCAGGAAGCGCTCGATCACGTCCTTGTACGCTTCGGACACGTCGCTGCCCTGCATGTGCACCGCCGGCACCCCCTGGTTGGAGGCCTGCAGCACCGTCTCGCTTTCGGGGATGACGCCGATCAGCGGGATGCGCAGGATGTCCTGGATGTCTTCCAGCGACAGCATCTGCCCGTCCTGCACCCGGTTGGGGTTGTAGCGGGTGATCAGCAGGTGCTCCTTGATCGGCTCCTGGCCTTCGATGGCGCGCTTGGTCTTGCTGCCCAGCATGCCCAGGATGCGGTCGCTGTCGCGCACGCTGGAGACTTCGGGGTTGGTCACCACCAGCGCCTCGTCGGCGTAGTGCATGGCCATGAGGGCCCCGGTTTCGATGCCCGCCGGCGAGTCGCAGACGATGTAGTCAAACCCCATGCCGGCCAGGTCGTTGAGCACCCGTTCCACGCCGTCCTGCGTCAGGGCGTCCTTGTCGCGCGTCTGGCTGGCGGCCAGCACGAACAGGTTGTCGCACTGCTTGTCCTTGATCAGCGCCTGGTTCAGGTTGGCTTCGTTGTGGATGACGTTGATGAAGTCGTACACCACGCGGCGCTCGCAGCCCATGATCAGGTCGAGGTTGCGCAGGCCGACGTCGAAATCGATCACCACGGTCTTGAAGCCCTTGAGCGCGAGGCCCGCAGCGAAGCTGGCACTGGTGGTGGTCTTGCCCACGCCACCCTTGCCGGAAGTCACGACGACGATTTTGGCCATTTGTGGGGTTCTTTCAATGCATCAGAGTAGGGGTTCGAGCAGCAGCTTGTCGCCATCGGCGCCGCTGTGCAGACGCACCTGCGCCGCCTTGCCCCGCACATTGTCGGGCAAGGGCACGTCGCTGGTGCGGTAGACGCCGGCAATGGAGACCAGCTCCGCTTCCAGCGACTGGGCAAAGATGCGGGCGTCGGCATTGCCCCGTGC
>JAUWAE010000078.1 GCA_030602185.1 Comamonadaceae bacterium
GGCGTTGCCAATGATGTCGCCGGTGCGAATGGCTTCGGCCAGTTCGGCCTTGACCTGTTCGCGGGTTTTGCCGGTGGACACGTCGGCCAGAGCCGGGCCGGCCAACACGGTGGCCGACACGAGGGCGATGAGGGAGAGTGCAGAGCGCTTCATGGGATTGCCTTTCAAAAAGTTCATCAGAGGGTCGGCTGGGCTTGGGGGGTGCGCCGCCGATGGAGGAACTGTAAAATTTCCTAATCAGAAGAAAAATAGCCCGCATACCAACCATGTATTTCTAAAAAAGAAACAATAAAGCCCTTGAAAACCCACTGGAACGCCCATGGACCGACTGCTTTCAATGCGTGTGTTTGAGCGCGTGGTGGCCGAAGGCAGCTTTGCCGCCGCCGCCCGCGCGCTCGACCTGTCGCCCCCGGTGGTGACGCGGCTGGTTGCCGACCTGGAAGACCACCTGGGCACCCGGCTGCTGCAGCGCTCCACCCGCCGCCTGGCCCTTACCGAAGCCGGGCAGACCTACCTCAACCGGGTGCGCAACATCCTGCAGGACGTCGACGAGGCCCACGCCGTCACCCGGCTGCACACCACGGGCCTCGAAGGCCTGCTGCGCCTGCACGCGCCACCGGTGCTGGCCAGCCACGTGGTCGCCCCGCTGCTGGCCGAATTCCGCCGTCGCTACCCCCACATCCGGGTCGATCTGCAGGTCGACTCCACCGCCGAGCCGCCGATCGAGGACCACGACATCACCCTGATCGGCACCGACGACGCCTTCGACGCCGACGTGGTGGCGCGCAAAGTCATCGAGTCGGAAGCCATTCTGGTGGCCGCCCCCGACTACCTGCGCCGCCATGGCACCCCCGCCGCGCCGCAGGACCTGGCCCAGCACGACTGCCTGCACCTGAAAACACCCTTTGGCCAGGCGCGGACGTGGCGGCTGTGGTGCGACAACCCGGCCCACCCGCCGGTGGACGTGCCGGTGCAGCCCGTGCTGCTGGCCAACCACACCGACACCCTGCTGCGCGCCACGCTCGACGGCGCGGGCATCACCTCGGTGGCGGTGGACGTGGTGGCGCCCTACCTGATGCAGGGGCAACTGGTGCGCGTGCTGGCACCCTGGATCACCGGCCGGCTGGCCCTGTACGCCGCCCTGCCCAGCCGCAAGTTTGTGCCCCAGCGCACCCGGGTGTTCCTGGACTTTCTGGTGGAGCAGACGCGCCAGCACGCTGCCCAGGCGTTGCAGGCCTGCACCGCCTGCCAATGAACACCCCCCAGGCCGCCAGCCGTCGCGCGCCTGTGATACAAGTGACGTTACGCGTGCCCCGGCACCGCAAGGAAACCCTCCTATGTCCGCCATCCCCCACCAAGCCATCTACGCCGACCGCCGCGCCCGCCTGGCCACCCAGTTGGGCGCCGGTGGCATCGCCATCATCCCCACCGCGCCCGAGCGCACCCGCAACCGCGACAGCGAGTACCTGTTCCGCTTCGACAGCTACTTCTACTACCTCACCGGCTTCACCGAACCGCGCGCCTGGCTGGTGATCACCGCCGAAGGCCACACCACCCTGTTCTGCCAGCCCAAAGACCTGGAACGCGAGATCTGGGACGGCATCCGCCTGGGGCCGCAGGCAGCTCCCGATGCGCTGGGTGTGGACGAAGCCTTTTCGGTGGACGAGCTGGACGCCCGCCTCCCCAAGCTGCTGGAAAACCGCCACACCGTGTGGTACCCGTTCGCGGTGCACGCCGGGCTGGAAACCCGGGTGGATGGCTGGCTGCAGAAAGTGCGCGCCCGGGTGCGCTTCGGCGCCCTGTGCCCCGACGCCCAGCGCGACCTGTGCGGCCCGCTGGACGAAATGCGCCTGATCAAGGACGCGCACGAAATCGGCGTGATGAAGCGCGCCGCGCAGATCAGCGCCCAGGCCCACGTCCGCGCCATGCGCCGCAGCGCGGCCACCCTGCGCGCCGGGCAGGACCTGCGCGAGTACCACCTCGACGCCGAACTGCTGCACGAATTCCGCCAGCACGGCTCGCAGTACCCGGCCTACGGCAGCATCGTAGCCGCCGGCGCCAACGCCTGCGTGCTGCACTACCGCGCCGACGCGGCCCCGGTGCGCGACGGCGAACTGGTGCTGATCGACGCCGGCTGCGAACTCGACGGCTACGCCAGCGACATCACCCGCACCTTCCCGGCCAACGGCAGGTTCACCGGCCCGCAGCGCGACCTGTACGACCTGGTGCTGGCCAGCCAGGACGCCGCCGTGGCCGCCACCAAGCCGGGCAACCGCTTCGTGGACCCACACGACGCCACGGTGAAGGTACTGGCCCAGGGCATGCTCGACCTCGGGCTGCTGAACAAGAACGACGTGGGCCACCTGGACGACGTGATCGCCCAGCGCCACTACTTCCGCTTCTACATGCACCGCACCGGCCACTGGCTGGGGCTGGACGTGCACGACGTGGGCAGCTACGTGGAACCCAGCGAACTCGGCCAATTGAGCGAGCGCAAGGACCCGCTGAGCGGCGAAACCATCAAGGACCGCCCCAGCCGCATCCTGCGGCCCGGCATGGTGCTGACCATCGAGCCCGGCTTGTACGTGAGCCCGGCGCCCGGCGTGCCCGAGCACTTCTGGAACATCGGCATCCGCATCGAGGACGACGCGGTGGTGACGGAAGATGGCTGCGAACTCATCACCCGCGGCGTACCGGTGAAGGCCGACGACATCGAAGCGGTGATGGGGGAATGAGCGGGCCGACCACGCCGGTCCGCATCGCCCTCGAGCACGTGTGCACCGGCACGGTGGCGCCACTGGTGGCCGAGGGCCGGCGCTTCACCAGTGCCATCGGCAAACGCCCGCGCGGCGAGGCCGTGGCGGTGTCAGCGCTCGGGCTGGCCGGCGACGAACAAGCCGACCTGAGCGTGCATGGCGGCCTGAGCAAAGCCCTGTACGCCTGGCCGGTGCAGCACACCGCGTGGTGGCAGGCCCAGCGCCGCCAGCGTGTTGCCAGCCTGTTCGACGAGGCGCTGTCGCCCGGCTTTTTTGGCGAGAACCTGGGCCTGCGCGGCGTGGATACCCCGCTGGAAGAAGCCCAGGTGTTCGTGGGCGACACCTTGCACTTCCCCGACGCCGTGCTGCGCGTGACCGAACCGCGCCAGCCGTGCTTCAAGTTCGCGGCCGTGATGGGCTACCCGCAAGCGGGCAAAGACATGGTGCTGTCGCGGCGCTGCGGCTTTTACCTGGCGGTGGTGCAGGCAGGCACGTTGCAGGCCGGCCAGGTGGGCGAACTGCATCCCGGCCCCAGAGGGCTCAGCATCGCCGAGGCCCTCCACGCCCAGCGCTTCAAGCACTTGCGCTGAACAGCCGGGCGCCCCGGCGGCCCGGCTCAACGGCCTGCCAGTGCCTGCGCACGCTGGGCAAGCTCCAGCCGCATCGCCTTGCGCACCTGGGCCGCGGCGTAGCGGCGGTGCTCGTCGGGGGTTTGCGGCGTGAGCGGCGGCACGCTGGTGGGTTGACCGTCGTCGTCCACCGCCACCATGGTGAAAAAGCAGCTGTTCACATGCCGCACCACTTTGGCGCGGATGTCCTCGGCCACGACCTTGATGCCGACCTCCATCGACGAGCGCCCGGTGTGGTTCACCGAGGCCAGGAAGGTCACCAGCTCGCCCACGTGCACGGGCTGACGGAACATCACCTGGTCTACGCTGAGTGTGACAACGTAACGCCCGGCGTAGCGGCTGGCACAGGCGTAGGCCACCTGGTCCAGCAGCTTGAGGATGGTGCCGCCGTGCACCTTGCCGGAAAAGTTGGCGGTGTCTGGCGTCATCAGCACCGTCATCGAGAGCTGGTGTTCGGGCAAATGCAGCATGGGGTCACCTGGGGGTTCAAAAGGAGCCCAACGGCTCCGGGTACCCCATGGTACGGGCTCTGTGTGTCGGGCGCGTGCGGGCCTCAGCGTTGCGCCGCCCGCGCCTTGTCCGGCGAGCCTTCCAGGCCTGCCAGCAGCGCGCGGCTGTCGCCCGGGATCACCATCTGGAACTTGCTATCCACCGTGGTGTAGTCGAAGTAGCCCATGCGCGCCAGCGGGCGGATCTTGAGCACGTCCACCAGCCCCTCGGGCGTGAGCACCTCGTCGTCGATGTGCACTGCCACCACGCGGCCGAACACCACATCGGCGGTGCCCATGGGCGGCACGCCAGGGAAGCGCAGGGTGTTGAGGTACACACACTCGAACTGGATGGGCGAGCCCGCCACCCGCGCCGGTTTCACCTTGCGCGAGGGGAGCTTGGCCAGGCCCGCTCGCTCGAACTCGTCCACGCCATGCGGCAGCTCCTGGGCGGAGATGTTCACCGCCTCGCGCAGCTCGTAGGTGGCCATGTTCCAGACGAACTCGCCGGTGTCTTCGGCGTTGCGCACCGAGTCCTTGCGCTGGCCCGAGGTGTCCTGGTTGGCCGAGAACATGACGATGGGCGGGTTGAAGGTGACGTTCTGGAACTGGCTGTACGGCGCCAGGTTGTGGCGGCCCTCGCGGTCCACGGTGGAAATCCAGCCGATGGGGCGCGGCACCACGCAGGACTTGAACGGGTCGTGCGGCAGGCCGTGGGGGGTGATGCCGGGTTCGTAGTACATGGAGGTCTCCTGTGGGGTCGGGTTCGGTCTGGCCAAGTGGGCAGCCGCGAGCGACAATCGTGGCTTGCGCCTGTACGGCCCGCTTGGCGCGTTCGGTTGTCACTGTACGCGGTCAGGGCCGATCGGGCTGTCATCCCAGAAGACGACACCGCTGTACCGCCGCCCCATGAGAACCTGGAGCCCCGACCCCGGCCAGGCCGCCCCCGTGAGCGGCCACTGGCTGGCCGACCTGATCGCGCCACTGGGCCAACCCGGCTTCGGCACAGCTGTGCTCGAACACCTGCGCGCGCTGGTGCCGGCGGGGTCGTACGCGGTGTACCGGGTGGGGCAGGCGCCGGCCATGTACCTCTCGGGCAGCCATGGCGGCCCGGACCGCACCCAGGCCTGCTGGCGCGCCTACCTGCAGGGCCCCCATGCGCAAGACCGCACGCTGGGTGGCGAGGGGCCGCCGGCCGAACGGACGTGGCTGTGCCACATCACCGCACCGGAGGTGCCCGCCCCCCACCGTGCCGCGGTCTATGACCCGCACGGGATGGCGGAACGGTTGTCGGTGGTGCGCCGGCGGGGCGAGGCCTTGCTCGCCCTGAACGTGTACCGGCATCAAGGCCAGGCGCGGTGGCGAGACGGGCAGATCGGCGACTTCTCGGCCCTGGCCCCCGGCCTGCTCGCGCTGGTGGAAAAGCATTTGGAACTGACCACGCCGGGGGTGCCCACCGGAGTCGCGACGGACTCGCCCACCGACTGGCGGGCACGGCTGCTGCGCCAGTGCCCCACCCTGACGCAGCGCGAGCTCGACGTGTGCGAACGCCTACTGGCGGGCCTGACGCACGACGGCATCGCCGCCGACCTGGGGCTGAGCGTGCCCACGGTGAAAACCTACCGCAACCGCGCGTTTGCGCGGCTGGGCATCCACTTCCGCAACGAGCTGTTCGCGCGGGTGATGGCGTCGCCCGCCCCACAGGCTGACACCGGCACAGCCCGGTAGGCTCAAGGCATCCAACACTTTCCACCACCGCGCGTCACCGTTCTTCAGCGGAATGGTGGCGGCGCAAAACCGTGCGCCAGGCGACCGACTTCGACAGCGGCCACGGCGCGCGACGGGCAGCGATTGACATCGACTCCTTTAGCTTGCTATGCAGAATGGTAAGCCACTAATTCATTTAAAGGCCGCGCCTGGCGTAGGTAACCAATAGCCAAATCATCTGTCGCAAAGGCGATACGCCCATGGTTTCTCCCCTTGTTCAAATTCCACTATGCAGCATATATTGGCAAAAATTGGAACGTATCTTCCCATGCATCCACAACCTCTATTGAAAGTGTTCTGACAGTGGAAATCTTTCTTCAACAGGTGCTCAACGGCCTGACGCTGGGAGGCATCTACAGCCTCGTGGCGCTGGGCCTGACTCTGGTTTACGGCATCCTGCATGTGCCCAACTTTGCGCACGGCGCCTTCTACATGGTGGGCGCGTTTATCGCCTACACCCTCATGACCCAATGGGGCGTGAACTACTGGCTGGCCATGCTGGGCGCGGCGGCGGTGGTGGCGGTGCTGGCGGCGGCGGCCGAGCGCCTGGTGTTTCACCCGCTGCGCCACGAAACCGGCCTGCACCCCATGATCGCGGCCATCGGCCTGCTGCTATTCCTCGAAGCTGGCGTGCAAGCCATCTGGGGCCCTGACTTCCTGCGCATGCCCACGCCCTACACCGGCATCTTCGACTTCGGCGGCATCACCGCGCCGGCGCAACGCCTGCTAATCATTGCGGCGGCCTTTGCACTCATGCTGGCGCTGCACCTGTTCCTCACGCGCACGGTCATGGGTTCGACCATCATCGCCATGGCGCAGAACCGCGAGGGCGCCTCGCTGGTGGGTATCGACGCCAACCGCGTGGCCATGCTGACCTTTGCCGTCTCGGGCGTGCTCGCCGCCTTCGCCGCCACGCTGTACGCGCCCATCAACCTGGTCTATCCGGCCATGGGGCATCTGGTCATCACCAAGGCTTTCGTGATCATCATCCTGGGCGGTATGGGCAGCGTACCCGGCGCCATCCTGGGCGGTCTGATCATCGGCTTCGCCGAGTCCTTCGGCGCCTTCTATGTCTCCGACCACTACAAGGACATCATCGCCTTCGTCGCGCTGGTGGTCATCCTGTCGTTCCGTCCGCAGGGCATCTTCAAGGGAGCGCATTGACATGATGGAACGTCTTCACGGCCCGCTGGGCTGGGCCCTGCTGCTGCTGGCCGGCCTGGTCTTCCCCTTCGTCACCGGCAACGACTACCACCTCACGGTGATGTCCACAGCCTACCTGTTCGCCATCGCGACACTGGGGCTGAACCTCATCGTCGGCTACACCGGCCAGTTCAACCTGGCGCACGCCGGCTTCATGGCGATCGGCGCTTACACGGTGGGCATCCTCACCGTGGACCACAACTACTCGTACTGGCTCTCGTTCTTCCTGGCCGGGGTAGTCACCGTGGCCATCGGCCTGCCGCTGGGCTGGGTCTCGCTGCGCCTGAAGGGCCACTACTTCTCCATCTTCACGCTCTGCGTGGGCTACATCATCTTCCTGGTGATCGAGAAGTGGGACGACCTCACCCACGGCCCGGTCGGCATCATCGGCATCCCCGCGCCCGAGCCCATCGGTGACTTCGGTTTCGAGACGCCGCGCGAGCTGTACTACCTGATGTACTTCTTCCTGGTGCTGGGCGTGTGGGTCATGCGCCGCATAGTCAATTCGCTGCTCGGCCGCACCTTCATGGCCATCCGCAACGGCGACGATCTGGCCGAGGCGCTGGGCATCAACCTGATGCGCAACAAGCTGCTGGCCTTCCTCATCTCGGTGCTGTATGCCGGCTGGGCGGGCGCGCTGTACGCCGGCTTCGTGCGCTTCCTGGGGCCGGACATCGCCAGCGTGGCGCACACCTTCGACATGACCATGTACATGCTGGTCGGTGGCCTGGGCACCCTCGTCGGCCCGCTGCTCGGCTCCATCTCCGTGCCCTGGATCACGCAGTACCTGCAATTCCTGCAGGAGTACCGCTTCGTCATCTTCGGCCCCATCCTGATTCTGCTGGTGATCTACCTGCCGCACGGCGTGGTGGGCACCTGGCTGGGCTGGCGCGCACGCAAGGCCGCCGCCCGCAACCCCACCCAGCAGGGGTGAAGTCCATGCTCAAGATCGAACACCTGACCAAGAAGTTCGGCGGCAACGCGGCCGTCAACAACGTCTCCACCACCATCGAGGAAGGCAAGATCAACGCCATCATCGGCCCCAACGGCGCTGGCAAGACGACTTTCTTCAACCTCATCAGCGGGGTGCACAAACCCACCTCGGGCACCATCACCTACGACGGGCGTGACATTACCTCGCTTCGCACCGACGCGGTGGCCCGCCTGGGCGTGGCGCGCACCTTCCAGGCGACCACGCTGTTCGACAACGCCAGCGTGCTGGACAACCTGATCGTGGGCCACCGCCTGCGCACCCGCTCGGGCCTGCTGGACGTGCTGGTCGGATCCTCGCGCCTGCGGGAAGAGGAGCGCATCTGCCGTGAGAAGGCGCGCAACGCACTGGACTTCGTGGGCCTGGCCCACCTGGAACACCGGCTGGCCGGCGACATCTCGCAGGAAGAACGCAAGCGCGTGGCCTTTGCGCTTGCGCTGGCCACCGAACCGCGGCTGGTGCTGCTCGACGAACCGGCCGGTGGCGTCAACCCGGAAGAAACCGTCGGCCTGGCAGAGCTGATCCGCAAAATGGTGGGCAACGGCCTGACCGTCTGCCTGATCGAACACAAGATGGACATGATCATGAGCCTGGCCGACAAGATCCTGGTGCTCAGCTACGGCGAGAAGATCGCCGAAGGCACGCCCGCCGAGGTCAAGGCCAACCCGGCCGTGATCGACGCCTACCTGGGGAGCGATCATGCTGACATTTAAGGATGTTTCGCTCCACTACGGCGCCTTCCGCGCGCTGGAGAACGTCAACCTGCACGTCGAAGCGGGCGAACTGGTGGTGCTGCTGGGCGCCAACGGGGCAGGCAAAAGCTCCATCTTCCGCGCCATCTCCGGGCTCACGCCCATCTCGGGCGGCGACATCGCCTTGGGCAGCACCTCGCTGCGCGGCATGAAGCCCTCGCAGGTGGTGCGACACGGCGTGGTGCAGTGCCCCGAAGGGCGCAAGCTGTTCCCGCAGATGTCGGTACTCAAGAACCTGATGCTCGGTGCCTACGTGCACCACCGCGACAAGGCCGAGAACCAGCGCCGGCTCGACCAGGTGATGGACTTGTTCCCCATCCTGACCGAGAAGCGCCACGACGCGGCCGGCTCGCTCAGCGGGGGTCAGCAGCAGATGGTGGCCATCGGCCGCGCGCTCATGGGGCGGCCCCAGGTGCTGCTGCTCGACGAACCCTCGCTCGGTCTGGCGCCGCTGGTGGTCAAGCAGGTGTTCGAGGTCGTCAAAGGCATCAACGCCGCCGGCACCACGGTGCTGCTGGCCGAACAAAACGCTTACGCGGCCCTCAAGATCGCCAGCCGCGCCTACGTCATCGAGCGCGGCCGCATCGTTCTCGAGGGCGACCGCGAGAGCCTTATGAACAACGAGGCCGTGCGCAAGGCCTATATAGGCGCTTGATCCACGCCTGTCCACACACGAGCCCTGCTCGATTTCATTTTTCCCCCAACCAGGAGACTCTCATGATCAGAAGACAATTCACCCAGATCACAGGCGCTATTGCCATGGCGGGCCTCTTGGCTTGCGCACCGGCGATGGCTCAGGAAGTCGTGAAGATCGGCTACTCCGGTCCACTAAGCGGCGGCGCTGCCCAATACGGCAAAAATGCACTCGACGGCATGAAGTTTGCCGTTGACGAACTCAATGCGTCAGGTTTTGAAGTGGCGGGCAAACCGGTGCGCTTCGAGGTGGTGGCACTGGACGACAAGTACAACCCGGCCGAGACAGGGATCAACTTCCAGCGCCTGGTGCAAGAGCATAAGACGCCGGTGGTGATGACTCCGCATTCCGGCGGCATTTTCGCCATCCAGACCAAGAACATGGCCACCAAGACGCTGCTGCTGGCTTATTCCAGCGTGCCCGAGATCACTGCGCGCGCCAACCCGCTGACGCTGCGCATACCGCCAGAATTTACCTCTTACATCCCGGCCTTCGTCAAACACGCGCAGGCTAAGTTCGGCAAGAAAGTGGCCATTGCCAATGCCGACCACGACTACGCCAAAGCCTGGACCAAAGCCTTTGTGCCGGCCTGGACCGCTGCTGGTGGCGAGGTAGTGGCCGAGAACCCCATGAGCTACAACCGGGCAACCGACTTCTACAGCGGCGTGAGCAAAGTGCTGGCAGCCAAGCCCGACGTGCTGTTTATCGGTGGAGCATCCGAACCGACTGCCCTGGTGGTGAAGCAGGCGCGTGAGCTGGGCTTTAAAGGCGGCTTCATCTTGATCGACCAGGCCAAAATGGAACAGATGAAGCCCATCCTGGGAGACAAATACGACATGCTCGAAGGCTCCATCGGCTTGCTGCCCCTGGTGGATGATGCTCGTCCGGGCACCAAGGCCTTTGTCAGTACATGGTTGAAGGCTCACCCAGGCCGTATGCCAGGTTCGGAAATGTCGCTGAACTATACCGCTATGCTTGCCACGGCTCAGGCCATGAAGTTGGCCGGCACCACCTCGGATACTGCCGCCATCCGGGCTCAACTCGATAAAGCCTTCAAGACGCTCAAGTCGAGCCAGAACCCGCACAGCATTGACGGCGTGGACGCTCGGGGCGGCACCTTGGCGAACACCCGTGTGGGTGTGGTGGAAGGTGGCAAAATCAAAGAAATGGCGATCGCCAGCTTCAAGTAATCCACCTTCAGTGGCGCATGGTGCTCGGCACCAGGAGGCTTGCATCAGCATCCTTCCGGTGCGTCACAGCGAAACGACGCTCAATGTGTCGCGTGTCCTGCAGCCGCCGGACACGCTGTTGATTCACCGTACAAACTGAGCCAGTGTTCACGCCGAATATTGAGCCACTAGTTTTAAGGATGTTTTGTCAGTTGGTTGTGGATAAGTCTAACGGCTGGGTCGTTTGATCGGCTCCTTTCTGGGCTTTGGCCCGTGC
>JAUWAE010000212.1 GCA_030602185.1 Comamonadaceae bacterium
GCACGGGCCAAAGCCCAGAAAGGAGCCGATCAAACGACCCAGCCGTTAGACTTATCCACAACCAACTGACAAAACATCCTTAAAACTAGTGGCTCAATATTCGGCGTGAACACTGGCTCAGTTTGTACGGTGAATCAACAAGCGAATCTTGTCAATCTTGTCAATCTCGTCATTTGACAAGAAAAGGCCTTAATCTTATCTTTTGGCTTGCCTCATGACAAGAAAAAGACGAGATTACCCCCCCCGTGATAAGAAAAATTCACAGGGGACCTCCGCTCAACCAATCGATGCGTTGAGAGGCGACGAAGCCTTTACCAGGTTCAGTGCCGATGTAGGTGATGCAGGTCTGGTACGTGCGGGTGCCGATGCACCATCGCTGAATGCCTGTGGGCATGGCTGTGCGGACCTGTGGGAGACACATCATGGTGGTGGTCGTGATGACCATCATCATGGGTGTGGGCGTGCTCGTGCTCCAGTTCCTCATGGACATGCTCGTGCTCGTGCGATTCAGCCAGGTGAAGCACGACCCCGGCCAGCATCAGCGCGCCGCCAAGCCATAAGAGCGAACCGCCTCCTCGCTCACCCAGCGCGAAGGCCCCCGCCGCACCGATGAAGGGCGCGAACGCGAAGACCGAGCCGGTGCGGGCGGCGCCGAAGCGGCGTTGGGCCAGCAGGTAAAAACGCAAGCTGAGGCCGTAGCCAGTGGCACCAACGGCCAGCAGCGCCATGGCAGCACTCCAGGCGGGCACAGACTCCGACAGCAGCCACCCCAAGGTGAAGGTGGCCAGAGCCCCGAGCGTGGCCTTGACCAGCACCACCTGCCCGGGGTCTCGGTCGGCCACGCCGCGCGAGAGCGTGTTGTCCACGCCCCATGCAGCCGTGGCCAGCAGCACGGCGAGCAGGCCCAGCAGCTGCGCATCACCTTGCAGCCCCTGGTCCAGTGCCAGCAGAACGCCACCCGCCAGCAGCGACAGCATGGCGAGCACCACCCGGCGGTCGACCGTTTCGCCGTAGAGGCGCCAGGCCAGCAGCGCGGTGAACACTGCCTCGAGCGTGAGCATCAAGGAGGCCGACGCGCCGCTTGTGTTCTGCAGCCCCCACGCGAGCGCCACGGGCCCCGCCACTGCGCCAAAGAAGGCCATGGCCAGCAGTCGGCCAGCATCGCTGCGCTGCAGGCGGGCCTCGCGCTCGGGCGGGCGCCGCATGAAGAGCGCCGCCAGCGCCGCACCCGCATACAGCAGGCCGGCGGTGGTGAACGCGCCCAGCCCCTTCCCCCACCACTGGACGAAGGGCGTGCTGAGCCCGAAGAGGGCGGCCGCCAGCAGAGCCAGCAGCCCGCCCCTGAGCACCGGGTTGCTCAACCGGCGCGTCATGGCTTACTGGCCCGTGAAGTTGGCTGCGATGAAGTTGCCGGGGTGCGAGAAGAAGATGTAGAGCGTCTGCTTCGACTTGTCGGTGGCAGCCGGGTTGCTGAAGGCGACCTTCCACTCCTTGCCCTTTTTGCCGTCGACCAGCTCGAGCTTCTCGAGTTTGCCTGCCTGCCAGGAGCTCTCGAGCTTGCCGCTCTTGACCAGGGCGGCGCGCCGCTGGTTGGCGCAGTCGGTCACGACGGCTTCGGTGGCGGGCTTCTTGCCGTGGAAGTGGCAGCTGCCGCCTACATCGGCCAGGGCCACAGGGCTGAAAGCAGGCAAAGCCAGGAGGGCGACAGAGAGAAGAATGGATTTCATGAGGGGACTCCGTTGGTACGTTTGAGTGAATGAGGTGGTTCAGATGCCGCTTCGGCTCTTGTCTTCGGTGTTCTCCACGTCCATGTCTTCATGGGCGTGGCGGTGCTCGGCGGCCGGGAAACGGAAGCTGTCGGGGTGGGCGTCGTGCTGGTACCCGTGAAGTTGGGTGAACAGCAGGTACACGCCCCCGTAGAACAGCGCCAGGTTGGCCGCGTAGCTGAACCGCTTGAACGAAGGCCGGTGGCGCCACAGGGCGAGGGCGCCGACCATCACCGTCAGCGCCGCTATCTGACCCACCTCCACGCCCACGTTGAAGCTGAGGATGCGCCATAGCATGGCCACTGGGTCATCGCCCAGCGGCAACTGCTGCAGGCGCGTCGACAGGCCAAAGCCGTGCAGCAACCCGAAGATGAACACGGCCCCCAACAGGTTGGGTGATGCCATCGAGAAGTGCTTCTGAAAGCCGCCGTTGTTGTCGAAGGCCTTGTACATCACGCTCAGCGCGATGATGGCGTCGACCAGGTAGTAGTTCCAGGTGATTTTGAAGTACGTGGCAAAGATGAGGGTGATGCAGTGTCCGATGGTGAACACCGTGACGAACTTCGCCACGTCGCGGAACGTGGTGAGGAAGAACACCACGCCGAACAGGAACAGCAGGTGGTCGTAACCGGTAAGCATGTGCCGCGCACCGAGTTCGACGTAGTGAAGGTAGCCAGCTTCGAGCATGCGCTGCTGGTCCTCGGGTGAGATGCCATGGGCTGCGGCCAGTATGGGCAGGAGCCCCAGCAACAGCACCAGCAGGCGCTTTGGATGAGTGATGTGCATGTTGATTTCGGATAGGGGTTGACCGCTTCGCACGCGGGCAAAGCGGTGGCCTGCGCTGCGCGCAGGCGAACAAGCGGGATGTACTGAGGTAGGCGGCTCGTGCCGCTATCCGGGTCCGTACCCGGTGTCAGGCGCGGGCGCTGGGCGGGCGCAGCATCCCGTCAAGGAAGACGGTGGGAGGCCAGACATCGCGGGCCATTGGCGCCGCATCCGACGGGGCGTCGAATGCCATGGTCGACGTCAACGCATCCAGCGCCGAAGGCTGGAACCCGTCATCGGCATGGAAATGTGGACCGCTGTCTGCGTCGGATGACAGGTGCAGCGAAGCGTCGTCGTGGTGATGGTGGTCACGGTCCTGTTGGTGGACCGTCATGTGCGCAATCTGCTCACCCCTGGCCTCAATAGCGAAGGGCGTCAGCCACGCCATGCTCTGCCAGAGCATGAGCGCAATCAGCAGTAAGGGCCGAAAAGAGAGGCGCACGGACTCAAGTATAGGCTTCGCAGGACCGTGGAATTCAGAAACCAGGCACGTTGAATGCTCGTCAGAACCGCGTAGAGGGGGTACTCGGTCGCTGCGAATTACCTCTACACGCTGTTGGCAGCCAAGCTCACCAGACCTAGACTTGCGTGGCCGGAAGGGTCTCGACAGTCAGAGAGCATGTGGACGGCGTCGCTAGTGACCGGTGTCTGACGCTACCGAACTCGGGAAACGGCCCCCTCGACCCTCGAAAGGACCTGAGTAGCGTCCTGCAAGGTCCGCACGAACCCAGACGCGTGCACTTCGTCGACCAAGGTCCGGACTTCGACCTCACTCATGCTCCGGACGAGCGATGCGACGCCGATGCCTTCGAGCGTGCCTGGAAGGTCTCCAAGCGGGGCTTCTGCCGCCGCGCCGAGCAGGTCCTGCGCCGACGCTTCAGGGGCAACGCCTGGCCGGCCCGACGCACCAACGTCGGCGCACTTTTGCAGCTGTGAGGGAGCGCGAGGCATGTTGCTAGACTAACCGAACAGGGGCGTCTGGAGCCCTCTTCAGCCGAGCTGAAACCGTGGTGCAGACCGCCCCGGAAACGGGTCTGTCAAGCCCCTATCCTTGACGGCCAGTAGCGGCCACCAACGGCCACGAAATCTGCGGCAAATCTGCGGCAGCGGCAGCGTTTTGAAGGGGGTGGAAACGGATGGAAAAACTTGGAAAGAGCGTGCTAAGCTGTTGATTCTTCTAGGACGCCCTCACCCCTCGAGAGGCTCCTGAAGCCAGAGGGCCGGATTCGGGACGTAGAGGCCGGAGGTTCGAATCCTCTCACCCCGACCAGGAATTCTTCAGCAAAATCAAGCACTTAGGCCAGTCCGCGCAACGCGGACAACGCGCAAAACAGCGCAAAACGGCCAAGCTGCTCCAAATCTGCTCCAGAAACGGTCGCGTGGGAGGCTTCGTGCCCCTGCGCGCCTTTGCGTTTCGCTGCACGGTGTTGCGCGCAACGAGGCTCCTAG
>JAUWAE010000197.1 GCA_030602185.1 Comamonadaceae bacterium
CCTTCTGGCTGCTGGCGGATCCCGATCGTCTGGACACCATTGGTGGCATGACCTGGCTGGTGTGGCTGGGCATCGCGGCCAGCCTGTCGCTGCTGGGGTCGGTGGCGATCACCCGCCTCATCAACCACCCGCTCAAGCGCCTGTCGGCCGCCGCTGCCCGGGTGCGCGAGGGTGATTTCGCCGTCAGCCGCCTCGACGAAGGTGTGCCCACCGCCGAGATCCGCGAGGTGAACGTCGGGTTCAACCGCATGGCCGACCGGCTGGCCCAGGCAGAACGCGACCGCACGCTGATGCTGGCCGGCATCTCCCACGACCTGCGCACGCCGCTGGCCCGGCTGCGGCTGGAAACCGAAATGAGCGTGCCCGACCCGGCGACCCGCGACCTGATGGCGGCCGACATCGAGCAGGTCGATGCCATCATCGACAAGTTCATGGACTACGCACGCGCCGGGCGTACCGTACTGGAGCCGGTGGCGCTGGGCGACGTGGTGCATGCCGCGATCCAGCCCTTCCTGCCGCTGCCCGACTGGCGCCTTGAGCTTGCCGTGCCCGATCAGCTGCGGGTGCAGGCCGACGAGGTGGAACTGCATCGCGTCGTGACCAACCTGCTGGAAAACGCCCAACGCTACGGGCGCACGGCCGACGGCACGGTGCACGTGTCGCTCAAGGCCCAGGCCGCCGCAGGCTGGGTCACGCTGCAGGTGCGCGACCACGGCGCGGGCGTGCCGGCAGAGGTGCTGCCACGGCTCACCGAACCGTTCTACCGTGCCGACGAAGCCCGCACCGCCGCCGGGGCGGGCCTGGGGTTGGCGATCGTGCAGAAGACCCTGCACCGCATGGGCGGGGATCTGCGCCTGTCCAACCACCCCAAGGGAGGGCTGCTGGTGGAGCTGCGGCTGCGGGAAGCCGCACAATGACACGCAATGACGCGGCCGGTCAGGCGCGCACCAGCAGCACCACGGCCCGCGCCTCGATGCTCAGCCCCTGGCCAACCGGCCCGAGCTTCTCGGCCGTCTTGGCCTTGACGTTGACCTGATCGACCGGCACGCCCAGCACCTCGGCAATGCGTTCGCGCATCGTGGCCTTGTGGGCCCCCAGGCGAGGCGCTTGCGCCACCACGGTGCAATCCACGTTGCCTACCGCATAACCCAGGGCACGCACACCACGCACCGCCTCGGCGAGCAAGACCGACGAGTCGGCCCCTTTGAAACGCGGGTCGCTGTCCGGGAACCAGGTGCCGATGTCGCCTTGGCCGGCCGCGCCCAGCACGGCGTCCGTGATGGCATGCAGCAGCGCGTCCGCGTCGGAATGCCCCAGCAAACCACTGTGGTGAGGAATCTGAACCCCCCCCAGCCAGAGCGGTCGGCCCGGGACCAGCGCATGGACATCCCACCCCTCACCGATGCGCCACGGGATGGAAGAGACAGGCGGCGTCAAAGCGTCGTTCATGGGCTGTGGGGCAAGAGAGTGTCGCGCCGGCGCGTGGCCAACAGGGCTTCGGCCAGGGCAAAGTCTTCGGGGTAGGTGACCTTGAAATTCTGCGCGCTGCCACGCACCAGCTTGGGGGCGGCCCCCGTGCGTTCGATCGCGCTGGCTTCGTCGGTGATGCCGGCAAACCCGCTGGCCTGCGCATCCTGCAGCGCGGCCCACAAAGCCCCCAGCCGGAACATCTGCGGCGTCTGGGCCTGCCAGACGCGGCTGCGGTCCAGCGTGGCCGCCACCCGGTCTTGCTCGCCGGACTGTTTGAGGGTGTCGGGCGCCGGCAGCGCCAGCAATCCACCGACCGGGTCGTCCTCACAGGCATCGATCAGGGCCTGCGCCTCACGCGGCTGCAGCAGGCAGCGCGCCGCGTCGTGAACCAGCACCCAGTCGCTGGCCCGGGCGCCTGCACCCTGCAAGGCCAGCAGGCCGTTGAACACGCTGTGGGCCCGTGTGGCACCGCCGACGTGCCAGACGCGCACCCGCGCGTCCGGGCTGGCCAGCACCCGGTCTTCGGGCGACACCACCACCCCGATGCCCGCCAGGCGCGGCACGGCCAGCAGCGCCGCCAGGGTGTGGTCAATCAACCGTGCCCCCGCCAGCACCTGGTACTGCTTGGGCAACGCGGTGCCCGCGCGGCTACCGTGCCCGGCACAGGGTATCAGCGCGTAGAAGCGGTCTGGGCCATCGGGCCGGTCGGGAAATGGCGTCGGTTCATCGGGCATGGTTGGCCTGATTCTAAAATCAGCGTGGTTGCCACCCCGCCTTTCGCGGGGTATTTGTTTTTGCCTCGCGCGCCGCCCCATGGACCTGCCCAAACTCACCCCAGGAAAACGCTACGCCCTGCCCCGCCCCATCGGCTCGTCCGACGCGTTGCTGCTGGCAGAGCTGGGCCAGCGCGAAAAGGCCGCCGGCCGGCCGGTGGCCATCGTCACCGCCGACGCTACCGACGCCCAGCGTCTGCTCGAGGAAATCCCCTTCTTCGCCCCCGGGCTGCGTTGCGCCCTGTTCCCCGACTGGGAAACCCTGCCCTACGACAGCTTTTCGCCGCACCAGGATTTGATTTCGGAACGGCTGGCCACGCTGTGGCGCATCCAGCAGCGCAAGGCTGACGATGGCGCCGATGTGGTGCTGGTGCCCGCCACCACCGCGCTGTACCGGCTGGCGCCGCCGTCGTTCCTGGCGGGCTACACCTTTGAATTCAAGGTCAAGCAGAAGCTGGACGAAACCAGACTGAAAGCGCAGCTGACACTGGCCGGCTACCAGCACGTGACCCAGGTGGTGAGCCCCGGCGAATACGCGGTGCGCGGCGGCCTGATCGACCTGTTTCCCATGGGCTCGCTGGTGCCCTACCGGGTGGACCTGTTCGACGACGAGATCGACAGCATCCGCACCTTCGACCCCGACAGCCAGCGCAGCCTCTACCCCGTACCCGAAGTGCGCCTGCTGCCGGGCCGCGAATTCCCCATGGACGAAGCCGCGCGCGCCAAATTCCGCGCCCGCTGGCGCGAACTGCTGGACGGCGACCCGACCAAGAGCCGCATCTACAAGGACATGGGCAACGGCGTGGCCACCGCCGGCATCGAGTACTACCTGCCGCTGTTCTTCGAGCAGACCGCCACCGTGTTCGATTACCTGGGTGACGACGCCACCCTGGTGCTGCACGGCGACCTGGAACCCGCCTTTCAGCGATTCTGGCAGGACACGCGGGAGCGTTATCGGCTGGTGCAGGGCGACCCGGACCGCCCAGCCCTGCCGCCCGACACGCTGTTCCTGGACGCCGAGGCCTTCTACGCTGCGGCCAAGCCGCACATGCAGCTGGCCCTGCGGGCCGAGCAACAGGACGTGGAGCATAGCGCCTGGGTGCAAGCCTTGCCAGACCTGGCCGCCCAGCGCGGCGCCGACGACCCGCTGGCCAAACTGCAGGCGCACATCCGCGCCAGCACCGACCGCGTGCTGCTACTGGCCGAAAGCGACGGCCGCCGCGAAAGCCTGCTGGACTTTCTGCGCGCCAGCGGCCTGAACCCGCCCGCCTTCGACTCGCTGGCCGAATTCCAGGCCAGCGACGAAGCAACCGGCATCGCCACCGCCGCGCTGGCCAGCGGCTTTGCCTGGGTGGAAGGCGGCATCCACTTCGTTACCGAGACCGAGCTCTTCGCCGCCGGCCCCACCACGCGTCGGCGCAAGAAGCAGGAACAGGTCAGCGACGTTGACGCGCTGATCAAAGACCTGAGCGAACTCAACGTGGGCGACCCGGTGGTGCACAGCCAGCACGGCATCGGCCGCTACCGGGGCCTCATCAACATGGACCTGGGCGAAAAGAACCCCGACGGCTCGCCCGCGCTGCAGGAATTCCTGCACCTGGAGTACGCGCAGGACGCGGTGCTGTACGTGCCTGTGAGCCAGCTGCAGCTCATCAGCCGCTACACCGGCGTGAGCGCCGACGAAGCGCCGCTGCACCGCCTGGGCTCGGGCCAGTGGGAAAAGGCCAAGCGCAAGGCCGCCGAACAGGTGCGCGACGCCGCCGCCGAACTGCTCAACATCTACGCTCGCCGTGCCGCGCGCGAGGGCTACGCCTTCCGCTACAGCCCGCACGACTACGAAACCTTCGCCAACGACTTCGGCTTCGAGGAAACCGCTGACCAGAAGGCCGCCATTCACGCCGTCATCCAGGACATGATCAGCCCGCGCCCGATGGACCGGCTGGTGTGTGGCGACGTGGGCTTTGGCAAGACGGAAGTGGCCTTGCGCGCCGCCTTCGTGGCGGTGACGGGCGGCAAACAGGTGGCCTTTCTGGCGCCCACCACGCTGCTGGCCGAGCAGCATTACCAAACGCTGGTGGACCGCTTCGCCAAGTGGCCGGTGAAGATCGCCGAGATGAGCCGCTTTCGCACCACCAAGGAAATCAACGCCGCGCTCAAAGGCGTGTCCGACGGCACGGTGGACATCGTGGTGGGCACCCACAAGCTGCTGAGCGAAAAGACCAAGTTCAAGAACCTGGGCCTGCTCATCATCGACGAGGAACACCGCTT
>JAUWAE010000166.1 GCA_030602185.1 Comamonadaceae bacterium
GGGGTCTGGATCACCCGGCGCATCGACATCGCCCGCCACTGGCGCGCCACCCACCCCTGCCCGGCCTGAGCCCGCCGGCCCAAACCCCCACGGCACAGCCCGTCTGCCCCATCCGAAAGCCGCCGCATGCCCTACACGCTGGAACAACTCAACCAGGCGCCGCCGAGCGAAGCCGCGCTCATGCTCGACGGCCTGTACGAGCACTCCCCCTGGATCGCCGAACAGGCCCTGGCGCAGCGGCCTTTTGCCAGCCTCGCCGCGCTCAAACTGGCCATGGTGCGGGTGCTCGACGCGGCCGGCCGCGAAGCGCAACTGAAGCTGATCCGCGCCCACCCCGAGCTGGCCGGCAAGGCCATGGTGGCCCAGACGCTGACGGCCGAATCCACCAACGAGCAGAACACCGCCGGGCTCACCCAGTGCACCCCGGAAGAGTTTGCCCATATCCAGCAACTCAACGCCGACTACAACGCCAAATTCGGCTGGCCGTTCATTCTGGCCGTACGCGGGCCGCGCGGCACCGGGTTGAACAAGGCGCAGATCATCGCCGCCTTCGAGCGCCGCCTGCACGGCCACCCGGACTTTGAACGGGCCGAGTGCCTGCGCAACATCCACCGCATCGTCGAAATCCGGCTGAACGACAAGTTCGGCGCCGAGCCCACGCTGGGCCACCTCGTGTGGGACTGGCACGAACACCTGGCCCAGTACAGCGAACCCGGCTATGCCGAGCGCGGCGAGCTGACCGTGACCTACCTGACCGACGCCCACCGGGCCTGTGCCGCCAGCATCGCCCAGACCATGCGCGAGGTGGGTTGCGACGAGGTGCACATCGACGCCGTGGGCAACGTGGTGGGCCGTTACCACGCGGCCACACCCGGTGCGCCTTGCCTGCTGACCGGCAGCCATTACGACACCGTGCGCAACGGCGGCAAGTACGACGGCCGCCTGGGCATCTACGTGCCGCTGGCCTGCGTGCGCGAGTTGCACCGTGCCGGCCAGCGCCTGCCGTTCGGGCTGGAGGTGGTCGCCTTTGCCGAAGAAGAAGGCCAGCGCTACAAGGCCACCTTCCTGGCCTCGGGCGCGCTGGTGGGCGGCTTCAACCCAGCCTGGCTGGACCAGACCGATGTCGACGGCGTGACGATGCGCCAGGCCATGCAGGCCGCCGGGCTGCCCGGCACCCTGGACGCGATCGCGGCGATCCAGCGCGACCCCGCCCGGTACCTGGGCTTCGTGGAAGTGCACATCGAACAGGGCCCGGTGCTCAACGAACTGAACCTGCCGCTGGGTGTGGTCACTTCCATCAACGGCAGCGTGCGGCTGGTGGGCGAAGTGGTGGGCACGGCCAGCCACGCCGGCACCACGCCCATGGCCCGCCGCGCCGACGCCGCCTGCGCCGTGGCCGAGCTGATGCTCTACGTGGAGCAACGCGCCCGCCGCGACGGCGATTCGGTGGGCACCGTGGGCCAGTTGCAGGTCCCGAACGGGTCCATCAACGTGGTGCCAGGCCGCTGCACCTTCACGCTCGACCTGCGCGCCCCCACCAACGCCCAGCGCGACGCCCTGCTGGCCGACATGCGTGCCGAACTCGAGGCTATCTGCCAGCGCCGTGGCGTACGCCACACCCTGGAAGAAACCATGCGAGCCAGCGCGGCGCCCAGCGACCCGGCCTGGCAGGCGCGCTGGGAACGTGCCGTGCAGGCCCTGGGCCTGCCGGTGTTCCACCTGCCCAGAGGCGCCGGCCACGACGCCATGAAACTGCACGACCTGATGCCACAGGCCATGCTGTTCGTGCGCGGCGAAAACAGCGGCATCAGCCACAACCCGCTCGAATCCACCACCAGCGAGGACATGGAACTGGCCGTGCGCGCCTTCCAGCACCTGCTGCACCAGGTGGCAGGCGCCTGATCCGCAAGCCTGACCCGACCGCCTGATCCGCCTGTCACCACGCTGCCACCGCCCCACACCTCCGCACCATGACCAACACCCCCTACACGGCCCTCGACCAGTGGGTTGCCGACCACTTTGACGACGAAGTTGCCTTTCTGCAGCAACTGGTGCGCGTGCCCACCGATACCCCACCCGGCAACAACGCCCCGCACGCCGAACGCACCGCCGAGCTGCTGCGCGGCTGGGGCTGGGAGGTGGAGGCCCACCCCGTGCCCGCCGCCGAGGTGCATGCGGCCGGTCTGCAAAGCATCACCAACCTGATCGTGCGCCGCCGTTATGGCGAAGGCGGCCCCACCATCGCCCTCAACGCCCATGGCGACGTGGTGCCCCCCGGCGAAGGCTGGACGCACGACCCCTATGGCGGCGAGGTGGTGGACGGCAAGATGTACGGCCGCGCCACCGCCGTCAGCAAGAGCGACTTCGCCAGCTTCACCCACGCCGTCAAGGCCCTGGAGGCTGTCGCGCGCCCCACCAAGGGCTGCATCGAACTGCACTTCACCTACGACGAGGAATTCGGCGGTGAACTCGGCCCCGGCTGGCTGCTGCAACACGGCCTCACCAAGCCCGACCTGATGATCGCAGCCGGCTTCAGCTACCAGGTCGTCACCGCCCACAACGGCTGCCTGCAACTGGAAGTGACCGTGCAGGGCGACATGGCCCACGCCGCCATCCCCGACACCGGCACCGACGCGCTGCAGGGCGCCGTGCACCTGATGAACGCGCTGTACCGGCTCAATGCCGACTACCTGCAGGTGCGCTCGTCGGTGGAAGGCATCACCCACCCCTACCTCAACATCGGGCTGATCCAGGGCGGCACCAACACCAACGTGGTGCCCGGCAAGGTGGTGTTCAAGGTGGACCGGCGCATGATCCCCGAAGAAGACCCGGCCCAGGTGGAAGCCGCACTGCGCCAGACGCTGGCCGAAGCGGCCGCCACCTTCCACCCGCCGCGGGGCGGCCAGCAGTTGCAGGTGGACATCAAGCGCCTGTTGCTGGCCCACGCCATGCAACCCCTGCCCGGCAACCGGCCGCTGGTGGAGGCGATCCGGAAGCACGGCGAAGCAGTGTTCGGCGAACCCATCCCCGCGGTGGGCACACCGCTTTACACCGATGTGCGGCTGTACGTGGCACGCGGCATTCCCGGTGTGATCTACGGGGCCGGTCCGCGCACCGTGCGCGAGTCCAACGCCAAACGGGCCGATGAGCACATCGTGTTGAACGACCTCAAACGCGCCACCCAGGTGCTGGCGCGCACCCTGCACGACCTGCTGGCCTGAGCGGTCAGGCGGTGCGCTGGGGGTAGCGTTTGTTGTGCCGCAGCGACGACCACACCGACGCGGCGATGAACGCCACGCCCACCAGCCCGGTGAACACCTCGGACACGTGCACCACCGTGCCCAGGATCATCACCCCGGCCAGTGCGCCAATGGCGTAGTGCGCCCCGTGCTCGAGGTAGATGTACTGGTTGAGCGTGCCACGGTTCACCAGGTACACCGTCATGGAACGCACGAACATGGCGCCAATGGCCAGCCCCAGCATGATGATCACCACGTCCTTGGTGATCGCGAACGCGCCAATCACGCCGTCGAACGAAAACGACGCGTCCAGCACCTCCAGGTACAGAAAGCTGGCAAAGCCGGAGCGCTGCACCGTCTTCACCACCGCCTCGCCCTCGGCCTCGTTCTCGAACAGGGCACCCACCGCATCCACCGCCAGGTACAGCACAATACCAGCGATGCCGGCCACGAACACCCGCATCTGGTCCACCTCGGGCACCCACCAGCGGGTCGAGAACACCACCAGCAGGGCAATGAACACGCTGATCTCGTCGAACTTGGCCGCGCGCACCAGACGCCGCTCCAGCGGGCCGAGCCAGTGGGTTTCCTTGTTCTGGTCGAACAGGAAGTTCAGGAACACCAGCAAGAGGAAAGTACCGCCAAAGGCAGAAATCACCGGGTACACGCTGGTCAGCACCGCGGAGTACCGGTCTGGTGACTGCAGCGCCAGCTGCATCGTCTCGTAGGCCCCGATGTTGGCCGACACCGCCACGATCACGATCGGAAACACCAGCCGCATGCCGAACACCGCGATCAGGATGCCGACGGTGAGGAACAACTGGCGCCAGAACGCACTCATGTCGCGCAGCACCCCGGCATTGACCACGGCGTTGTCGAACGACAGGCTCACCTCCAGCACCGCCAGCACGAAGGCCAGCCACAGCGCCGTCCACAACCCCATGGGTGACTGCGCCCCCCACCAGGCGGCCAACGCAAGGCACACGAAGGTGACAAAGAAGGAGAAGCGGAACTCTTTCATGGGACAGGTACGCACGGCACCCTGCAGTGGGGATGGGACGCATTGTCGCGCGTTTACGGCACGGGCCACGGTGGAAACTGCGTAGAAGCCCGTGGGTTGACGCGCACCGGACAGCCCCTGCCGTACACAGCGGCGATGATGCGGCCTTGCCCTTCACCCAGGAGATCCCGCATGCTGACACTGTGTGGCTTTTCGGCCAGCAACTACTACAACAAGGTCAAACTCGCCCTGCTCGAAAAAGGCGTGGCGTTCGAGGAGTCGCTCAACTGGGTGGGCGAGACCGACCTCGCCTGCAGCCCGCTGGGCAAGGTGCCCTACCTCAAAACCGAACAGGGTTCGCTGTGCGAATCGGCGGTGATGATGGAATACCTGGAAGACGCCTACCCCGCCCACCCGCTGCTGCCGGCCGACCCGTTCGCACGGGCCAAGGTGCGTGAACTCAACACCTTCCTCGAGCTGCACCTGGAGTTGGAAGCGCGCAAGCTTTACCCTCAGGCCTTTTTTGGCGGCCAGGTGAGCGACAGCGCCAAGCAGAAGGTGGCCGAACAGCTCGACAAGAACGTGGCCGCGTTTGCGCGGCTGGTGCGTTTTGCACCGTTCATTGCGGGCGACACCTTCACCCTGGCCGACTGCGCTGCCATCGTGCACCTGCCGCTGGTGTCGGGCGCCACCAAGCTGGTGCTGGGGCGCGACGTGCTGGCCGACGTGCCCGGTGTGCGCGACTACCTCAAGGCGATGGGCCTGCGCCCGCAGGTGCAGCGCATCAACGCCGACCGCAAGGCCAACACCGAGCAGCTGATGCAGCGCCGCGCCCGCTGAGGCACGCGGCCCCCTTTTCAGCGCGGCTCGGGCACTTCCCGCGCCGGATCGGCCGCCTGCTCCTGGGGGCGGTGGGGCCGTTCGTCCGGGGCCGGGCGCCAGCGGAAGAACAGCGGGTACACCTTTTCCGTCACCGGCCCGTCGAAGTCCCAGGCCAGGCACTTGCCCAGGTGCGGCGGTGGGCGGCCGTCGTCTGGCGTGGCGAACGACACCTCGGCCATGGTCTGGAAAGCGGCGGTCGCCATGTTGTAGAGCAATTCGCGCAGGTGGGTGCAGCCCTGGATGGCCCCCAGGTGCTGCTCGATGGCGCGGCGCCAGCCGCCACCCATGCGGACACCCACCATGCGCTGCATGGGTGCCACCGCCTGCGGGCAGGGGGCGTGTGGGTGGCTGTC
>JAUWAE010000284.1 GCA_030602185.1 Comamonadaceae bacterium
GGCGCCACCGCATGAACGGCTGGCTGTTGACGTTCTCGTCGTCCTTGGTGAAGTCCAGACCGCCACGCAGGCACTCGTACACCGCGCGCCCGTAGTTCTTGCCCGACAGGCCCAGCTTGGGCTTGATGGTGCAGCCCAGCAGCGGGCGGCCGTACTTGTTCATGATGTCGCGCTCGACCTGGATGCCGTGGGGCGGGCCGCCGCAGGTCTTGATGTAGGCGATGGGAAAGCGCACATCCTCCAGCCGCAGCGCGCGCAGCGCCTTGAAGCCGAACACGTTGCCCACCAGCGAGGTGAGCACGTTGACCACCGAGCCTTCCTCGAACAGGTCGATGGGGTAGGCCACAAAGGCGTAGAAGCAGGTGTCGTCGCCCGGCACGTCCTCGATGCGGTAGGCGCGGCCCTTGTAGTAGTCCAGGTCGGTCAGCAGGTCGGTCCAGACCGTGGTCCAGGTACCGGTGGACGATTCGGCGGCCACGGCGGCCGCCACTTCCTCGCGGTCCACCCCGGGCTGCGGGGTGATCTTGAAACAGGCCAGGATGTCCGTGTCCTTGGGCACGTAGTGCGGCTCCCAGTAGGTGCTGCGGTATTCCTTGACGCCGGCGTTGTAGGTCTTGACGGCCATGGGGTCTCCTCGTGTGGGTGGGTCGGGTATCGGTCCGTTGGCTCAGTGCCCCGTGGGGTATGTGCTGAACTGAGATCGATTGTGGGCGCCCCAACCATTAAGTAAAAGTAAAATGTTTTTACCGTTATGTTTTACTTAAATAAATCTGTTTAGCCATGAACCTGCGCCACGTCACCCTGCACCAGCTGCGCATCTTCGGGGCGGTGGCCCAGCACGGCAGCTTTGCCCGTGCGGCCGAGGCGCTGCACCTGTCGCCGCCCACGCTGTCGCTGCAGGTCAAGCAACTGGCCGACACGGTGGGCCAACCCCTGTTCGAGCAACTGGGCAAGAAGATCTACCTCACCGCTGGGGGCCAGACGCTGGCCGAGGCCTGCCAGGACGTGGCCCAGCGGCTGGAGCGCCTGTCGCAGGACCTGGACGCACTGCACGGTGTGGAACGCGGCAGCCTGCGCGTGGCCATCCTCACCACCGTGAAGTACACCGTGCCCAAGCTGCTGGGCAGCTTCTGCGTGGCGCACCCGGGCATCGAGGTGGCCATGCAGGTGGGCAACCGTGAAAACCTGCTGCAGCGCCTGGCCGCCAACCAGGACGACCTCTACATCATGGGCCAGCCGCCCGAGCACATGGACGTGGTGAGTGAGCCCTTTGCAGACAACCCGCTGGTGTTGGTGGCACCGCCCGGCCACCCCCTGGCAGGCCAGGCCGGCATCTCGCCGCAACGGCTGGCGCACGAACCCTTCGTGGTGCGCGAGGCCGGCTCAGGCACCCGGCTCACGGCCGAACGGTTTTTTGCCCAGCACGGGGTGCAGCCGCCCACGCGGCTGGAGGTCAGCAGCCACGAAGCCATCAAGCAGACCGTGGCCGGGGGCCTGGGGCTGGCGGTGGTGTCGGCCTCCACCGTGGTGGCCGAACTCGCCCTGGGTGACCTGGTCCAGCTCGACGTGCAAGGCTTTCCGCTGGTGCGGCATTGGTACGTGGTCACGCCGCGCGGCAAACGGTTGTCACCGGCCGCGCAAGCCTTCAAGGCGTGGTTGTTCGATCACCGTCCGCCGCCGGCGCCACCGCCCCGTCCGGTGTCGGCGCCGCGTCGTCGTCGCCCGGCTCGCCCTCCTGAGGCAGGCGCTCGATGAGCACCTGGTCGATGCGGCGGCCGTCCAGGGCCAACACCTCGAAGCGCCAGCCCGCCACCTCCACCACGCCCCCCACCTCCAGCAGCTGGCCTGCCACCGTCTGCATGAGGCCGGCCACGGTGTTGTAGCGGTCCTTGTCCTCGTCGGGCAGGCTGTCGATGTCGAGGCGTGCCTTGAGCTCGTGCGCCGGCATGGCGCCGTCCACCCGCCAGGAGCCATCGTCTTGAGGGATGGCCCAGGCCTCCTGCGGCGTTTCCGGCGACAGCTCGCCGGTGATGGCCTCCAGCAGGTCCAGCGGCGTCAGCAGGCCCTGCACCACCCCGTACTCGTCCACCACAAACACCATGCGGCTGGCCTGGGCGCGGAACTGCTCCAGCAGCTCCATGCCGCTGAGGGTTTCGGGCACGAACACCGGCGCCACCGCGTTGCGGTACCAGCCGTCCGCAGCCCCCTCCGCCTGCAGCTTGAGCAGGCGCGGCAGGTGGATCACACCCACCACATCGTCCAGCCCGCCGCGGCACACCGGGTACCACGAA
>JAUWAE010000265.1 GCA_030602185.1 Comamonadaceae bacterium
GCACGATGGCCTGGGCAGCCAACTGGTTCAGACCTTGAATGCCGTGCGCAGCAGCAACGGCCGGCTCGAGACCAGCGTGGTCGAGTCCATGATCCACCACGCGCTGGACGAGTTGCGCATGACGCTGGACTCCCTGGAGCCTATGGATGGCGACCTTCCCACCATCCTGGGCACCTTGCGCCAGCGAGTCGCCCCCGCGCTGGAGGCGGCGTGCATCGAGCTGAGGTGGCAGGTGCAGGAGGTGCCACCTCTGCATCGGCTGGACGCCCGGGGCGTCATGCACCTGTTCCGCTGTGTGCAGGAGGTGTTTGCCAACGTGGTCAAGCATGCGCAGGCCAGCCGGGTGACGGTCCGCACCTGGGCCGACGGGCAGCGTGTTTACCTGGCCGTGGAAGACGATGGTGTTGGCCTGCCGCCGCCCGAACAGCGTCGGCAGGGGCGGGGCCTGAACAACATCCACCTCCGGGCCGAAAAACTGGGTGCCCAAGTGCGCTTTTATCCGACCTGGCCTGGAACCGGCGTCGAATTCTCCTTTCCAATCCAGCACCCGGGTGTCAATCCGTCGTCCGACTGGGCGCGGCTCTGACCGCCGGCGCCGGCCTTGTAGGCCCCGCATGGGAGCGATGGCCGATCAAATCAGTCAACTTTTGGTATACTCGATCAAAACAGTCAGGAATCAACGGATTGCTGACCATCATCAAAAGGCTTGCGCCGGGTGGGTGGAAAAACAGCTGACCCATTGTTGGGTTGGCCTTTCGGAAGTGCCATACCAGTTAGGAGCTCGTCATGCGCCTCACGACCAAAGGGCGGTTTGCCGTCACCGCAATGATTGACCTGGCCTTGCGTCAGGCCAGTGGACCGGTCACGCTGGCTGCCATCAGCCAGCGCCAACACATTTCGCTGTCTTACCTAGAGCAGCTGTTCGGCAAGCTGCGCCGTCACGATCTCGTGGAGTCCACCCGTGGTCCTGGGGGTGGCTACACGCTCGGGCGCAAGGCGTCCGACATCACGGTCGCCGACATCATCGTGTCGGTCGACGAGCCCATTGATGCGACCCAGTGTGGCGGCAAGGAGAATTGCCTGGGCGAAGGTTCCCGCTGCATGACGCACGAGCTCTGGGCGCAACTCAATGCCAAGATGGTGGACTTTCTCGACTCCATCACGCTGCAGAAGCTGGTCGACGACCAGTTGGCCAAGGGTGTGGTCGTGGAAAACATGCCCACCATCAAGCGGGCCATCTCGTCCACCCCGGTGGTCAAGCCGATCCGTGTCAACGCCCCGAATTCGGTCTTTGCCCTCGGGGCAGTGGCCAACAAGTAAGTCCTGTCCATACGCACACCGTCACCGCACACACCATGAGCACGACACCGCATTTTCCGATTTACATGGACTACAGCGCCACCAATCCCTGCGACCCGCGCGTCGTGGACAAGATGGTGCCCTGGCTGTATGAGCATTTCGGCAATCCCGCCTCGCGCAGCCACGCCTGGGGCTGGGAGGCCGAAAAGGCCGTGGAAAATGCGCGCGAGCAGGTCGCCGCGCTCATCGGTGCCGACCCTCGCGAGATCGTGTGGACCAGCGGTGCCACCGAGTCCAACAACCTGGCACTCAAGGGTGCTGCGCACTTCTACCAAGGCAAGGGCAAGCACCTCATCACCGTCAAAACCGAACACAAGGCTGTGCTTGACACCTGCCGCCACCTGGAGCGTGAAGGCTTTGAGGTGACCTACCTGGACGTGCAAGCCGACGGCCTGGTGAACCTGGACGCCTTCCGCGACGCCATCCGCCCCGACACCATCCTGGCCAGCGTGATGTTCGTGAACAACGAGATCGGCGTGATCCAGGACATCGCCGCGCTGGGTGCCATCTGCCGTGAGAAGGGTGTGCTCCTGCATGTCGACGCCGCCCAGGCGACCGGCCGCGTGGACATCGACCTGGCCACGCTGCCCGTGGACCTGATGAGCCTGACCAGCCACAAGACCTACGGCCCCAAGGGCATTGGTGCCCTGTACGTGCGCCGCAAGCCGCGCGTGCGCATCGAGGCGCAGATGCACGGTGGCGGTCACGAGCGCGGCATGCGCTCCGGCACGCTGCCCACCCACCAGATCGTGGGCATGGGCGAGGCCTACGCCATCGCCAAGGCCGAGATGCACACCGAGCTGCCGCGCATCCAGGCGCTGCACGACCGCCTGCTGGCTGGCCTGTCCACCATCGAGGAAGCGTTCATCAACGGCCACGCCACCCAGCGCGTGCCGCACAACCTGAACATGAGCTTCAACTTCGTGGAAGGCGAATCGCTCATCATGGGGATCAAGGGCGTGGCGGTGTCCAGCGGGTCGGCCTGCACCTCGGCCAGCCTGGAGCCCAGCTACGTGCTGCGCGCGCTGGGCCGCAGCGACGAACTCGCCCACAGCAGCCTGCGCATGACGATTGGCCGCTGGACGACGGAACAGGAGATCGATTACGCGGTCCAATCCATCAAGGACAACGTCGCGAAACTGCGCGAACTCTCCCCGCTGTGGGAGATGTACAAGGACGGTATCGATCTGTCCACCATCCAGTGGGCAGCGCATTGAAGGAGTAACACCATGGCATACAGCGACAAGGTCATCGACCACTATGAAAACCCCCGCAACGTCGGCAGCTTTGAAAAGGGCGACGACACGGTTGGCACCGGCATGGTGGGTGCCCCTGCCTGCGCCGACGTGATGAAGCTGCAGATCAAGGTGAACCCGAGCACCGGCGTCATCGAGGACGCGCGCTTCAAGACCTATGGCTGCGGTTCGGCCATT
>JAUWAE010000088.1 GCA_030602185.1 Comamonadaceae bacterium
CTGCTGCTCGCCTTGCTGGACAACCCCAGTGCCGCCGAGGTGCTGCGTGCCTGCTCCGCCAACATCGACGATCTGCGCAAGTCGCTGACCACCTTCATCAAGGACAACACCCCGCAGGTGGCCGGCACCGAGGAGGTGGACACCCAGCCGACGCTGGGCTTCCAGCGCGTGATCCAGCGCGCGATCATGCACGTGCAGAGCACCGGCAACGGCAAGAAGGAAGTCACCGGCGCCAACGTGCTGGTGGCCATCTTCGGCGAGAAAGACTCGCACGCCGTGTACTACCTGCACCAGCAGGGCGTGACCCGGCTGGACGTGGTCAACTTCATTGCCCATGGCATCCGCAAGAGCGACCCGCCCGAGCCGAGCAAGCCGGCCGAGGGGGGCGGCGCTGCCGAGAACGAGGAAGCGAGCGAAACCAAGGGCAACGAAAAGGCGTCGCCGCTGGAGCAGTTCACCCAGAACCTGAACCAGGCCGCCAAAGACGGCAAGATCGACCCGCTCATCGGCCGCGACTACGAAGTCGAGCGTGTCATCCAGATCCTGTGCCGCCGCCGCAAGAACAACCCGCTGCTGGTGGGCGAGGCCGGCGTGGGCAAGACCGCCATCGCCGAGGGCCTGGCCTGGCGCATCGTCCAGAAAGACGTGCCCGAAATCCTGGCCGAGGCCAACGTCTATTCGCTCGACATGGGCGCCTTGCTGGCCGGCACCAAGTACCGTGGCGACTTCGAGCAGCGCCTCAAAGGCGTGCTCAAGACGCTCAAGGACAAGCCCAACGCCATCCTGTTCATCGACGAAATCCACACCCTGATCGGTGCGGGCGCGGCCTCGGGCGGCACGCTGGACGCGTCCAACCTGCTCAAGCCGGCGCTGTCCAGCGGTGCGCTCAAGTGCATCGGTGCCACCACCTTCACCGAGTACCGCGGCATTTTCGAGAAGGACGCGGCGCTCAGCCGGCGCTTCCAGAAAGTCGACGTGGTGGAGCCCACGGTGGAGCAGACGGTGGACATCCTCAAGGGCCTCAAGAGCCGCTTCGAGGAGCACCACAGCGTCAAATACGCCACGGCCGCGCTGCAGGCGGCGGCCGAGCTCAGCGCCAAGTACATCAACGACCGCCACCTGCCCGACAAGGCCATCGACGTGATCGACGAGGCGGGTGCGGCCCAGCGCATCCTGGCGCCGAGCAAGCGCAAGAAAACCATCAGCAAGGCCGAAATCGAGGAGATCGTGGCCAAGATCGCCCGGATTCCGCCCACCAGCGTGTCCAGCGACGACCGCGGCAAGCTGCAGAACCTCGAGCGCGACCTCAAGGCGGTGGTGTTCGGGCAGGACAAGGCCCTGGATGTGCTCGCTGCCAGCGTGAAAATGGCGCGCTCCGGCCTGGGCAAGCCCGACAAGCCGATCGGCGCCTTCCTGTTCAGCGGCCCCACCGGCGTCGGCAAGACCGAGGCCGCCAAGCAGCTCGCCTACATCCTCGGCATCGAGCTGATCCGTTTCGACATGTCGGAGTACATGGAGCAGCACGCCGTGAGCCGCCTGATCGGTGCGCCCCCCGGTTACGTCGGTTTTGACCAGGGCGGGCTGTTGACCGAAGCCGTCACCAAGAAGCCCCATTGCGTGCTCTTGCTCGACGAAATCGAGAAGGCCCACCCGGCCATCTACAACGTGTTGCTGCAGGTGATGGACCACGGCACCCTGACGGACAACAACGGGCGCAAGGCCGACTTCCGCAACGTCATCATCGTGATGACGACGAACGCGGGTGCCGAGACCATGAACAAGGCGACCATCGGCTTCACCAACCCGCGCCAGGCGGGCGACGAGATGGCCGACATCAAGCGCCTGTTCACGCCCGAGTTCCGCAACCGGCTCGACGCCATCGTCAGCTTCAAGCCGCTGGACGAGCAGATCATCCTGCGGGTGGTGGACAAGTTCCTGCTGCAACTCGAGCACCAGCTGGCCGAGAAGAAGGTCGAAGTCACTTTCACCGACGATTTGCGCAAGTACCTGGCCAAGAAGGGCTTCGATCCGCTGATGGGTGCACGCCCGATGCAGCGCCTGATCCAGGACACCATTCGCCGCGCACTGGCCGATGAACTGCTGTTCGGTCGCCTGACCGAGGGTGGCCGCCTGACGGTGGACATCGACACCAGCGTGGAGGACAAGCCCGAGGTGAAGCTGGACATCCAGCCCCTGTCGAAGAAAGAGCGCCACGCCAAGGCCGAGCCGGCCGAGCCGGAGGAGGCCACGACGGATTGAGCCCTTGCTGGTTTGCTGAAGTTCCTGAGAGCCGGTGACGACGTCACCGGCTTTTTTACGCTGCGCCCCATGAACGACCACACCTTCCTCTGGCACGATTACGAAACCTTCGGGGCTTCGGCCCGGCTCGACCGGCCGGCGCAATTTGCGGCCATCCGCACCGACGCCGAGCTCAACGAGATCGGCGAACCACTGATGATGTACTGCCGGCCGGCACCGGACTACCTGCCCGACCCAGACAGCTGCCTGATCACCGGCATCACCCCCCAGCTGTGCCTGGAGCGTGGGCTGGCGGAGCACGAATTTGCCGCCCGTATCGAGGCGGAGTTGTCGCAGCCCGGCACGGTGGGCGTGGGCTACAACACCATCCGTTTTGACGACGAGTTCACCCGCTACCTGTTCTGGCGCAACCTGATCGACCCCTACGCCCGCGAGTGGCAAAACGGCTGCGGGCGCTGGGACCTGCTGGACGTGGTGCGCATGGCCTACGCCCTGCGGCCCGAAGGCATTGCCTGGCCCAGGAAGCCCGACGGCCGCCCCAGTTTCAAGCTGGAGGACCTCACGCGCGCCAACGGCATCGGCCACGAATCGGCGCACGATGCCCTGTCGGACGTGCGCGCCACCATTGCCGTGGCGCGCCTGATCCGCCAGCACCACCCCAAGCTGTTCGACTTTGCCTTCGCCCTGCACAAGAAGGACCGGGTGATGGCCGAACTGGGTTTGCCCGCGGTGGCTGGGCAGGCGCGGCCCTTCCTCCATGTGTCGGGCATGTTCCCGCCAGAACGGGGCTGCCTGGGCGTGATGTGGCCCTTGACCAGCCACCCCACCAACCGCAACGAACTGCTGGCCTGGGACCTGGCGCACGACCCGTCGGAGTTGGCCCAGCTCAACGCCGCGCAGGTGCGCGAGCGCCTGTTCACCCGGCGAGAGGAGCTGCCCGAAGGCGTGACGCGCCTGCCGGTCAAGAGCGTGCACCTCAACAAGTCGCCGATGGTGGTGGGCAACCTGCGCACCTTGCGCCCGGAGCTGGCCGAGCGCTGGGGCATCGACCTCGCGCAGGTGGAGCAGCATGCCCTCCGTGCCGCTGCCCTGCCAGACCTCAGCGCCATCTGGCGCGAGGCCTTCGAGCGCCCGGCACCCGCCGGGCCCGCCGACGTGGACCAGGACCTGTACGGTGGCTTTCTGGAGGGCGCGGATCGGCGTCGGCTGCAGCAGTTGCGCACCGCCGACCCGGCCGATCCGGCCTGGCGCCAGACCGGCTTTGACGACCCGCGGCTGGCCGAACTGGTGTTCCGTTACCGGGCACGCAACTTTCCCACCAGCCTGGCCCCGGACGAAGCGGCACGCTGGCAATCGCACTGCGAAGCCCGCCTGATGGCGGGCGAGGCTGGCGGGATGACGGTCGAGCGCCTGTTCGAGCGCATCGACGCCCTGGCCGAGCAGGCAAGCGAGCGTGGCGACGAGCGCGCCGAAGCCATCCTCGGCGCCCTGTACGACTACGCCGAGTCGATCGCGCCGGTCGGTTGACCGGCCGGCCGGTTCAGCGCTTCCCGCCGATCAGGCTGCCCAGCACGCCACGCACGATCTGGCGTCCCAGGCTGGAGCCGACGGTGCGGACCACGGTTTTGGCCATGGTCTGCACCAACCCGTCGTACTGGCCGCCCCGTGGGCCGGTCCGGCCAAACAGCACCTCGTTGAGCTTGCTGCCGGCCCCCGCATCGGCGGTGCCTGCCGCGCCGGTACCGGCAGGGCCCGGCCCCGCCTGGCGGGCGGCAGCTTGTGTGCGCAACATCTCGTAGGCGCTGTCGCGGTCCACCAGCTTTTCGTACACACCAGCCACCAGCGAGCCTTGCAACAGCGCCTGCCGTTGCTGCGGCGTGATCGGGCCGATCTGGCTGCCCGGTGGTAGCACGTAGACACGCTCCGTCTCGCACGGGCGCCCCTTGGCGTCGAGCAAGCTCACCAGGGCTTCGCCCACCGCCAGTTCGGTGATGGCCGCTTCGATGTTCAGCCCCGCCTTGGGGCGCATGGTCTGTGCCGTGGCCTTCACGGCCTTCTGGTCGCGCGGGGTGAAGGCGCGCAGGGCGTGCTGCACCCGGTTGCCCAGTTGGCCCAGCACGCTGTCCGGAATGTCCAGCGGGTTCTGCGTGACGAAATACACCCCCACGCCCTTGGAGCGCACCAGCCGCACCACCAGTTCGATGCGCTCTACCAGTACCTTGGGCGCCTCGTTGAACAGCAGGTGCGCCTCGTCAAAGAAGAACACCAGCTTGGGCTTGTCGGGGTCGCCAATCTCGGGCAACTGCTCGAACAACTCGCTCAGCATCCACAGCAGGAAGGTGGCGTACAGGCGCGGCGAGTTCAGCAGCTTGTCGGCCGCCAGGATGTTGATCACCCCCTGGCCGCCCACGGTCTGCATGAAGTCGGCGATGTCGAGCATGGGCTCGCCAAAAAACTTGTCGCCGCCCTGTTGTTCGATCTGCAGCAGGCCGCGCTGGATGGCGCCCACGCTGGCCGCGCTGATGTTGCCGTATTCCGTGGTGAACTGCTTGGCGTTGTCGCCCACGTGCTGCAGCATGGCGCGCAGGTCTTTCAGGTCCAGCAGCAGCAGGCCGTTGTCGTCGGCGATCTTGAACACCAGGTTCAGCACGCCGGCCTGGGTGTCGTTCAGGTCCAGCATGCGGGCCAGCAGCAGGGGCCCCATGTCGCTCACGGTGGCGCGCACCGGGTGGCCCTGTTCGCCGAACACGTCCCACAGCGTGGTAGGGCAGGCCATGGGGTCGGGCAGGGCAATGCCCCGGTCGGCCAGCACCTGGGCCAGCTTGCCGCCGATGTTGCCTGCCTGGCTGATGCCGGTGAGGTCGCCTTTTACGTCGGCCATGAACACCGGCACGCCGATGCGCGAGAAACCTTCCGCCAGCGTTTGCAGCGTCACGGTCTTGCCCGTGCCGGTGGCACCGGTGATGAGCCCGTGCCGGTTGGCCTTGTCGGGCAGCAGCAGGCATTCGGTGGGTCCGTGGCGGGCAATCAGCAGCGGTTCGGTCATGGTGGTGGGGGCGGCTGGGGTCAAAAAGTACAATAGCGGGTTATTCGTAGATCAGCGTACACCAAATTCACGAGGGTTCAAATGGCAGGTCATTCCAAGTGGGCCAACATCCAGCACCGCAAAGGCCGGCAGGACGAGAAGCGCGGCAAGATCTGGACGCGCATCATCCGCGAGATCACCGTGGCGGCGCGCCAAGGCGGTGGAGACCTGAGCGCCAACCCGCGCCTGCGCCTGGCGGTGGACAAGGCCAAGGCAGCCAACATGCCGGCCGACCGGATCAAGTACAACATCGACAAGGCCACGGGCTCGCTCGACGGGCTGAACTACGAGGAGATCCGCTACGAGGGCTACGGCATTGGCGGTGCGGCCATCATCGTGGACACGATGACCGACAACCGCGTGCGCACTGTGGCCGAGGTGCGCCACGCGTTCAGCAAGCACGGCGGCAACCTGGGCACCGAAGGCTCGGTGGCGTTCCAGTTCAAGCACTGCGGCCAGATGATCTTTGCGCCGGGCACCTCGGAGGATCAGGTCATGGAGGTGGCGCTGGAGGCGGGTGCCGAAGACGTGGTCTCGGACGACGACGGCGCCATCGAGGTGATCACCGCGCCCAGCGACTTTGAAGCCGTGAAGAACGCCCTGGAGGCGGCGGGCTTGACGCCGGAGGTGGCCGAGGTGACCATGCGCGCGGACAACACCATCGAATTGACCGGCGAGGACGCGGCCCGCATGCAGAAGCTGCTGGACGTGCTGGAGGACCTGGACGACGTGCAGAACGTCTTCCACAACGCGGAAATCAACGAATGAGCGACAAGATGAAGGTGCTGGTGGTGGGCGGTGGCGGGCGCGAGCACGCGATGGCCTGGAAGCTCAAGCAATCGCCCCGCGTGGCGCAGATGTTCGTGGCACCGGGCAACGGCGGCACCGCCCGCGACGCCGACCTGACGAACATCGAGATCACCGACGTGCGCGCGCTGCGCGAATGGGCGCAGGCGCAGGGCATTGCGCTGACCGTAGTGGGCCCCGAGGCGCCGCTGGCGGCGGGGGTGGTGGACGAGTTCCGCGCCCACGGCCTGCGCATTTTCGGCCCCACGAAGGCGGCCGCGCAGCTGGAAAGTTCCAAGGCCTTCTCCAAGGCCTTCATGAAGCGCCATGGCATTCCCACGGCGGCCTACGAAACCTTCTCCGACCCGGCCCAGGCGCACGCCTACGTGGACCAGGTGGGTGCACCCATCGTCGTCAAGGCCGACGGCCTGGCGGCAGGCAAGGGTGTGGTCGTGGCCATGACGCTGGCCGAGGCCCACGAGGCGATCGACTTCATGCTGGTGGACAACACCCTGGGTGTGGCGCACAACGAAGGTGGCGCGCGCGTGGTGATCGAGTCCTTCCTGCAGGGCGAAGAGGCCAGCTTCATCGTGCTGTGCGACGGCAAGACCGTGACGGCCCTGGCCACCAGCCAGGACCACAAGCGCCTGCTCGACGCCGACCAGGGCCCCAACACCGGTGGCATGGGGGCCTACTCGCCCGCGCCCGTGGTCACGCCCGAGGTGCACCGCCGCGCCATGGAAGAAATCATCCTCCCCACCGTGCGTGGCATGGAAAAGGACGGCATTCCCTACACCGGCTTCCTGTACGCCGGCCTGATGATCGAGCCCAGCGGGGCGGTGAAAACGCTGGAGTTCAACTGCCGCATGGGCGACCCGGAAACCCAGCCCATCCTGATGCGCCTGCAAAGCGATCTGGCCGAGGTACTGCTGGCCGCCACCGAAGGCCGCCTGAGCGACCTGACCCTGCAATGGGATGACCGCGTGGCCCTGGGTGTGGTGCTCGCCGCGCACGGCTACCCTTTGACCCCGCGCAAGGGCGATGCCATCACCGCACTGCCGGCCGACCGGGCCGACGCCGTGGTGTTCCACGCCGGCACCGCCATGAAAGACGGCCAGGTGCTCACCTCGGGCGGGCGCGTGTTGTGCGCCACCGCCCTGGGCGCCGACGTGGCCACCGCCCAGCAGCGCGCGTACGAGCTGGTGGCTGGCGTCCGTTTCGACGGCATGCAGTACCGCCGCGACATCGGCTACCGGGCGCTGAAGCCATGAGCCACGGCCACACCCAGGCCATGCGCGAGTACCTGCTCGGCCTGCAGCAGCGCATCACCTCGGCCATCTCCGAAATCGACGGCAAGACCTTTCTGTCCGACGCCTGGGAAAAGCCGCCAGGCGAAGCCCTGCAGGGCAACGGGGTGACGCAGATCCTGGAAGACGGCGTGGTGTTCGAGCGCGCCGGTTGCGGTTTCTCCCACGTCAGCGGCCCCAAGCTGCCGCCGTCGGCCACCCAGCACCGCCCGGAGCTGGCCGGCGCCCCGTTCGAGGCGCTGGGCGTGTCGTTGGTGTTCCACCCGCGCAACCCCTACGTGCCCACGGTGCACATGAACGTGCGCATGATCACCGCCACGCCCGTCAACGGCGGGGAGCCGGTGAGCTGGTTCGGCGGTGGCATGGACCTCACGCCCTACTACGGGTTTGAAGAGGACGCGGTGCACTTCCACCGCACCTGCGCCAACGCCCTGCAGCCTTTCGGCGCCGACAAGTACCCGCGCTTCAAGGCCTGGTGCGACGACTACTTCTGCAACAAGCACCGGCAGGAGCAGCGCGGCATTGGCGGTGTGTTCTACGACGACTTTTCCGAGCTGGGCTTCGAGGGCGGCTTTGCCATGACCCAGGCCGTGGGCGATGCCTTTCTGCATGCCTACGTGCCCATCGTGCACCGCCGAATGCAAAGCCACTACGGCGAGCGCGAGCGCCAGTTCCAGCTCTACCGGCGCGGCCGCTACGTCGAGTTCAACCTGGTCTGGGACCGCGGCACCCACTTCGGCCTGCAGTCGGGCGGGCGCAGCGAATCCATCCTGCTGTCGATGCCGCCGCTGGTGCGCTGGGCCTACAACGAACGCCCCGCGCCCGGCACGCCCGAGCACCGGCTGGTGCACGAATTCCTGGTGCGCCGGGACTGGCTGTGACCACCGGCGCGGCGCCCCGGCGGGTGGGCATGTTCGGCGGCGCGTTCGATCCGCCGCACGCGGCCCATCTGGCGCTGGCGCAGACCGCGCTCGCCCAGCTCGGGCTGGACGTGCTGCACATCCTGCCCACCGGGCAGGCCTGGCACAAAACCCGCATCCTGAGCGAGCCGGCCCACCGCCTGGCCATGTGCGAGCGTGCGTTTGCCGCCTTGCCTGGGGTGCGCATCGACGACCGCGAAATCCGCCGGGCCGGGCCCTCCTACACCGCCGACACCCTGGCCGAGCTGGCCGCCGAATACCCTGGTGCCCAGCTGTTCCTGGTGCTGGGCGCCGACCAGCTGCTGGCCTTCAAGACCTGGAGCCGCTGGGAGGAGGTGCTGCGCCTGGCCACCCTGGCCGTGGCGAACCGGCCCATCCACCTGGGGGTGGATGCGGTGGGGGGCGCTGCTGCCGAAGCGGTCGAGGCCGATCTGGGCGCGGTCGATATCCCGTTCGAGCGCCTGCAGATGCCGCTGCACCCCACCAGTTCCACCGCCATCCGCGCCCATGTGCACGGCCAGAGCCGCCGCTACCCCGACCTCGAGGTGCTGGTGCCCGAGGGCGTGGCGCGTTATATTTCCGAACACCACCTTTACGAAACGCCTACATGAGCGAAACCGCCGCCAAAAAGAACATCCAGAAACTCCAGCGCGCCATCGTCGATGGCCTGGAAGACGTCAAGGCGCAGGACATTCAGGTGTTCAACACCGAAACCCTGTCCCCGCTGTTCGAACGCGTCATCGTGGCCAGCGGCACGTCCAACCGCCAGACCAAAGCCCTGGCCGCCAGCGTGCGCGATGCAGTGCGCGAAGCCGGCTTCGATAAGCCGCGCACCGAAGGCGAAGACAACGGCGAATGGATCATCGTGGACTGCGGCCCGGCCGTGGTGCACGTGATGCAGCCCTCGATCCGCCAGTACTACCGGCTGGAAGACATCTGGGGCGAGAAGCCCGTGCGCATCAAGCATGCCGCCAAGGCCAAGGTGGCGCAGCCCAGCGAAGGTGTGGACAAGCCTGCCCGCAAGACCCGCGCCGCCAAGCAGGCGGCCGCGGAGGTGCCGGCGGTGCCCGCCAAGCGGGTGCGCAAAGCCCAGGCGGCGGCTGCCGCTGCACCGGCTTCATCGGCTCCCGCCAAGAAAGCCCCGGCGCGCAAAGCCGCAACCGGCGCCGCTGGCGCGACCCGTGCCGCCAAGCCGGCTGCCAAATCCACCCGCGCCGCGCCGGTGAAGGTGGTGAAGGTGGGGGTGGAAGCCAAGAAGCCGGCGGCCAAGAAAGCTGTGGCCAAGGCAGCTCCCGCCAAGACGCCGGCCCGCAAAGCGCCGGCCAAGGCGCCTGCCAAAGCCGCCAAGGCCTCGAAACCC
>JAUWAE010000098.1 GCA_030602185.1 Comamonadaceae bacterium
TCAAGGCAGAAGCCGACCGCATCCGCCACGAACTGTTGAACGTGCCCGATGTGGCCAAGGTCGAGCTCTTCGGTGTGCAGGACGAAAAGCTCTACATCGAGGTGTCGCGCCGCCGGCTGGCCACGCTGGGGCTGGACATGAACCAGGTGCTGGAGCAGCTGGGGCAGCAAAACGCGGTGGCGCCCGCCGGCGCGGTCCAAACGCCGCAAGACGCGATCCTGGTGCGGGTGGCGGGGGCCTTTCAGTCGGTGGAAGAGCTGCGCGCCATGCCTATCCGGGCCGCCAATGGCACGCAGCTGCGTCTCGGGGACGTGGCGGACATCCGCCGCGATTACGCCGACCCGCCGCAGGTGCGGGTGCGCCACCGCGGGCAGGAGGGCATCGCGCTGGGTGTGTCCATGGCCAAGGGCGGCGACATCATCCGCCTGGGCAAGGCGCTCAACGTCAAGCTTGCCGAACTGGAGCGCACGCTGCCTGCCGGCATGCAGCTGGCCCAGGTGCAGGATCAGCCGGCCACCGTGTCGCGCTCGGTCAACGAATTCGTGAAGGTGCTGATCGAAGCGGTGGTGGTGGTGTTGCTGGTGAGTTTTCTCAGCCTGGGCTTGCACCGAAACCCGCAGGGGCAGGGCTGGCGCCGCTACACGCTCGACACCCGCCCTGGCCTGGTGGTGCTCATCACCATCCCGCTGGTGCTGGCCATGACCTTCCTGGTCATGCAGTACTGGGGCATCGGCCTGCACAAAATCTCGCTGGGTTCGCTCATCATCGCGTTGGGCCTGCTGGTGGACGACGCCATCATCGCGGTGGAAATGATGGTGCGCAAGCTGGAAGAGGGGCACACCATGTTCCGCGCCGCCACCTTCACCTGGGAGGTGACGGCCATGCCCATGCTGACCGGCACGCTCATCACGGCGGCGGGTTTCCTGCCCATTGGTTTTGCCAAGTCCACCGTGGGTGAGTACACCTTTGCCATCTTTGCCGTCACGGCCACCGCGCTGGTGCTGTCGTGGGTGGTGGCGGTGTATTTCGTGCCCTACCTGGGCGTGAAGCTGCTCAAGGTCAAGCCGCATACCGGCCCGGTGGCCGAGGTGTTCGACGGCCCCTTCTACACCCGCTTCCGTGGTGTGGTGAACTGGTGCGTGGCGCACCGCTGGCTCACCATCGCGGCCACGGTGTTCACGTTTGCCCTGGGCATTGTGGGCATGAAGTTCGTGCAGCAGCAGTTCTTTCCGGACTCCAACCGGCCGGAAATCCTCGTGGACGTGTGGCTGCCCGAGGGCAGCGCCATCGCCGCCAACGAAGAGGTGGTCCGCCGCCTGGAGGCCCGGCTGGCCCAGGCCCCGGGGGTGGAGCATGTGACGTCCTGGGTGGGCTCCGGGCTGCCGCGCTTCAATTTGCCGCTGGACCAGATCTTTCCCCAGAGCAACGTGTCGCAGTTATTGCTCATGACCAGCGATCTGCGCGCCCGCGATGGCCTGATGCGCGAACTGCCCGCCCTGCTGGCGCGGGAGTTTCCCGAGGTACGGGCCCGTGTCAAATTGCTGGCCAATGGCCCGCCGGTGGCCTACCCGGTGCAGTTCCGCGTCTTTGGCCCGGACCCGGCCATGCTGCGCCAGCGTGCCGACCAGGTCAAACAGGCCATGCGTGACAGCCCCAACACCCGCGGCGTGAACGACAACTGGCACGAATCCATCAAGGTGGTGCGGCTCGAGGTGGACCAGGCCAAGGCGCGGGCGCTCGGTGTCAGCAGCGCGTCCATCGCCCAGACGGCCCGCACCGCCGTGACCGGCGCTACCGTCGGCCAGTACCGCGAGGGCGACAAACTCATCGACATCGTGCTGCGCCAGCCCCTGGCCGAACGGGATGCCGTCTCGGAGCTGGCCAACGCCTACCTGCCCACCGCCAGCGGCAAGCCGATCCCGTTGACCCAGATCGCCCGCCCGGTATTCGCCTGGGAGCCCGGGGTGATGTGGCGCGAGAACCGCGAATACGCCATCACCGTGCAGGCCGACATCGTGGCCGGTCTGCAGGGCGCTACCGTGACCAACGAGTTGTTGCCCGCCATCCGCGCTTTGGAAGCCGAATGGGCACGCCAGGGCCCCGGCGGCTACCGGGTGGAAGTGGCGGGTACGGTGGCCGAAAGCAGCAAGGGCCAGGGCTCGATCGCGGCCGGTGTGCCCATGATGCTGTTCATCATCTTCACCCTGCTCATGCTGCAGCTGCACAGCTTCAGCCGCGCCATGCTGGTATTCCTCACCGGCCCCCTGGGGCTGGCCGGGGTGGCGGCGGCGCTGCTGCTGCTCAACCGACCGTTCGGGTTCGTCGCGTTGCTGGGTGTGATCGCACTCATGGGCATGATCATGCGCAACTCGGTGATCCTGATCGACCAGATCGAGCAGGACCGTGCCCAGGGCGTGCCGGCGTGGGACGCCATCGTCGAAGCCGCGGTGCGCCGTCTGCGGCCGATCGTGCTGACGGCTGCGGCGGCGGTGCTGGCCATGATCCCGCTGTCGCGCAGCGTGTTCTGGGGGCCGATGGCGGTGGCCATCATGGGTGGGCTGATCGTGGCGACGGTGTTGACGCTGCTGGCGCTGCCCGCGATGTACGCCGCCTGGTTCCGCGTGCGGCGCGAGCCGGCGCCTGCCTTACAATAGCCAGTTTGCCGGCGCGCGCCCCTGGGCGGTGCACCGGCACGAAATACCGCGCGGGTGGCGAAATTGGTAGACGCACCAGGTTTAGGTCCTGACGCCAGCAATGGTGTGGGGGTTCGAGTCCCCCCCCGCGCACCACACCTTTGAACCGAATATGTCAGTGGCAGCAGCCGGCTGCCCTGTGTTCCCTACAGGAGAAAACCATGGCAGTGAACGTCGAAACCCTGGAAAAGCTGGAGCGCAAGATCACGCTCGAGCTGCCGGTGGACGCCATCCAGAAGGAAGTCGAAGCCCGCCTCAAGCGCATGCAGCGCCAGGTCAAGATGGACGGCTTCCGCCCCGGCAAGGTGCCGATGAGCGTCGTGGCCCAGCGCTATGGCTACTCGGTCCAGTACGAGGTGATGAACGACAAGGTGGGTGAGGCCTTCAACGCCGCCGCCAACGAAGCCCAGCTGCGCATCGCCGGTCAGCCCCGCATCAGCGAGAAAGACGGCGCCGCCGAAGGCACCGTGGCTTTCGAGGCGGTGTTCGAAGTGTTCCCCGAAGTCAAGATCGGTGACCTGACCAGTGCCGAGGTCGAGAAAGTCACCGCCGAGGTGGACGATGCGGCCATTGACCGCACGCTCGACATCCTGCGCAAGCAGCGCCGCACCTTCAACGCCCGCGGCGCTGACGAGGCCGCCGCCGACGGCGACCGCGTGACCATCGACTTCGAAGGCAAGATCGACGGCGAGCCGTTCGAAGGCGGCAAGGCCACCGGCTTCCAGTTCCTGGTGGGCGAAGGCCAGATGCTCAAGGAGTTCGAAGACGCCGTGCGTGGCATGAAGGTCGGCGAGTCCAAGACCTTCCCGCTCAATTTCCCCGAGGACTACCACGGCAAGGAAGTGGCCGGCAAGCAGGCCGACTTCCTGGTGACCCTCAACAAGGTCGAAGCCCAGCAGCTCCCCGAAGTGGACGAAGCGTTCGTGAAGTCCCTCGGCATTGCCGAGGGCACGGTGGACGCGCTGCGCGCCGACATCAAGAAAAACCTGGAGCGCGAAGTCAAGTTCCGCGTGCTGGCCCGCAACAAGGCCGCGGCCATGGACGCACTGATCGCCAAGGCCGAACTCGACCTGCCCAAGGCGAGCGTCGAAGCCGAAGTGCAGCGCCTGGTGGAAGGTGCCCGTGCCGACCTCAAGCAGCGCGGCATCAAGGACGCCGACAAGGCCCCGATCCCGGCCGAGCTGTTCCAGGAACAAGCCGAGCGCCGTGTCCGCCTGGGCCTGGTGGTGGCCGAGCTGGTCAACACCCACAAGCTGCACGCCACGCCCGAGCAGATCGATGCCCACATCACCGAGCTCGCCGCTTCCTACGAGAGCCCGGCCGACGTGGTGCGCTGGTACAAGAGCGACAACCGTCGCCTGGCCGAAGTCGAGGCGATCGTGATCGAAAACAACGTGACCGAGTTCGTGCTGGGCCAGGCCAAGGTGACCGACAAGACCGTTGGCTTCGAGGAGCTGATGGGCCAGGCCTGATCGGCCGTTCGGGCACCGTGCGGGCCAAGCCCGCGCCAGCGAAGGGGCGGATTCTTCCGCCCTTTTTTGTCCCTGCCCGGCTTTGGTTACAGTAGCGTTGTTGAGCAACTTGGAGCACCCCACACAATGAGCGCATTGGATGCACAGAACCTGGGCATGGTCCCCATGGTGATCGAACAGTCGGGCCGCGGCGAACGCGCTTACGACATTTACTCCCGCCTGCTCAAGGAGCGCGTCGTGTTCCTGGTCGGGCCGGTCAACGACCAGTCGGCCAACCTGGTGGTGGCGCAGATGCTGTTCCTGGAAAGCGAAAACCCGGACAAGGACATCCACTTCTACATCAACTCGCCCGGCGGATCGGTGAGCGCTGGCATGTCGATCTTCGACACCATGAACTTCATCAAGCCCGACGTGTCCACCCTGTGCATGGGCATGGCCGCCAGCATGGGCGCGTTCCTGCTGGCTGCCGGTGCCAAAGGCAAGCGCTTTGCGCTGCCCAACTCGCGCGTCATGATCCACCAGCCGCTGGGCGGCGCCCAGGGCCAGGCCACCGACATCGAGATCCACGCCCGCGAGATCCTGCGCCTGCGTGCCGACCTCAACCGCATCCTGAGCGAGCGCACCGGCCAGCCGCTGGAGAAGATCGAGCGCGACACCGAGCGCGACTACTTCATGGCCGCGGCCGAAGCCGCCGAATACGGCCTGATCGACAAGGTGATCGACAAGCGCGGCGCCTGAGTCGACCTGGCCGCCGCCCTCCCGTATCATTGAGCGCACACCCCTTTCCCGAGACAGCAGCAAGGCAACCCCCTCATGGCCGATAAAAAAGGCGCCAACAGCGAAAAAACCCTTTACTGCTCCTTTTGCGGCAAGAGCCAGCACGAGGTCAAGAAGCTGATCGCCGGCCCCTCGGTGTTCATCTGTGAAGAGTGCATCGAGCTGTGCAACGACATCATCCGCGACGAACTGCCGCCCACCACCGTGGGCTCCAAGGGGCAGGGCGACGCCCTGCCCGCGCCGCTGGACATCAAGCAACACCTCGACAACTACGTGATCGGGCAGGAGGAGGCCAAGAAAGCGCTGTCGGTGGCGGTGTACAACCACTACAAACGCCTGCGCCACAAGGACACGGCCAAGCAGGACGACGTCGAGCTGGCCAAGAGCAACATCCTGCTGATCGGGCCCACCGGCTCGGGCAAGACGCTGCTGGCCTCCACGCTGGCGCGCATGCTCAACGTGCCCTTCGTCATGGCCGACGCCACCACGCTCACCGAAGCGGGCTACGTGGGCGAGGACGTGGAAAACATCATCGCCAAGCTGCTTCAAACCTGTGACTACGACGTCAACAAGGCGCAGCAGGGCATCGTCTACATCGACGAGATCGACAAGATCACCCGCAAGTCGGAAAACCCGTCCATCACCCGCGACGTGTCGGGCGAAGGCGTGCAGCAAGCCCTGCTCAAGCTGATCGAGGGCACGCTTGCCTCGGTGCCGCCGCAGGGCGGGCGCAAGCACCCCAACCAGGACATGCTGCAGGTCGACACTTCCAACATCCTGTTCATCTGTGGCGGGGCGTTCGCGGGGCTGGAAAAGATCGTCGAGCAGCGCACCGAAGCGGCCGGCATCGGATTCGGCGCCAACGTCAAGAGCAAGAAGGAGCGCAGCCTGACCGAGGTGTTTGCCGAGGTGGAGCCCGACGATCTGGTGCGCTTCGGCCTCATCCCCGAGCTGGTGGGGCGGCTGCCGGTGGTCACGGCCCTGGCCGAGCTGGGCGAAGACGCGCTGGTCGACATCCTGACCGAACCCAAGAACGCGGTGGTCAAGCAGTTCGCGCAGTTGCTGCACATGGAAGGGGTGGAACTCGAGGTGCGGCCGGCCGCGCTCAAGTCCATCGCCCGCAAGGCCATCAAGCGCAAAACCGGCGCGCGCGGCCTGCGTTCCATCCTGGAGCAGGCCCTGATGGACACGATGTTTGAACTGCCCAGCATCGGCAACGTCGAAAAGGTGGTGGTTGACGAGTCCACCATCGAGGAGGGCAAGGCCCCCCTGCTGGTGTACCGCGAAGCCGCGAAACAGGCCTGACCCGAGCGGGACGGGGGCCGCGGGCCCCTGGTCCCTGCTGGCGAGCGGGTTGAAGTGGCCGAATGTGCCCCCACTTGCCACACCAACATTGAGGTAAGACGATGTCAGGACACACTCTCCTTCCCAGCCAACCCGTGACGCTGCCGCTGCTGCCGCTGCGCGACGTGGTGGTGTTTCCCCACATGGTGATCCCGCTGTTCGTGGGCCGCCCCAAGAGCATCAAGGCCCTCGAGGCCGCGATGGAAAACGAGCGCCGCATCATGCTGGTGGCGCAAAAGACCGCGGCCAAGGACGAGCCCGCCCCCGAAGACATGTTCGACATGGGCTGCGTAGCCAGCATCCTGCAGATGCTCAAGCTGCCCGACGGCACGGTGAAGGTGCTGGTCGAAGGCGTGCAGCGCGCCAAGGTGCTGGGCATTGACGACGGCGAGACCCACTTCCATGCGAAAGTGGCGCCGGTGAACCCGGCCGAGGAGTCCGCCGGTGCGGACGCGACCGAGGTCGAGGCCTTGCGCCGCGCCGTGATGCAGCAGTTCGACCAGTACGTCAAGCTCAACAAGAAGATTCCGTCCGAGATCCTGACGTCCATCGCCAGCATCGACGACGCCGGCCGACTGGCCGACACCATCGCTGCGCACCTGCCGCTCAAGCTCGAAGCCAAGCAGAGCGTGCTCGATCTCGACGTGATCGTCCACCGGCTGGAAAACCTGTTTGCACAGCTCGAACGCGAGGTCGAGATCCTCAACGTGGACAAGCGCATCCGTGGCCGCGTCAAGCGGCAGATGGAGAAGAACCAGCGCGACTTCTACCTCAACGAGCAGGTCAAGGCGATCCAGAAGGAGCTCGGCGAAGGCGAAGAGGGCGCCGACATCGAAGAGATCGAGAAGAAGATCAAGCTCGCCAAGATGCCGGCCGAAGCCCGCAAGAAGGCCGAAGGCGAACTCAAGAAGCTCAAGCTGATGTCGCCCATGTCGGCCGAAGCCACCGTGGTGCGCAACTACATCGACGTGCTGGTCGGCCTGCCCTGGAGCAAGAAAACCAAGATCAAGCACGATCTGGCCTTTGCCGAAGACGTGCTCAACGAAGACCACTACGGGCTGGAAAAGGTCAAGGACCGCATTCTTGAATACCTCGCGGTGCAGCAGCGGGTGGACAAGGTCAAGGCCCCCATCCTGTGCCTGGTGGGGCCCCCGGGCGTGGGCAAGACCTCGCTGGGGCAGTCGGTGGCCAAAGCCACCGGCCGCAAGTACGTGCGCATGGCCCTGGGCGGCATGCGCGACGAGGCCGAGATCCGCGGCCACCGCCGCACCTACATCGGTGCCATGCCGGGCAAGGTGCTGCAGAGCCTGAACAAGGTCGGCACCAAGAACCCGCTGTTCCTGCTCGACGAGATCGACAAGCTGGGCATGGATTTCCGTGGCGATCCGTCGTCGGCGTTGCTGGAGGTGCTGGACCCGGAGCAGAACCACACGTTTGCCGACCACTACGTGGAGGTCGATTTCGACCTGAGCGATGTGATGTTCGTGGCCACGTCCAACTCGATGAACATCCCCCCGGCGCTGCTGGACCGGATGGAAGTGATCCGCCTGTCGGGTTACACCGAGGACGAGAAGACCAACATCGCGCTCAAGTACCTGTTGCCCAAGCAGCTCACCAACAACGGCATCAAGGAAGGGGAGCTGCAGGTCACCGAGGACGCGGTACGCGACGTGGTGCGTTACTACACCCGCGAAGCCGGCGTGCGTTCGCTGGAGCGCGAGCTCTCCAAGATCTGCCGCAAGGTGGTCAAGGGCCTGCTGCTCAAGAAGTACACGCCCACCGTGGTGGTCAACGCCGAGAACCTGAGCGAATTCCTGGGGGTGCGCAAGTTCACCTACGGCCGTGCCGAAGCGCAGAACCAGGTCGGTCAGGTGGTGGGCCTGGCCTGGACCGAGGTGGGCGGCGACCTGCTGACGATCGAGTCCGCCTTGATGCCGGGCAAGGGCAACGTCATCCGTACCGGCTCGTTGGGCGATGTGATGAAAGAGTCGGTCGAGGCCGCGCGCACGGTGGTGCGCAGCCGCGCCCATGCCCTGGGCATTGCCGACGAGGCCTTCGAGAAGAAGGACATCCACATCCACGTGCCCGACGGCGCCACGCCCAAAGACGGGCCGAGCGCGGGCATTGCCATGACCACCACCATGGTCTCGGCGCTCACGGGCATTCCGGTGCGGGCCGACGTGGCCATGACGGGGGAAATCACCCTGCGCGGCGAGGTGACGGCGATCGGTGGCCTGAAGGAGAAGCTGCTCGCGGCGCTGCGCGGCGGCATCAAGACCGTGATCATCCCGGAAGAAAACGTCAAGGACCTGGCCGAGATTCCCGACAACGTCAAGGAAGGGCTGGAGATCGTGCCGGTGAAGTGGATCGACCGCGTGCTGGAAATTGCGCTGGAACGCTACCCCAGCCCCATGGCCGACGAGACGCCTGCGCCCACCGCGCCCACGGCTTCGGCGGACACCAATCCGGCGGTCAAGCACTGAACAAAAAAATGCGCAGGCTTTGACGAAAGGTCGAAAATCTGTGTAGAATAATGGCTTCAGACGATGCGACGGAAACGAAGCAAATCTGAAGTGTGCGGGAATAGCTCAGCTGGTAGAGCGCAACCTTGCCAAGGTTGAGGTCGCGAGTTCGAACCTCGTTTCCCGCTCCAGATTCCGAAGGGAAGCCCAGGCTTCCCTTTTTTATCCG
>JAUWAE010000261.1 GCA_030602185.1 Comamonadaceae bacterium
GTCGTCGTTCAGGTAGCGGTCGTCGGCCTTGGCGAAGTGGCCTACCGCGTCGGGCGACAGTCGCAGCGCCGCGCGCTTGCCGATCACGCCCCACACCCAGGCCAGTTCTTCGTCGGTGAGCTGGGTTTTCCAGCGCAGCCGCGACGCTTCGGTCGCTGCGGCGTCGGGGTCGCGCACGGCCAGCCGGATCAATGCCAGCGTCACCAGCTCCTTAGTGCGGGTGCGGATGGCGGTCACCTTCTCGTCCAGGTAACGGGCCGGGTCGGTGTGGACGGTGTTGACCAGCGGCACCCACGCCGGGTTGAGCATCCCGACCGCCTGGGTGGCCACGGCCGGCTGGTTGCTCTCCATGGCCCAGCGGGCGCGTTGCCAGGCGGCCTCGGGGCCCAGGGCGCCGGCGTTGAGGAGCCGCTCGGCCAGCGCGGCGCAGCCGTCGTCGGCGCGGCGCTGGGCGTGCCACAGCGCGCGGGCTTCGTCGGCCACCACCGCCAGGGGGCGTTCGCGCTGCGCCAGCAACGCGTAGCACTTGACCTCGCGGTCGTCGTTCATGCGGAACTGGGGCAGCTCCTGGTTGAACGTGGTCCAGTCGCGGTTCTTGCCGAGCTGCAGCAGCCAGTCGTTGCGCAGCCGGTCCTCGTGGTAGGTGCCGGCGTAGCGTTGCAGGAAGGCGCGGATCTCTTCGGTGCTGGCCTGGGGCAGGCGGGCACGCAAGGCCCAGTACGCGGCCAGTGGCTCCAGCGGGTGGCCCTGCACGCGGGGCAGCAAGGCCGTCAACCGTTCGGTGTTGCCGGCCTGGAAAGCCTGTCGCATGTCCATGAGGGCCCGCTCGGCGTCGGGCGTGCCCTGCGCCATCGCTGCCGCAGGCGCGAGCAGGGCCGCCGCAGGCAGTAAGATGGCGATGAGGACGGGGTACAGTCGCTTAGGCGCAAATCTGAATCGCATAGGGGAATTATGGACAACAAACCCCCTGCTGCCCAGGGAGGGCAGCGGGAATTGAAGGCCCAGTGGCGAAAACGTCTGGTCGAGGAGCGGCTGCACCTGGAAGACCGCCTGGCCCGCAACGAGGCGTTGCAACGGGTGATGCGTGTCTGGCTGGTCGACCGCCCCGATGTGGTCATCGGCGCCTACTGGCCCATCAAGGGCGAGTTCGATCCGTTGCCGGCGCTGTTCCGCTGGCAGGAGGCGGGCATGGAGGCCGACGCCATGGGTGCGAGCCGCCGCCGCAAGATCGGGCTGCCCGTCATCAACAAGGTCACCAAGACCTTGACCTTCCATACCTGGTACCCCGGCTGCCCGATGGAGGAGGACGCCTACGGCATTCCCAAGCCGAAGGACACCGAGATCATCCACCCCACGCTGCTGTTCGTGCCCTGTGTGGGGTACGGCCCCGGCGGCTACCGGCTGGGGTACGGCGGTGGTTTCTACGACCGCACCCTGGGCGCCCTGCAGCCGCGCCCGTGCACGGTGGGGCTGGGCTACACCAACGGTTTTCTGCCCGATCTGGAACCCGAGCCGCACGACGTGCCGCTCGACGCCATCCTGAACGACAACGGCGTGGTCTGGCCGGTGGGTTGACCCCCGCGCGCGGTGCTTCAGGGGTGGTCGGTGCTCGTGTGCACCTCGGCTTGCCGGTGGACCTTTTCGTGGCGCAGCAGGTACAGCCCCGCCACGATGATGATGGCCGCGCCTGAGAGGGTGTAGCCGTCGGGCAGCACGGCCCACAGGGCGTAGTCCAGCCCGATGCCCCAGGCCAGCGCGGTGTACTCGAACGGGGCCACGGCCGACGCCTGCCCGTGCCGGAAGGCCTCGGTGATGGCCAGCTGGCCCGCAAAACCCGTGAGGCCCAGCGCCGCGAGCAGCCCCAGGTGGTCTGCCTGGAGGTCCACCCAGCCGGGCGCCGCCAGCGCGCCAGCCAAGAGCGACAGCAGCACCATGGTCCACAGCACCAGGCTTTCCGGGGCGTCGGTGCGGCACAGCAGCCGCCCGGCCACGGCCGACGCGGCGTAGCAGGCCGCAGCGCCCAGCACCGCCAGGCCCGCCCAGCCGAGGAAGGCGTCTGGGCTGGGGCGCAAGGCCACCAGTACCCCCACCAGGCCGATGGCCACGGCCCACCAGTGCGCCGGTGGCACGCGTTCGCCCAGGAATGGCACCGCCAGCACGGTGATCATCAGGGGCGCCACGAAGAACAGGGTGTAGGCGTTGGCCAGCGGCAGGCCACGCACACCGTAGGTGAACAGGCCGATCATGCCCACCGCCAGCACGCCGCGCAGCAGGTGCAGCGGCCAGCGCAGCTGCCACATGCGCCCCCAGGCGCGCCGCCACGTGACGAACAGGATCACCAGAGGCAGCGCCACCAGGCCCCGCAAGGCCGCCACCTGCAGCGCCGGGTAGTGCGCGGCCAGCAGCTTGAGCACGGTGTCCATGAGCGAGAAGCAGCCCACCGCCACCAGCATGGCGGTAATGCTGCGCAGGTTGCCGGAAATCACATGTTGCGCCGGTACTGGCCGCCCACCTCGAACAGCGCTGCGGTGATCTGGCCCAGCGAGCACACGCGCACCGCGTCCATCAGCACCTCGAAGACGTTCTTGTTCTCGATCACGGCGTCTTTCAGCCGCTGCAGCATGGCCGGGGCCTGGGCTGCATGGCGGGTGTGGAAGTCGTTCAGGCGCTGCAGCTGGCTCTGCTTTTCCTCTTCGGTGGAGCGGGCCAGCTCCAGCGTGTCGGGAATCGGGTCGCCGTGCGGGTTGCGGAAGGTGTTGACGCCGATGATGGGGTACTCGCCCGTGTGCTTGAGCATCTCGTAGTGCATGGATTCGTCCTGAATCCGCCCGCGCTGGTAGCCGGTCTCCATGGCACCCAGCACACCG
>JAUWAE010000208.1 GCA_030602185.1 Comamonadaceae bacterium
CAAGCTCAAGCCGCAGACCCAGGCCCAGATCGAGACCACCTGCACCGCCGGTGTGGCGATTGCGCTGGCCAAGGCCGAAGCCACCCAGGCCGCCGCGCTGGAGAAGTTCGAGAAGGAAGGCGTGAAGCTGCACCAGTTCAACAAGGCCATGCTCGACGCGTTCGGCAAGGCTTCGAAGGAAGTGCTGGCCGAGGAGTCTGCCAAGGACCCGATGTTCAAGAAGACCTACGACAGCATGGCGGCCTTCATGAAGAAAAACAGCAAGTGGCACGACCTGGGCTACCTGCCGCGCGACTTCAAGAACTGAAACCGTTGAAAATCCGTCACTGAAAAGGAGAGCACCAGCATGTCCACCGCCGTCAGCGCCGATAACCCTTCGAACACAGGGGCATCGGGCATTGCCTTGCCCACCACCGCTTTGTCCCGCGCCATAGACCGGGGCATCGGCTGGGTGGGTGAACTTGCGTCGGTGCTGTGGACGTTGCTGGTGCTGGTCATCCTGGTGCAGGTGGTGGCCCGCTATGCCTTTGGGCAGGGGTCCATCATGATGGAAGAACTGCAATGGCACATCTACGCCATCGGCTTCATGCTCGGGCTTTCGTTCACCGAAATCCGTGAGCGCAACGTGCGCATCGACGTATTCGCCGAACGTTTCCAGCCACGTACACGGCTGTGGATCGAGCTCCTGGGCACGGTGTTGCTGTTCCTGCCGTTCACGCTGATCGTGATCTGGTACGCCATTCCTTTCGTCGCCACTTCGTGGAGCTTGAACGAGGTGTCGGCCGCACCTGGCGGTCTGCCACACCGCTGGTTTATCAAGTCTTTCATCATCACGGCCTTTGTGCTGCTGGCGCTGGCAGGCATAGGCCGGCTGAGCCGGGTATGGGCCGCCCTGTTTGGCGACCGTTAAATCTTCCCTTCTCCCACTACGCACAACCAGATTCAGGAGCCGGGCGAGATGCCTTTTTACGAATACTTATCCATTGCGCTGATGGTGATCTTCATCGCGGCGCTGTTCACTGGCTACCCGGTGGCATGGCTGCTGGGCGGCTTGTCGCTGCTGTTTGCGGCCGGCGGCATTTACCTGGGCCAGTACGCGGGCCTGGATACCTTCCTGATGACCAACTGGATGAAGTTTTCAGGGGTGGTCGACCGGTTTGACGCCATCATGTCCAACTGGGTACTGGTATCGCTGCCCATGTTCGTGTACATGGGTCTGATGTTGGACCGCTCGGGTGTGGCAGACATCATGATGAAGAACTTCGTCAAGGTGTTTGGCGGCATCAAGGGCGGGCTGGGGCTCACGGTGATCGTCATCGGCATTTTGCTGGCGGCGTCCACCGGCATCGTGGGTGCCTCGGTGGTGCTGCTGGCGGTGCTGTCCATGCCGGTGATGCTGCAGAACAACTACTCCAAGCGGCTGGCTTCGGGGGTGGTGGCGGCGTCGGGCACGCTGGGCATCCTGATCCCGCCGTCGATCATGCTGGTGCTGATGGCCGACCAGGTGGCCACCTCGGTGGGCGACCTGTTCATGGGCGCGCTCATCCCGGGCGTGGGCCTGGGCCTGCTGTACATGGTGTTCCTGGTGGTGCTGGGCATTGTGCGGCCCGACCTGGTGCCGGCCCGTGCGGCCGACGCCGAGAAGCTGACGCTCAAGCAGTTGGGCATGGCCTTCCTGTCCACCCTGCCGACCATGGGCCTGATCCTGCTGGTGCTGGGTTCGATCTTCTTCGGCATTGCCACGCCCACCGAGGCCTCGGGCCTGGGCGCGTTCGGCGCCATTCTGCTGGCGGCGGCCAACAAGCGGCTGAGCTGGAGCGTGCTGCGCCAGGTGGGCATCGAAACCACGCTGACCACCTGCTTCATCTTCGCCATCTTCATTGGCGCCACGGTGTTTGCCTACGTGCTGCGCCTGATCGGCGGCGACGAGCTGATCAGCGAATTCTTCAAGAATCTGGGCCTGTCGCCCATGGGGCTGGTGCTGGTGGTGCTGCTGGTGGTGTTCATTGCCGGCTTCTTCCTCGACTGGTTCGAGATCGTGCTGATCGTGCTGCCGCTGCTGGCGCCGGTCATCAAGGCCACCGGCCTGGACCTGACCTGGTTCCTGATCCTGATCGCGCTCACGCTGCAGACCTCCTTCCTCACGCCACCGGTCGGCTTCTCGCTGTTCTACCTCAAGGGGGCGGTGCCCAAGGGCGTGACGATCAAGGACATCTACATCGGTGTGATCCCGTTCGTGGTGCTGCAGTTGCTGATGGTGGCGCTGTGCCTCGCGTTCCCGGACATCATCACCTGGCTGCCGCAGAAGATGTACGGCAGCCCCGGCGGCTGACACCGCTGCGGGTAACCCCAGGGGCGCTGCGGCGCCCCTTTTTCATGGGAAAACGTTTAAGATTGACGTTTACGTAAACGTAAAGTCAGCCGACCACCCCAGAATGGCGGCTGACGCCCTGCCACAACAGCCCCGGAGACCCGCGACATGACCGACCTGTCCGCCGAATTCAAAGCCCTGGCCGACTACCGTCCCACCCACAAGGTCCGCTTCGTGACCGCCGCCAGCCTGTTCGACGGGCACGACGCGGCCATCAACATCATGCGGCGCATCCTGCAGAGCATGGGCGCGGAGGTGATCCACCTGGGTCACAACCGCTCGGTGGACGAGGTGGTGACGGCCGCGCTGCAGGAAGACGCGCAGGGCATCGCCATCAGCTCCTACCAGGGCGGGCACGTGGAGTACTTCAAGTACATGGTGGACCTGCTGCGCCAGCGCGGCGGCGAGCACGTGCAGGTGTTTGGCGGCGGCGGCGGCGTCATCGTGCCCAGCGAAATCCGCGAGCTGCAAGAGTACGGCGTGGGCCGCATCTACAGCCCGGAAGACGGCCAGCGCATGGGCCTGCAGGGCATGATCGGCGAGATGGTGATGCGCTGCGACAAGGACCTGACGCCGTACGCGCCCCAGGCCATCGACGCCATCCAGGGCCACAGCGACGCCGCCTGGCGGGCACTGGCGCAGCTCATCACCGTGCTGGAGAACGGCACCGCCGACGCCGGCCTGGTGGACAACCTGCGCAGCGCCGCCCAGGGCCTGAAGGTGCCGGTACTGGGCATCACCGGCACGGGCGGTGCGGGCAAGTCGTCGCTGACCGACGAGCTGATCCGCCGCTTCCGGCTGGACCAGGACGACCGCCTGCGCATCGCGGTCATCAGCATCGACCCGTCGCGCCGCAAGAGCGGTGGCGCGCTGCTGGGCGACCGCATCCGCATGAACGCCATCAGCCCGTGGCAGCAGGGCTCGCGCGTGTACATGCGGTCTTTGGCCACGCGCGACTTTGGCAGCGAAATCTCTGCCGCCCTGCCCGACGTGGTGGCGGCCTGCAAGGTAGCCGGGTTTGACCTGGTGATCGTCGAGACCTCGGGCATTGGCCAGGGCGATGCCGCCATCGTGCCGCACGTGGACGTGCCGATGTACGTGATGACGCCCGAATTCGGTGCCGCCAGCCAGCTCGAGAAGATCGACATGCTGGACTTTGCCGAGTTCGTGGCTATCAACAAGTTCGACCGCAAGGGCGCGCTGGACGCGTTGCGCGACGTGAGCAAGCAGGTGCAGCGCAACAAGGAGGCCTGGACCACCCCCACCGAGCAGATGCCGGTGTTCGGCACCATGGCCGCGCGCTTCAACGACGACGGCGTGACCGCCCTGTACCAGGCCCTGAAGGCCCGACTGGGCGACCTGGGCCTGCCACTGGCCGAAGGCCGCCTGCCCTGGGTGAACGTGCGCCACAGCAGCAACCAGACCCCCATCGTGCCGCCGGCGCGCACCCGCTACCTGGCCGAGATTGCCGACACCGTGCGCGGCTACAAGAAGAAGGCGCTGCAACAGGCCAAGCTGGCGCGCGAGATCCAGCAGCTCTACGCAACGGCCGAAATGCTGAAGATCGGCAAATCGGGCCGGCCCAAGGCCGCCGAAGCGGTGATCGACCTGGCCCAGCAGCGCGAGTTCGACCAGGACCCCGCCGCCCGCAAGCTGCTGCAGCAGTGGCCTGCCATGCAGCAGGCCTACGCCGGCGACGAGTACGTGGTGAAGATCCGCGACAAGGAAATCCGCACCCAGCTGACCCACACCACGCTGAGCGGCAACAAGATCCGCAAGGTGGTGCTGCCCCA
>JAUWAE010000079.1 GCA_030602185.1 Comamonadaceae bacterium
TGCGCGACCGCCGGCTGTGGCAGCCCCGCTGGGAGGCCTTGATGGCCCAGCCGCAGTTGGCCGCGCCCGAACGCCTCGTGCCGGTGGACACGGGCGGCGAGCCGGCGCAGCCCTTGACGGCTGGCTTTCCCCACACGGGCGAATGTCTCCCCAGCCAGATACCGGGCGGTCCGTCGAGCCTGCACCCTCACCCCTGGTCCGCCACCGCCCTGCCCAGCGCCCCAGCCCTGGGTTTGCCCCCCTGGGAACCGCCCCAGCGCCAGCGCGGCGGCCGCGCCCGGGGCCTGGCGGTGCTGGACGATTTCCTGAGCGACCGCAGCGCCCGCTACCGGGGCGGCATTTCCTCGCCCCTGAGCGCGCCCGATGCGTGCTCGCGCCTGTCGGCCCACCTGGCCTACGGCAGCCTGGGCCTGCGCGAGGTGGTGCAGGCCACCCGCGCCACGCGCCGCGCCCTGCCGCCCGAAGCCAGCCGCCAGAAACAAGGCCTGCAGGCCTTCCACAGCCGGCTGTATTGGCACTGCCACTTCATCCAGAAACTCGAAAGCGAACCCGAACTGGAGTGGCGCAACCTACACCGCGGCTACGACGGCCTGCGCGAGGCCGACTGGAACCCCGCCCACTTCGACGCGCTGACCCAGGGCCGCACCGGCTGGCCCATGGTGGACGCCTGCGTGGCCATGCTGCGCGCCACCGGCTGGCTCAACTTCCGCATGCGGGCCATGCTGGTGTCGGTGGCGGCCTACCCGCTGTGGCTGCACTGGCGCGAGGTGGGCCACTGGCTAGCGCGCGAGTTCCTGGACTACGAACCTGGCATCCACTGGCCGCAGGTGCAGATGCAGTCGGGCACCACGGGCATCAACGCCACCCGGGTGTACAACCCGGTCAAGCAGGCGCTGGACCACGACCCGCACGGTCACTTCGTGCGGCGCTGGCTGCCGGCGCTGCGCCGCGTACCCGACAGCTGGCTGTTCGAGCCCTGGCGCATGCCGGCCGACGTGCAGTCGCGCTGCGGCGTGCGGGTGGGCGTGGACATCCCGGTGCCACCGGTGGAGCTGGAAGCTGCCCTGCGGCAGGCCAAGGACCGCGTCCATGCGCTGCGCCGCCAGCCCGAGGTGAAAGCGGCCCAAGCCGCCGTGGTGGGCAAGCACGGTTCGCGCCGTGGCATGCCCGGCGGCGGGCGCAACGCGCAAGGCGAAGAGCGACCCGCGCCACGCCCTGCCCCGCGCGGGCGGCACAGCGCCGCTCCCGGCCAGCTCAGCCTGGACTTTTGACCCCACCACCGCACACACCCATGAAAACGCGCAAGAAATCCGACCTGCCGAGCAAAATCTGCGCGGCCTGTGGCCTGCCTTTCACCTGGCGGCGCAAGTGGGCCCGCGACTGGGAGCAGGTCAAGTACTGCTCCGACCGTTGCCGCAGTGCTGGCACCCCACGCCGCCCATGAACGCCAGCGAGACTGTCTCCCCTGTCAGCCCAGGCACGTCGGGTGGCGTCATCCACTGGTTCCGGCAGGACCTGCGCCTGGGCGACCACCCCGCCTTGCACCGGTCGCTGGCCCAGGCCCGCCAGCGCGGCGGCTGGTGGCTGCCGGTGTTCGTGTACGACAGCACCCAGGCGGGCCCTTCGCCCTGGGGCTTTGATCGCATGGGGCCACACCGCCGCGCCTGGTGGCAGGCCACGGTGGACGCGCTCGATGCCCAACTCCAGACCGTGGGACACCGCCTGCTGACCCTGAGCGGCCCTCCCGCCCAGGCCCTGACCGAACTGGTGCAGCACCTGCAGGCTGCCGCCGCGCGCGCTGCGCCCCCCAACGGCAGCACCGAACCGACCATCGACCTCTGGTGCGAAGACCTGCCGGCCCCCGAGGAGCAGGACGTCGTGGCCGACCTGCGCCGCCACGGCCTGGCGGTGCACACCGTGTGGCAAGGCACCCTGCTGGACCTGGCCGACCTGCCCTTCACCCCGTCGCAGGTGCCCGACACCTTCACCCAGTTCCGGCAAGCGGTGGAGCGTTCGGGCCTTCCCACTGCCCCGGCACCGCAGCCCAGGCCCACCCACTGGCCGCCACCCCCACCGCTCTGGCCGGAACTGCCAGCCACCTCACGCTGGTGGACCGGCGCCAACCCCGTGGCCGACCCGCGCGCCAGCTTCCCCAGCCACAGCCCAAGCGCCCCGGCGGGCGAAGCTGGCGCCCAGGCGCGCCTGGTCCAATACTGCGCCCGGCAACTGCCCCACAGCTACAACGCCACCCGCAACCGCGTGCACGGGTTCGACGCGTCTAGCAAGCTGTCGCCGTGGCTCGCGACCGGTGCCGTCTCACCCCGGCAGGCCATGGCCGCCATCCGCCAGTTCGAGGCCGCACACGGCGCCAACGACGGCACCTACTGGCTCTGGTTCGAACTGCTGTGGCGCGACCACTTCCGCCTGCTGCACCTCAAGCACGGGCGCACGCTGTACCGCGCCCGCGGCCTGGGCCGCACGCCCCCGCCTCCGCACAACGACGCCGTGTTCCAGCGCTGGTGCACCGGCCACACCGGCGAGCCGCTGGTGGACGCCGGCATGCGCGAACTGGCCGCTACCGGCTGGCTCAGCAACCGGATGCGGCAGATCGTCGCCAGCTACCTCATTCACGACCTGCAGGGCGACTGGCGGGCCGGCGCTGCCTGGTTCGAGGCCCAGCTCATCGACCACGACGTATTCAGCAACCACGGCAACTGGCTCTACATTGCCGGGCGCGGCACCGACCCACGCGGGGGCCGGCGCTTCAACCCCACCAAACAAACCCTGGAGCACGACCCCGACGGCCATTACCGGCGCCTTTGGGGCACCCTGCCATGAGCACCGCCGGCCCCACCCTGCGACTGGTCCTGGGCGACCAGCTCAACCCGCTGCACCCCTGGTTCCGCGAGGTACGGCCCGACGTGGTCTACCTGCTGATGGAGGTGCGTGCCGAGACCGACTACGTGGTCCACCACGCCCAGAAGGTGCTGGGCATTTTCGCGGCCATGCGCGACTTCGCGCGCCAACTGAAGGCCGCCGGCCACCGGGTGCGGTACGTGGCCATCGACGACCCGAGCAACCGCCAGTCCATCCCTGCCAACCTGAGCGCCCTGCTGGCCCACTACGGCGCGCGCGCCGTGGAGTACCAGGCGCCCGACGAACACCGGCTGGACCAAGCCCTGGCCGTATGGGCCGCCACCGCCGCGGTACCGGTGGAGGTGGTGGACACCGACCACTTCTACACCGCCCGCGACGCGGTGCAGCGCCAGTTCCAGGGCAAGCGCCAGTGGCTGATGGAAACCTTCTACCGCCAGCAGCGCCGCCTGCACGGCGTGCTGATGACCGCCGACGGCCAGCCCGAAGGCGGCCAGTGGAACTACGACGCCGACAACCGCCGCCCCTGGCCTGGCACCCCCGCTGCGCCGGCCGACACCCGCCCCAGCCACGACCACAGCGCCCTCTGGCGCACCATCCAAGGCGCGGGCGTGCAGACCGTGGGCAACCCCCAGGCCGACGCCTTCCGCTGGCCGCTCAACCGCGACGAAGCGCTGCAACAGCTCGACCACTTCATCGCCCATGCCCTGCCCCACTTCGGCGACTACCAGGACGCCCTGACCCACCGCCACTGGCACCTGTTCCACTCGCTGCTGTCGTTCGCGCTCAACGTGAAAATGCTGCGCCCCCAGGAGGTGGTGGCGCGGGCCGAACAGACCTGGCGCGACGGCGCTGCCCCGCTGCACGCGGTGGAAGGCTTCATCCGGCAGATCCTGGGCTGGCGCGAGTACGTGCGCGGCGTGTACTGGGCGCACATGCCCGGCTACACCGAGGCCAACGCCCTGGGGCACCAGCGCCCCCTGCCCGACTGGTTCTGGACCGGCCAGACCCGCATGGCCTGCCTGGCCCAGGCCATTGGCCAGTCGCTGGAGCACGCCTACGCCCACCACATCCAGCGCCTCATGGTGGTGGGCAATTTCGCCCTGCTGGCCGGGCTGGACCCGGCCGAGGTGCACCGCTGGTACCTGGGCATCTACATCGACGCCTTTGAGTGGGTGGAAGCCCCTAACACCCTGGGCATGAGCCAGTTCGCCGACGGCGGCCGTCTGGCCACCAAACCCTATGTCAGCAGCGCCGCCTACCTCGACCGCATGGGCGACCACTGCGCCGGTTGCCACTACGACAAAAAGGGCAAGACCGGCGAGCGGGCTTGCCCTTTCAATGCCCTGTACTGGGACTTTTTTGAGCGCCAGCGCGAACGGCTGGGCCGCAACGCACGACTGGGCATGGTCTACCGCCAGCTCGACAAGATGGCCCCGGACACGCTGGCCGGCCTGCGCGCACAGGCCGAGGCCACGCTGAGCCGGCTGGACCGGCTCTGAGCCACCCAACCCGGCGCGGCACCCGGCCGGCTCCGGCGGGTGGCCGTCAGGCTCAGGCGGCGCGCCAGAGGATGTAGTCGGCCTGGTACTTAACGATCTGCTTGGCGCCCACGTTGCCGGCGCCACAGGCGCTGGTCGGTGCCACGCCACCCTGGGTGGCCACGCGCTGGATGTAGGCCACGCCCTCCATCGCCCCCTTGCCGGTGGCCGGGTTGGCCTTCACGAGTTGCAGCGGGATGTTGCCAGCACCCGCAGGCGCGACCGCCAGCTGGGTGGCGGTCACTTTCGAGCCGTCGTTGGACTCCCAGGTGGCCGGCGGACCGTAGTACTTGCCCACCTGCTTGCCGGCGCGGTCCAGCAGCTTGGCATCGGGGCCCACAAACACCCACTCGAACTGGCCGGCGGCGTCTTTCTTGGCGCGGCATTCGTAGGTGATCTCGCCCACCCCCACGGTTTCCATGTACACCTTGTGGCCAGCCGGCACCTGCACGGCGGCAGGCAGCGCATCCTGCTGGAAGGTAGGGGCCGCGGCCATCTGGCTGGCACAGGCGGTCAAAGACATCGCGGCCACGGCGGCCAGGGCGGTTGCAACTCGCATGGTTCACTCCTTGAAACGTTTCAACAACACTGGGCAGCACGCACAGCGCCCGTCCCAGGTACCCGCTATACGCAGGCGGCCCGCCTTTGGATTCAAACCCGCCACGATTTTTTTTGCGGCCGTGTCGCATCCGTGCGCGCGGGGCGTGCGTACCCTTTCCAACGGCGCCGCGTGCAGGCGTCACGAGCACGCCTTGTCGATGCCCGACAATCGCGGCATGAGCCCGAACGCCAACGACGACCTGCTGATGGAACTGCTGGACCGCATAGCCACGCGCGACGAAGCCGCGCTCAAGTCCCTGTACGACGAGGTGTCCGCCAAGTTGTACGGTGTGGCCATGCGCGTGCTCGGCAAGGTGGAGTGGGCCGAGGACGCGTTGCAAGACAGCTTCCTCTACATCTGGCGGGCAGCGCCCGACTACCGCGCCAGCCTGAGCCCACCCATGGCGTGGATGGGGCTGATCGTGCGCAGCCGCTGCCTCGACCTGCTGCGGCGCCAGCAAGCCGAACGCGTCAACGTCACGCAAGAGCTCGACGAAACCCTGGCCGATCAACTGGGCAGCGACGACCCGGGCCCGCTCGACACCCACCACGCCAGCCAGCAGGCCCAGGCGCTGCACCGCTGCCTGTCGCAACTCGAACACAAGCAACGCGAGGTGGTCACCCTGGCTTACCTGCGCGACCTCAGCCACGGCGAGCTGGCCGAGCAGTTGCGCCTGCCGCTGGGCACGGTCAAGAGCTGGATCCGGCGGGGGCTGGAGAAACTGCGCGGCTGCATGGCGCAGTTCGCCTGAACGGGAGACGACCCCATGAACCTGCTCCGTCACCCCGAACTCATCGACCGCCTCGCGTCGGCCCACGCCCTGGGCACCTTGCGTGGCGGTGCCCGCCGGCGTTTTGAAACCCTGGCCCGGCAACACCCGGCGATCCGTGCGGCCGCACTGGCCTGGCAGGCCCGCGTGGCCGGCCTGACCGAGCTGCAAGCGCCCGTGGCACCCGATGCGGCCGTCTGGACACGGATCCGCAACCTCGTGCACGCCGATCAGGTTCAGGCTGCGCTGGCGCGCCAGCGTGCGGCCGCAACGGCCCCGGCGAGCAGCGGCTGGTGGGGCCGGCTTGGCTTCTGGCGTGGGGCCACTGCAGCGGCCACCCTGGCGGCCGTGCTGGGTGGCTGGGTCGCCGTGGGCGTGCAACACGAAGGCGAACAGCGCATCACCCAGCTGCAGGCAGAGCTGCAAAAGCAGGCGGCCAACCAGACGCGCATCGAATACGTGGCGGTGCTCGCCGACGCGCAGGGCCAGGCCCGCGGGCCCGAAATCCTGGTGACTTTCGATGCCCAGCGCCAACGCCTCACGCTGCAGCGCGTGGGTGGCTACCAGGAAGCGGCCGACAAGTCGCTGCAGCTGTGGGCGCTGCCGCCCGATGGCAAGCCCCGCTCGCTGGGCGTGCTGGGCGAAGACAAGCTGCTGCAGCTCACCACCAGCGCCGAAGCGGTGCAGGCCGTGCCGGCATTGGCCATCAGCCTGGAGCCCAAAGGTGGCGTGCCCAGCGAGGGCGGCCCCACCGGCCCGGTGCTGTTCAGTGGCAGCCTGATCCGTTCGCTGAGCCTGTGAACCGGCTGCGCCAGCCTGGGTAGAAAAATTTCTGGCACAGCTTGCATCCGCCGCGGTGCGGCGGCCGTATAGGAAACAGACGGGTCATGTGGCCCGTTTGTGCCCACGGCACCCAAACCCCACTGCAAGGAAATTGCCATGAACCTCAAAGCCCTCGCCACCCTGGCCGCCACCGTCGTTGCCACCTCTGCCTTTGCCCAGGGGCAAGCCCAGCAAAGCTGCGGCGCCCAGTCCTCCTGCGGCAAGAAGGAACAGGTTGCCTCCTGCTCCAAGAAAGAGGCCAGCTGCGGCAAGAAAGACGAGGCCAGCTGCTCCAAGAAAGAAGCCAGCTGCGCCAAAAAGTGATGCGCCAGGACCGCATGGTCGGTGTCGGGTTCCGCAGCGAAATGCGCGACTGGAACCCTGCCGATGTACAGGCCGGGTTTTACGAAGTCGCCCCCGAAAACTGGGTGCGGCGCGACCGTGAACCGCTGTACCGCCTGCGCGACGCTGGCCATGCGGTGTGCTTGCATGGCGTCTCGCTCAGCCTTGGCGGGCAGGCGCCCATCAACGCCCCGTTCGTGCGTGAGGTGCGCGCACTCATGGACGATCTGGGCAGCACCTTCTACTCGGATCACCTCGCCGCCAGTGGCGACGCCCACCAGCTCTACGACCTCTTTCCCATCCCCTTCACCGAGGCCGAGGTGGTCCGCGTGAGCGACCGCATCCGCCAGGTGCAAGACCTGCTGGGTTGCCGCATTGCGGTGGAAAACACCACCTACTACACCAACATCGGCGAACTCACCGAGCCCGAATTCCTGATGCGCGTGGCGGAGCGGGCCGATTGCGGCCTGCTGCTCGACCTCAACAACATCACCGTCAACCAGAAAAACCACGGCACGGTCGGCATCGACGCCTTTGTGGCCCAGATCGATCTGGACCGGGTGACCTACCTGCACGTGGCCGGCCACGAGTTCGACGCCCGCTTCGGCCTTTATATCGACACCCACAGCGACCGCGTGGAACGCCCCACTGCACAAGCCGCTGCCCGCCTGGCCCGCGAGCACAGCAAACCCATCCTGCTGGAGTGGGACAACGACTTCCCCTCCCAGGCCACCCTCAACGAAGAACTGGCATGTCTGCAGGCTTTTACGACTACGTGAGGGGCCGCAGCGACGCCGTGCCCCCCGGGTACGCCGAAGCGGGCCTCAAGGTCTACCGCTACCTGGTGTACCTGGGGGCTTCGCAGATGATCGAGTCGCACTTCCCGGCGTTGCGCGAGGCACTGGACGACGCCCAGTGGCGCTTCCTGATCGAGGACTTCGTGCGCAAGTCGGCCTGGACGTCGAACTACTACGCCGACCTGGTCGAAGAGTTCAGGGCTTACCTGGCGCGTGAAAGCGCCTGAACTGCCTCACAGGGCCAGCACGATCTTCTGCCCGGCCGCGCGGGAGCAGCAGGCCATCATGCGCTGCCGGGCCGCGCGTTCGGCTTTGGTGAGCACCTTGTCGCGGTGGTCCACCTCACCGTCCAGCACCCGCACCTCGCAGGTACCACACAGGCCCTCGCCACAGTCACACGGCACGTCGTAACCGGCGGCTTGCAGCGCGTGCAGCAGGGTCTGGTCGGCGGCCACGGCCACGCTCACACCCGAGTCCTTGAGTTCGGCCACGAAGGCGTGTTCCTGGCCCGGGGCCAGCTGGGTGCCCTCGGCATGGAAGTGCTCGAAGTGCAGCACCCCCGGTGGCCAACGCTCGCTCAGGGTCTCGAGCGCGTCGATCAGGCGGGCCGGCCCGCAGGCATAGACGCGGGTGTCGGCGGTCACGCCCGCCGTCACCTCGTCCAGCACCATCCGCTGGCCCTCGGCCTTGACGTACAGCCGCAGGTGCGGGCCGTGGTCGCGCTGGACCCGGGCCAGCCAGGCCATCTGCCCACGCGAGCGGCCGGCGTAGTGCAGCTCGTACGGGCGGCCCAGCCGCTTCAGGCGATCGGCCATCGCCAGGATCGGGGTGATGCCAATGCCACCGGCAACCAACACGAAACGCGCCGCCGACTCGTCGAGCCGGAACAGGTTTTTGGGGCCAGCAATCTGCAACGCGCTGCCCTGCGCCAGGTGGTCGCAGAAGTGGCGCGAGCCGCCCCGCCCGTCGGGCTCGCGCTGGATCACGACCTGCAGCGTCTTGCGGTCGTCCGGCTGCCCGCACAGCGAATACTTGCGCCGGTACCCGCCGGCGATCAGGTCCACGTGCGCGCCAGCCGTCCAGGCCGGCAGGTCGGCGCCTTCCGGGTCGGCCAGCACCAGGCGGTAGAGACCGTCGCCCTCGGCATGGCGGGCCTGCAACACCACCGTGCGGGCAATGCTGTCCTTGGCCGGCGGCCCGACGGTGAAGCCGCCCCCCCGGTGCACCGCCAGCGACGGGTCATGGCGCTCGGGGTTGCGGGCCGGGTCCCACTCCACCCACAGTTCGTTGGGGCCGCGGAACGAGGTGTTGGGCAGGAAATCGAAACGCTGCCCCTCGACCAGCTGCAGGTGCGGCAGGCGGCGGGCGAACTCTTCCAGGAACACACGCATCTGCAGCCGGCCGATGTTCTTGCCCATGCACTGGTGCGCGCCGTAGCCGAAGGTCAGGTGCTCCACCGCGTTTTCGCGGTACAGGTCCACCTCGTCCGGGTTCTCGAAATGTGCGGCATCGAAATTGGCCGACGCCTGCACGATCAGCAGCTTGCCCCCCTTGGGAATGGCCACACCGCCGACCACGGCGTCGGCCGTGGCCACGCGCCGCCACGCAATGATGGAGCCCGCCACGCGCAGGCACTCCTCCACCGCGTTCGGGATCAGCGCCGGGTTGCGGCAGATCGCCTCCCAGGCCGGGCGCTGCGACAGCAAGGTCATGAAGGCGTTCGCGGTGGCGTTGGACGTGGTCTCGTGCGCCGCTGCCAGGATGGCCATCATCATGGAGCGCAGGTACGACAGGGTCACGATGTCGGGGTGGCGCAGGTGCTGCCGTATCGACTCGTACATCCAGCCCTCGCCGTCGGGCTGCGCCATCATGGCGTCGAGGATGCGCTGTGCCGTCTGCCAGAAGCGCCCGACGCGCTCGGCGATCTCGAGCTGCTCCCGCGCGGTGGGGCGGCCCCAGGTGTTGAGCGTGTGGGCCACGGCGAACTGGCGCAGCTCCTCGGCCCCGTCGTCGGGCACGCCGAGGAACTTGAGCGCCACGTTCAGCGGGATTTCGTAGAACATCTCGCGCACCAGGTCGGCGCGGCCGCGGTCGATGAAGCGGTCCATGTACTGCCGCGCCAGCGTGCGCACCATGGGCTCGAACGTGGCCAGCCGCTCGGGCAGGAACGCGTCCATCAGCAGGCGCCGCCGTGCCATGTGGTCGGGCTCGTCCTCGTTGACCATGGTGCGGTTCATGGCAAAGCCATAGCCTTGCAGGATCTGCATCACCTCTGGCGTGGCCGGCGTGACCTTCTCCAGCGCCACCGACGGCGAAAACAGCAGGTTGTCGCGGAACACCGCCTTCACGTCTTCGTAGCGCGTGACCACCCAGTACCCCAGTACCGGGCTCCAGAACACCGGCTCCTGCTCGCGCGCCCAGCGCAGGTACTCGGCCGGGGCCTGCATGTAGGCCGGCTCGAAAGGGTCGAACGCCGCGGCCCGGTCGCTCACCGGGCAGCCATTGGGGGCCATGGCCCGCGCCAGGGCGGCGTGGTCGACCGGGCAACGCCCAGCAGGGGAAGAGGGGGTGGTGGACATGCCAAGCTCCAGAAGTCCGAGACCTTTGTTTGCGTAATTTTATTACGCTAACCGTAAAATCATACTGGCGGGTTTACCCCGCCCCCTTCGGCCGACGGTGCGCCAGTGCCCGCGTCAGGCCACCCGATGCCCCATCGCACGGCTGATGTCGGCCGCCTCCTGCACCACCCGCGGACACACCACACCGCCCGGCCGGGCATCGAAACCGTTGCTCGCGCCCAGCGCGGTCAGCACCGCCCGCACCCGCCCCGCCGCATCGAAAATCGGCGCCGCCACCGCGCTGATGCCACGCAACAGCGTGTCGTGCAC
>JAUWAE010000159.1 GCA_030602185.1 Comamonadaceae bacterium
CCTCGTCGATGATGACGTACTTGTTCATGAAGGTGCGCCCGCGCATGAAGTTCATGCTCTTGACCTTGATGCGGCTGCGAATCAGCTCATTGGTGGCGGCGCGGCCCCATTCGCCTGCGTTGCCGCCGTCGCCCTTGGCCAGGAACTCCAGGTTATCGTCCAGCGCGCCCATCCAGGGGCCCATCTTTTCCTCTTCCGTGCCGGGCAGGAAGCCGATGTCTTCGCCCACGCTCACGGTGGCGCGGGTCATGATGATTTCGGTGTAGCGGCGCTCGTCCAGCACTTGCGTGAGGCCGGCGGCCAGGGCCATGAGCGTTTTGCCGGTGCCGGCCGTGCCCGCCAGGGTCACGAAGTCGATCTCCGGGTCCATCAGCAGGTTGAGTGCGAAGTTCTGCTCGCGGTTGCGGCTGGTCACGCCCCAGACGGCGTTTTTCAGGTGGTTGTAGTCTTTCAGTGTGCGCAGCACCGCCTGCTTGCCGCGCACCTCGGTCACTCGGGCGTACAGCGAAGGCTCACCGGCGGCTTCGAAGTAGACGAACTGGTTGATCGTCATCTGCTCGACCGCCGGCCCGCTGATCCGGTAGAAGGTGTGCCCGCCCTGCTGCCAGCTTTCCAATGTTTTGCTCTGGCGGGTCCAGAAATCGGGTGGCAGGGGCAGGGCGCCGGTGTAGAGCAGCTCGTCGTCGTCCAGCGCCTTGTCGTTCTGGTAGTCCTCGGCAGCCAGGCCCAGCGCCCGCGCCTTGATGCGCATGTTGATGTCTTTCGACACCAGCACCACCTCGCGCGGCGCGAACTTTTGCTTCAGCGCGTGGACCACACCCAGGATCTGGTTGTCGGCCTTGCCCTGGGGCAGGCTGGCCGGCAGGGTGTGGCTCAGCGGCTCGGTCTGGAAAAACAGCTGGCCGGTGGCGTCGCTGTTGCCCAGTGCCGCCAGGGGCAGCCCGGCGTTGATGTCCCCGTCGCGGTGGGCAGCCAGGGCGTCGAGCGTGCGGCTGGCCTGGCGTGCGTTGCGGGCCACCTCGCTCATGCCCTTCTTGTTGCTGTCCAGTTCTTCCAGCACGATCATTGGCAGGAAGATGTCGTGTTCCTCGAAGCGGAACAGGCTGACAGGGTCGTGCATCAGCACGTTGGTGTCGAGTACGAACAGGCGGCTGGGCTGGGTGCCGTTGCGCTTGGCCGTGCGGCGGGCAGCTCTGCGAGAGGGGATGGGCAAGGTCGGCGCGGTGGCCGCCACCGGTGGGCTGACCGTCACGGCCGGCGCTGTGGGTGCCGGCGGCGTGGGTGCGCTGGGCATGGGGGCAGACTTGGCTGCAATGGCCTTGCGGCGGCCGTTGCTGGCGGTGGCCGTGGTCGTGCTCGCCTTGGGCGGCGCAGCGGGTGCGGGGGCTTGCAGCGCTTCCGCGCTCAGGCGGGCGGCTTTGCGGGTGGGGGCTGGGGGCAGTGGCATGGATGGACGCAGAAAACAAAAAGCCGCCAGGGCTACCGGGCGGCTTTGGAAGGATGGGGGCTGTTGAGCGAAGGCTGACTCAATTGCATGGGGTCATTATGCACGACCCCAGCGGCAGCCAAATGGGCGTGGCCCCGCGCTGGAATCAGGCAGCCTTTTTCAGCATTTTGACGGCTTTCAGCACTTCGTCGACATGGCCTGGCACCTTGAGGCCACGCCATTCCTGCAGCAGTACGCCGTCGGGGCCGACGAGGAAGGTGCTGCGCTCGATGCCTTTGACCTTTTTGCCGTACATGATCTTGTTCTTGACGACGCCGAACATGTGGCACATCTTTTCTTCGGTGTCAGCGATCAGCTCGAACGGCAGTTCCAGCTTGGCCTTGAAGTCGTCGTGCGACTTCATGTTGTCGCGCGACACGCCGAACACCTGGGCGCCTTCCTTGACGAAATCTTTGTACTTGTCGCGGAACTGCATGGCTTCGGTGGTGCAGCCCGGGGTGTTGTCCTTGGGGTAGAAGTACAGGATCAGGGTTTGGCCCAAGTGGGACTGGTGCGTGACCTTGACACCGCCCGTCGCGTTCGCTTCAAATTCTGGAATGGGTTTGTTGACAACAACGGCCATGTAGCAGGTCCCCTGAGTGGTTGGTGGGCAACAATGGCGTTCGGTGAAACATCGCCTGACCTCAGGCAGAAAAAGCCTGGGAGGCGCCGAACACAAATTAGTATTTTACCTCGAACCGTTCTGGGCTGCGGCATCGGGGCTCGACGCCTGCACGACAGGGTCAGGTCGATTCAATCAGCAATGCGGCCACGACCCGGCGTCCTTCGCCCGCCAGGATGTTGTAGGTGCGGGCAGCGGCCATGGTGTCCATGGTTTCCACGCCTATCCCACGTTCAATCAACGGGCGCAGCAGGGCCGGCGACACGAAGCGCAAACGCTCGCCGCTGCCGAAAATGACCAGTTCGGGGTTGTCTTGCGCCAGTGTGGCGAAGTGCTCGGCGGTGAGCTCGCTGGCCTGTTGGCAATCCCAGTCGGTGAGGCGCCCTTGCGAGCTGACGACGACGCTGTGTGCGTAGCGCTGCCCGTTCACGGCCACCCAGCCCGGGCCATGGGCTTGGATGGACAGGGTGTCCACGCGGTCGGGTTGAAGCTTCATCGTCGGGTGTCCGGCAGAAAGTGTGGTGAAATTATAGGTTTCACCCATTCCGTGCCATGTCCACCACCTCCATCCAGAAATCCGCCAAGCTGGCCAATGTCTGTTACGACATCCGGGGTCCCGTGCTGGACAAGGCGCGAGCGATGGAGGAAGAAGGCCACAAGATCATCAAGCTCAACATCGGCAACCTGGCGGTGTTCGGGCTGGAGCCGCCGGACGAGATCCTGCAGGACATGATCCGCAACCTGCCCAACGCGGCGGGTTACACCGACAGCAAGGGGCTGTTTGCGCCCCGCAAGTCCATCGTGCACTACACCCAGGAAAAGCACATTGCCGGGGTGACGGTGGACGATGTGTACCTCGGCAACGGCGCGAGCGAGCTCATCACCATGAGCATGAACGCGCTGCTCAACGCCGGTGATGAAATTCTGGTGCCGGCGCCCGACTACCCGCTGTGGACGGCCTCGGTGTCGCTGTCGGGCGGCACACCCGTGCATTACATGTGCGACGAACAGGCCGGCTGGACGCCCGACCTGGCCGACATGGCACGCAAGATCACGCCCAACACCAAGGGCATCGTGGTCATCAACCCCAACAACCCGACCGGCGCGCTGTACCCGACCGAGGTGCTGCAGGCCATCGTGGACCTGGCGCGCAAGCACGACCTGATCATTTTTGCCGACGAAATCTACGACAAGGTGCTGTACGACGGCAACGTGCACACCTCCATCGCCTCGCTGGCGGACGACGTGCTGTTCGTCACGTTCAACGGCCTGAGCAAGAACTACCGGTCGTGCGGCTACCGGGCGGGCTGGATGATCGTGTCGGGCGACAAGCGCCGTGCCAAGGACTACATTGAGGGGCTGAACATGCTGGCCTCGATGCGCCTGTGCGCCAACACGCCGGGCCAGCTGGCCATCCAGACCGCGTTGGGCGGCTACCAGAGCATCAACGACCTGGTGGCGCCGACAGGCCGGCTGTGCCGCCAGCGAGACCTGGCCCACCGCATGCTGACCGAGATTCCCGGGGTCACCTGCGTCAAGCCCAAGGCAGCCCTGTACATGTTCCCGCGGCTGGACCCGAAGATGTACCCCATCGAGGACGACCAGCAGTTTGCCTACGAGCTGCTGGCCGAAGAAAAGGTGCTCATCGTGCAGGGCACGGGTTTCAATTACCCCACGCCCGACCATTTCCGGCTGGTGTTCCTGCCGCACGAGGACGACCTGGGTGACGCCATCGGGCGCATCGCGCGGTTCCTGGCGCACTACCGCCGCCGCCATGGCACTTGAGGCCTTTGACCGAATACCGTTTTGATTTTTGACTGCGAAGCTAACGACATGAAACCGATTCAAGTGGGCCTGCTGGGCATAGGCACCGTGGGCAGTGGCACCTTCAACGTGCTCAAGCGCAACCAGGAAGAGATTCAGCGCCGCGCCGGCCGTGGCATCGAAATCACCATGGTGGCCGACCTCGACGTGGCCCGCGCCAAGGCGGTGGTGGGCGAGGGCGTGACCGTGGTCAACGATGCGCGCCAGATCATTGCCAACCCCGATATCGACATCGTGATCGAGCTGATCGGCGGCTACGGCATTGCCAAGGCGCTGGTGATGGAGGCCATTGCCGCTGGCAAGCATGTAGTCACCGCCAACAAGGCACTGCTGGCGGTGCACGGTACCGAGATTTTTGCGGTCGCGCAGGCCAAGGGCGTGATGGTGGCGTTCGAAGCCGCCGTGGCCGGGGGCATCCCCATCATCAAGGCGCTGCGCGAAGGCCTCACGGCCAACCAGATCCAGTGGGTGGCGGGCATCATCAACGGCACCACCAACTTCATCCTGTCCGAAATGCGCGACAAGGGGCTGGACTTTGACGTGGTGCTGAAGGAAGCGCAGCGCCTGGGCTACGCCGAAGCCGACCCGACCTTCGACATCGAGGGGGTGGACGCCGCCCACAAGGCGACCATCATGAGCGCGATCGCTTTCGGCATCCCCGTGCAGTTCGACAAGGCGCACGTCGAGGGCATCACCCAGCTGGCCGCGGCCGACATCCGCTACGCCGAGCAACTGGACTACCGAATCAAGCTGCTGGGCATTGCCAAGCGCGCGGCCAAGGGCGTCGAGCTGCGCGTGCACCCCTGCCTGGTGCCGTCCAAGCGGCTCATTGCCAACGTGGAGGGCGCCATGAACGCCGTGATGGTGCAGGGCGATGCCGTGGGCACCACGCTGTACTACGGCAAGGGCGCGGGCAGCGAGCCCACGGCCAGCGCCGTGATCGCCGACCTGGTGGACGTGACCCGCCTGCACACGGCCGACCCGCTCAACCGTGTGCCGCACCTGGCCTTCCAGCCCAACGCCATGAGCGACCTGCCGGTGCTGCCCATGAGCGAGGTGGTGACCAGCTACTACCTGCGCCTGCGCGTGGCCGATGAGGCCGGTGTGCTGGCCAAGGTGACGGGCATCCTGGCCGGCGCAGGCATCAGCATCGACGCGGTGCTGCAGCGCGAAGCCGAGGAGGGCGTCAACCAGACCGACCTCATCATCCTCACGCACGACACCCGCGAAGGCACCATGAACGAGGCGCTGGCCCAGATGCAGGCCCTGCCCACGGTGCTGGGGCCGATCACCAGCATCCGCAAAGAGGAACTGGCCTGATGTGGTACCTGTCCACCCGCGGCCACCCGGACCGCAAGCGTTTCTGTGAAATCCTGCTCGAAGGCCTGGCGCCCGACGGTGGACTGTACCTGCCCGAGCGCTACCCGCAGGTGGACGACGCGACGCTGGCGCGCTGGCGGGAGGTCTACCACCAGCAAGGCTACGCCGAGCTGGCGTTCGAGGTCCTGTCGCTGTACATTGACGACATTCCCCCGGCCGATCTGCGCGCCTTGTGCACCAAGACGTACACGGCCGAGGTGTTTGGCACCGGCGAGATCGTCCCGCTGCGCCACCTCGAGAACGAACTGTGGATCGAGGCGTTGTCCAACGGCCCGACGCTGGCCTTCAAGGACATGGCCATGCAGCTGCTGGGCAACCTGTTCGAGTACGAGCTGGG
>JAUWAE010000180.1 GCA_030602185.1 Comamonadaceae bacterium
CATGGCCCGTTTGCCCGTACCGCGCTGCCGCCCCTGAAGCGGGCCGGCTGGACCCTGCTGGTGCAAGGGGTGGACCTGCACGTGGACCCGGTGCATGCGTTGATGCAGGGCTTTCGCTTTGTACCTGATGCGAGGCTGGACGACCTGATGATTTCCTGGGCCAGCGAAGGCGGCGGGGTGGGGCCGCACTTTGACAGCTACGACGTGTTCCTGCTGCAGGCCAGTGGCCGGCGCCGCTGGCGCATTGGCCGCCAGCGCGACTTCAGCCTTCAGGACGGGGTGCCGCTGAAAATCCTGCAGCATTTCGAGGCCGAGGAAGAGTGGGTGCTGGAGCCTGGCGACATGCTTTACCTGCCGCCGCGCTGGGCGCACGACGGGGTGGCCGAGGGGGGGGAGTGCATGACCTATTCGGTCGGCTTCCGCGCCCCGCAGCGTGGTGGCTTGGCCGGCGAACTGGCGCAGCGCCTGGCCGACGAGCACGAGGACGAGGCGCTGTACCGCGACCCGCAGCAGGCCGCCACCGACCAACCGGCAGCCGTGCCGGCCGGCTTGCTGGCGTTTGCGCGCGAGGGCTTGCAGCGCCTGTTGGCAGACGACACGGCGCTGGGCTGCGCCCTGGGTGAAGTTCTCACCGAGCCAAAGCCGAACGTCTGGTTCGACGAGCCGTCGGATGCCTGGGCCGCCGGTGCGGTGCGGCTGGACCGCCGCACCCGCATGCTCTACGATGAGCGGCACATCTTCATCAACGGCGAGGCCTTCCGTGCCGGTGGACGTGACGCGCGGCTGATGCGTGCGCTGGCCGACCAGCGACGGCTGGAGGCCGCAGCGGTGCGGCGCGCCAGCCCCGAAGCGCAAGCGCTGCTCGCAGACTGGTTCGACGCCGGTTGGCTGCACGCCGATACCGAGGCACATGACTGACATGGATACGCCCGAATCGCCCTGGTCCGAAGGCCGTTTTGATGGTCGCGAGGCATTTCGCCAGTCGTTGCGCGACGCACTGGCCCATGTGCGACTCCACCAGCTGCCCTGGATGTTCTGGAGCGATCCGGATTTCGAGGATTGGCCGCTGGAAGAGCGCGATTTCGTGGAGCAGCTCCAGGCCTGGGCCCTGCAGGGTGGCCGCTTGCGCATGCTGGCCAGCGATTTCCGTGGCGTACAGCGGCGGGCGGCGCGTTTCGTGGTGTGGCGCAAGCAGTGGGACCACCGGTTTGAAGCGCGTGCCAGCGGACGTACCCGGGTGGCCGAGACGCCGGGCGTGTTGCTCACGCCCGACCGGATGCTGTGGCGACTGGTGCCCGAGCGCCAGGTGTTCGTGGTGACCGCCGACCGGTCCCAGCGCACGCAGATGAGCGACCAGCTCGAATCGCTCTGGCAGCAGTCGGTGGGGGCTTTCCCTGCGACCACGCTCGGCCTGTGACCACCAAGTGGAAATCGATGTTGCTTTGGAGCAACACAGTGGCAGTCAATTGAAAAAAAATGTGCCTAGGGTTAACCCGGGAACTTTTGCGGATTATGATGCGCTCCGAGCTGGTGCATGTCTAGGTCAACGTGGTGCATTGGTTCCGCTGCATTTGTCCGTCGGGATAACAGATGTGGCGCAGGCAACCCCGTCCCGGATCCTATACTTTGCAAACTCAAATGAACAAGTCCCTCCTGATCGCTGCTCTGATGGCCGCTGGTATCCTGGCCGCTTGCGGCAAGAAAGAAGAAGCCGCCGCCCCCGCCGTTGAAACCCCGGCTCCCGCTGCTGCCCCTGCCGCCGACGCGGCTCCTGCCGCTCCGGCCGACGCTGCTGCAGCCCCCGCTGCTGACGCTGCCGCCCCGGCTGCTCCTGCTGCTGACGCCGCTCCGGCCGAAGAAAAGAAGCAGTAATCCTTCGGGGTTCATTGCTCAAAAGCCGCCCCGCGACAGCCGGGCGGCTTTTTGTTTGGATGTCCCAGCGGCGTGCTGGGCATGTCAGGCCTGTGTCAGCCGAGACTCAGGCCAATTTTTTGACTAGCACCTTGCTGCGCCGGTCCCAGTTGTACTTGCGTTTGCGGGCCTCGGGCAGCCAGTCGGCATCCACCGGCTGGAAGCCGCGCTTGATGAACCAGTGCATGGTGCGGGTGGTGAGCACGAAGATGCTCTCCAGTCCCATGTAGCGGGCGCGTTGTTCGATGCGCTTGAGGATTTTTTCGCCGTCGCCCTGGCCCTGCGCCTGGGGTGAGACGGTCAGCGCGGCCATTTCCGCCGTTTTGGCTTCCGGGTAGGCGTACAGGGCGGCGCAGGCAAAGATCACGCCGTCGTGCTCGATGATTGTGTAGTTGGCGACGTCACGTTCGATCTCGGTGCGGCTGCGCTTGACCAGAGTGCCGTCTTTCTCGAACGGCTCGATCAGTTGCAGGATGCCGCCGACGTCGTCGGGCGTGGCCTCGCGCAGGCTTTCGAGCTTTTCGTCCACCACCATGGTGCCGATGCCGTCGTGCACGTACACCTCCAGCAGCAGCGAGCCGTCCACCGCAAAGGGGATGATGTGGCTGCGCTCCACACCGGCCTTGCAGGCCTTGACGCAGTGCTGCAGGTAGAAGCCGACGTCGGTGGGCAGGTGGCTGGGGGGCAGTTCGGCCAGGATCTTTTCGGCTTGGGCCAGCGGCAGTTCGGTGTCGATGGGGTTGTCTTCGCCTTCGGGCTGGTGCGGGTCCATGCGGATGCCGGGCACCTCGGTCACGAACAGCAGCTTGTCGGCCTGCAGCGCAATGGCGACGCTCGTGGCCACTTCTTCCATGCTCAGGTTGAAGGCCTCGCCCGTGGGCGAAAAACCGAACGGCGACAGCAGCACCATGGCGCCCATGTCCAGCGTGCGCATGATGCCGGCCACGTCCACCTTGCGCACCAGGCCGGAATGCTGGAAGTCGATGCCGTCCACAATGCCCACCGGGCGCGCCGTGATGAAGTTGCCCGAGATCACGCGCACCGTGGCGCCGGCCAGGGGGGTGTTGGGCAGGCCCTGGCTGAACGCGGCCTCGATCTCGTAGCGCAACTGCCCGGCGGCCTCCTGGGCGCAGTCCAGAGCCACCTCGTCGGTGATGCGGATGCCGTTGTGGTACCGCGCTTCGTGCCCCTTGGCGCGCAGTTGCTCGTTCACCTGGGGGCGAAAGCCGTGCACCAGCACCACGCGCACGCCCATGCTCTGGATGAGGGCCAGGTCCTGCGCCAGGTTGGGCAGCTTGCCCGCCGCAATGGCTTCGCCCGGGATGCCCACCACAAACGTCTGGTTGCGGAATTTGTGGATGTAGGGCGCGACCGAGCGGAACCAGGGCACGAAGGTGAAGTTGAAGACCGTGGACATGGGCAATGGTGGATGCAGCGGCGCCGGCACAGGACGCACACCCCTAGGATAATCGCATGCTTGGCTTTTTCCCGTGTCTGCCCACCTCCCACGCACCTTGACCGCCGCCACTTTGAAGATCGAGTTCCCCGAATCCCTGCCCGTCTCCGGCAAGCGCCACGAGATCGAGGCCGCCCTGCGCGAGCACCAGGTCATCATCGTGTGCGGCGAAACGGGCTCCGGCAAAACCACCCAGTTGCCCAAGATCGCGCTGGCCATGGGGCGCGGGCGTCTGAACGCGCCACACGGTGAACGCGGGCAGTTGATTGGCCACACCCAGCCCCGGCGCATTGCCGCCAGTTCGGTGGCCAGCCGCATTGCCGAAGAACTCCACACCCCGCTGGGCGAGGTGGTGGGCTACAAGGTGCGCTTTCACGACCGGCTGAGCAAGAGCGCTTCGGTCAAGCTGATGACCGACGGCATCCTGCTGGCCGAAACGCAGACCGACCCGCTGCTGCGCGCCTACGACACGCTCATCATCGACGAGGCGCACGAACGCAGCCTCAACATCGACTTCCTGCTGGGCTACATCAAGCAGATCCTGCCGCGCCGGCCGGATCTGAAGGTCATCGTCACCTCCGCCACCATCGACGCCGACCGCTTCGCGCAGCACTTTGCTTCGAGAAAGGGGCCGGCGCCGGTGCTGATGGTGTCAGGCCGCACCTACCCGGTGGAGGTGCGCTACCGCCCCTTCGAGGAAAGCCGGGACTTTGACCTGAACGACGCCATCGCCGACGGGGTGGACGAACTCTGGCGCGGCGGCGCCCATGGGGGCGACATCCTCGTCTTTCTGCCCGGCGAGCGCGAAATTCGCGAGGCGGCCGACCACCTGCGCAAGCACTTGAGCCACCAACCGGTGCTGCGCAATGCCGAGGTGTTGCCCCTGTTCGCAAGGCTCAGCCAAGCCGAGCAAGACCGCATCTTCCACCCCGGTCGCGAGCGGCGCATCGTGCTCGCCACCAACGTGGCCGAAACCTCTCTCACCGTGCCGGGCATCCGCTACGTGATTGACGCGGGCACGGCGCGTGTCAAGCGCTACAGCCTGCGCAGCAAGGTGGAGCAGCTGCTGGTGGAGCCTGTGAGCCAGGCGGCAGCCAACCAGCGTGCGGGCCGCTGCGGCCGCGTGGCCGACGGCATCTGCATCCGCCTGTACGACGAGGCTGATTTCAACGCCCGTCCGCGCTTCACCGACCCCGAAATCCTGCGCTCGTCGCTCGCGGCGGTGATCTTGCGCATGAAGTCGCTGCACCTGGGGCACGTGGAAGACTTTCCCTTCCTGGAGGCACCGTCGCGCCGCGCCATCACCGACGGCTACCAGCTGCTGCAGGAACTGGGGGCGGTGGACGATGCCAACGAGCTCACCAAGCTCGGCGGTGAGCTGGCCAAGCTGCCGCTGGACCCGCGCGTGGGCCGCATGATTCTGGAGGCGCGCGAACGGCAGGCGCTGGACGAGGTGCTGGTGATAGCCAGCGCGCTGAGCGTGCAGGACGTGCGCGAACGCCCGATGGAGGCGCAGGCCCAGGCCGACCAGGCGCATGCCAAGTTCGACGACGAGAAGAGCGAATTCACCAGCTACCTCAAGCTGTGGCAGTGGCTGGAAACGTCGCGCGGGGGCAA
>JAUWAE010000071.1 GCA_030602185.1 Comamonadaceae bacterium
GCTTCGAACGGCAGGTAGAAGTCGGAATAGATGCGGCTGGCCGCAGCCGTGAGGTCGAGCATGGCGGGCACCGTGCTGGCCAGGCTGGTGCTGTGCAACATCATGACCACTTCGTTGCTGTAGGCAGGCAGGGTACGGCGCAGGGCGCTGGGCAGCACGATGCGGCGCAGCCGTTGCCACCGGCCCATGCCCATGGCCTGGGCCGCTTCAATTTCGCCGGCGCTGGTTTCGCGGATCGCTCCGGCCAGCATTTCGGCGGTGTAGCCGGCGTTGTTCATCGCAAAGGCCAGCAAGGCGCAGAAAAACGCGTCCTTGAACATGGTCCAGGGCCAGATGTCGTCCCAGCGCGCCTGTATCCACTCCAGTTGGGCCAGCCCGTAGTAGATCAGGTACACCTGGATCAACAACGGGGTGCCACGGATGCAGTAGGTGTAAGCCCCGGCCGCCCAGCGCAGCATGGACACCTGACTGGTGAGGGCCAGGGCGAGCAGCAAGGCCAGCACCCCACCCACCACCAGCGAACTCAGCAGCAGTCCCAAGGTCGTGAGCAGCCCTTCCCAGTACAGGCCCAGGGTGGCGGGGTCGGCAAAGACCTCCCAGTTCACAGCTGCACCTTCTTTGTCCCCAGGCTGTAGCGGGCATTGACCTTGCGCAGCAGCCAGAGTGAGACGCTCGTGTACGCCAGGAACAGGGCGGCCGCGAACAGGAAGAACACAAAGGGCTCACGCGTGGCGGCGCTGGCCTGCTTGGCCCGGTAGGTCATCTCGTGCAGGCCAATCAGGCTGACCAGCGCCGTGGTCTTGATCAGCACCAGCCAGTTGTTGGTGAAGCCAGGCAGGGCGTAGCGCACCATCTGGGGCAGGGTGATGCGCCAGAAGGTTTGCGGGCGGCTCATGCCAAAAGCCCAGGCGGCCTCCATCTGCCCCTTGGGAATGGACAGGATGGCCCCCCGGAACGTTTCCGTCATGTAGGCGCCGTAAATGAAGCCGATGGTCAACACCCCAGCGGTGAAGGGGTTGATGTCCACGTCCGCGTTGAGGCCCAGCGACTCGAGGAGGTGGATGAGACCGATGGTGCCGCCGTAGAACACCAGCAGCATGAGCACCAGCTCCGGAACGCCGCGGATGAGGGTGGTGTACACGGCGGCACTGCCAACGAGCACGGGTCGCCCAGACAGCTTGGCGGCGGCGCCGAGCAAGCCCAGCGCCACCGCCACCACGAGCGATGCCAGCGACACGGCCACCGTCAGCGCCGCGCCCTCAAGGACAGAGAGGTAGTAGCCGCTCAATCAGTTGCCGTAAACGTCAAAGTCGAAGTATTTCTTGGCAATCTTGTCGTACGTGCCGTTGCTGCGGATCGTGGCGATCGCCTGGTTGAGCTGGTTCTTCAAGTCATTCTGGCCCTTGCGCAGCGCAATGCCAATGCCGTCACCGAAGTATTTCTTCTCGCTCAGGTCGGGACCCACGAACGCATAGCCCTTGCCTTCGTCTTTGCGCAGGAAGCCACCGTTGACCTCCACCTTGTCGGCCACGGTACCGTCCAGGCGGCCGGCGCGGATGTCCAGATACACCTGGTCTTGGGCTTCGTACGGCACCACGGTGACACCCGCAGGCCGGAGCTCGCCCATGGCGTATTTCTCCTGCGTGCTCCCCTTGAGCACGCCAATCTTCTTGCCCTTGAGCGATGCCGGGCCGCTGTAGGGCGTGCCAGCCTTCACCACGATGCTGCTGGGCGTGGCGTAGTACTTGTTGGTGAAATCGACCACGCGCTTGCGCTCGTCGGTGATGGACATGGAACTGATGATCACGTCGTACTTGCGCGCCTGCAGGCCGGGGATCATGCTGTCCCACACCTGTTCGACGAACACGCACTTGCGCTTGATCTGGGCGCAGAGGGCCTCGGCGATGTCAACGTCAAAACCGGTCGGCTTGCCGTCGGCCGTCTTGTAGGTGAACGGTTCGTAGGTGGGATCGATGGCCACCTTGAGTTCGGCCTGTGCCCAGCCCAGGGTGGAGGCTGCAGACAAGGCGATCACGGCTTCATAGGAACGACTTTCGGTGAGGTTAAAGGGTTCAGTGCCTCACATTCTAGGCGTACCGCTGAGCAAAGCTGGCCGGTTCATCTGGGTGGCCCCTAGGGGTTTGCTCCTATTGGCTCCACACCGTCAGCGGTCGTTGCGCAACCGCAAGGCATTGCCAATGACCGAAGCCGAACTCAGGCTCATGGCCAGTGCCGCGATCAAGGGCGAGAGCAGCCAGCCAGTGACGGGGTACAGCAGGCCCGCCGCCACCGGGATGCCCAGCGCGTTGTAGAGGAAGGCGAACAGCAGGTTCTGCTTCATGTTGCGCACGGTGGAGACCGACAGCCCGCGCGCCACGGCAATGCCGCGCAGGTCGCCTTTGACGAGCGTCACCTGCGCGCTGTTCATCGCCACGTCGGTGCCTGTGCCCATGGCCAGGCCCACGTCGGCCTTGGCCAGGGCTGGCGCGTCGTTGATACCGTCGCCCGCCATGGCCACCACGTGCCCCTGCGCCTGCAACCGGCTCACCAGGTCCAGCTTGTCGGCGGGCTTCACCTCGGCGTGCACCTCGTCCACACCCAGGCGCGCGCCCACCGCACGTGCGGTGGTCCAGCCGTCGCCCGTGGCCATGATGACCCGCAGGCCCGCATGGTGCAGGGCCGCCAGCGCCTCGGGCGTGCTGGCCTTGACCGGGTCGGACACCGCGAGCAGGCCTGCCAAGCGCCCGTCCACCGCCAGGTGCATGACGCTGGCGCCCTGCTGCCGCAGCGCCTCGGCTCGCTCGCGCAGGCCCGACACGTCCACCCCTTCACGCTCCATCAGGGCCGTGTTGCCCAGGGCCAGCCGCCAGCCCAGAACCTCACCAGTCACCCCAATGCCCGACGCCGATTCGAACTGCGCAGCCGCGTCAAGCGGCAGCCCCCGTTCCCTGGCCGTGCGCACGATGGCCTCGGCCAGCGGGTGCTCGCTGCCCTGGTCCAGGCTGGCGGCCAGTTGCAACACCTCCTCCTCGGTGCGGCCTGGTGCCGCCACGGCCTGCTCGAAGGCGGGTTTGCCTTCGGTCAGCGTGCCGGTCTTGTCCACGATCAGCGTGTCCACCTTGCGCATGTTCTCGATGGCGGCCGCATCCCGGAACAGCACGCCCTGCGTGGCCCCACGCCCCGTGGCCACCATGATGGACATGGGTGTGGCCAAGCCCAGGGCGCAAGGGCAGGCGATGATGAGCACCGCCACGGCGTTGATGAGGCCGAACACCCAGCTCGGCTCGGGGCCGAAGAACCCCCAGACCAGGAAGGTGCTCACCGCGATGGCCACCACCGCCAGGACGAACCGCCCAGCCACCTGGTCGGCCATGCGCTGCATGGGTGCCTTGGAACGTTGCGCCTGGGCCACCATCTGCACGATTTGCGATAGCACGGTGGCGGAGCCCACCTTTTCGGCACGCATGACGAGCGCGCCGCTGGTGTTGAGCGTTGCGCCCATCAACTTGTCGCCCGGCTGCTTGCGCACCGGCAAGGGCTCGCCCGTCAGCATCGATTCGTTCACGGCGCTGGCGCCTTCCACCACGGCCCCGTCCACCGGGACTTTCTCGCCAGGGCGCACGCGCAGCAAATCCCCGATGTGGACGTGCCCCAGCGGAACGTCCTCCTCCCCGCCATCCGGCCGGATGCGCCGCGCCGTCTTGGGCGCCAGCCCCAGCAACGAGCGGATCGCCGCCGACGTCTGCGACCGCGCCTTCAGCTCCAGCACCTGCCCGAGCAGCGTCAGCGAAATGATGACGGCCGCCGCTTCAAAATACACGCCCACGCGCCCCATCGACATGAACGACGCGGGGAACACCCCGGGCGCCACCGTGGCCACCACGCTGTAGGCAAAAGCCGCGCCGGTGCCCAGGCCGATGAGCGTCCACATGTTGGGGCTGCGGTTCACCACCGACTGCCAGCCCCGTGTGAAAAACGGCTGGCCCGCCCACAGCACGATGGGCAGTGACAGCACCAGCTCCAGCCAGGTCTGCACACCGATGGCCAGGCCCGGTACCCGGTGCCCAGCCATGGCCAGGAAGGTGACCACCACGGTCAGCGGCAAGGTCCACCAGAAGCGCCGCTGGAAGTCGCGCAGTTCCGGATCCTCCTCGTCGTCCAGCGACGGCATCACCGGCTCCAGCGTCATGCCGCACTTGGGGCAGCTGCCCGGATGGTCCTGGCGGACCTCCGGGTGCATGGGGCAGGTGTAGATGGTGCCCGCCGCCGGAACGGGAGCAACCGGCGCGGCCTGGTCGGGGTCCGCCGTTGGCGCGTGATGGCCGCTGTGGTGGTGATGGTGGGCATGTGCCATGGTTCAGGAGCCGTCCTTCTCGCGGCCGTGGTGCGAGCGGTGTTTACCGTGTCCGTGAAACAGGTGCATCAAGGGACACAGCAACAGCACCAGGTACGGCCACCCGCCCAGCACATGCCCCCAGTGCTCTCGCCGCAGGTAAAACGCCGCAATCACCGCCGCCGCCGCCCAGGCAAGGGCAAGCGGCCTGCGCCAGATGGGGGTGTGCCTTTCGTCGGTGTCTCTGGGTGAATTCACGGTGCGCTCCTGCGCCAAGGGCGCTCAGCGTTTGCTGGCGTCTCGGTCCATCAGCATCTGCATCATGGCCTGCATCATCTCCATGCGCTTTTCCATGATGGCATGGCGCTGCATCATCTGGCCCATCATTTGCGGCCCCATGCCCGGGGCCGGTGCCGCTGTGCCGCTCGCCGTGCCCATTGGGGGGGTGGGTGAGCCGCCCATCATCATCTGCCCCCCCATCATGCCCATGCCCCCCATGGGCATGCCGGCCATCTGGCCCATCAGCTTCATGCTGTCTTGCATGGTCTTCTGGTGTTCGGCCATCACGGCCTGCCGCTCCTGCGGGGTCTTGGCATCGGCCAGTTTGCGGCTCATGTCGCGCATCAACTGCAGTTGCTTGTCCATGGCCGACATCTGCTGCTCGGGTGTGGCGGGCACCGCCTGTGCGGGCGCGGCGCCCTCCGGGTGGTGCTGAGCGTGCTCGGCAGCGGTTTGTGCCGAAGCAGCGAACGACCCGAGGCCAATGAACATGGCCAGGGCCAACGGTTTTGAGGCATGCATGGTGCTGTCCTTTCAAGGCAGTTCCCGCGCCCAGCTGGGCCGGGTAGGGCGCCACCGCTGTATCCCCATGACACTGGATGAACACCCCATGCCTGCACTCTAGGCGCTAGCTGGCGACGTCAAGATGACCACAGCATTACAAACCTGTCATGTTCGACCGGCCCACGGCGACAACGGGCACACTATGGCCACAGGACGGAAACAGGGTGCCACGCCGTGAAGATTCTGATCATTGAAGACGAGCCAAAAACAGGTGATTACCTGCGCCAGGGCCTGCGCGAAGCCGGGTTCACGGTCGACCTGGTGCCCAACGGGGTGGATGGTTTGCACCAAGCCATCGAAGGCGACCCCGACCTGGTGGTCCTCGACGTCATGCTGCCCGGGATGAACGGATGGCAGGTGCTGCAACACCTGCGTAGCCAGGGACGGCAGATGCCGGTGCTCTTCCTGACGGCACGCGACCAGGTGGAGGACCGCGTCAAAGGCCTGGAACTGGGCGCCGATGATTACCTCGTCAAGCCGTTTTCTTTTGCCGAGCTGCTGGCACGGGTGCGCACCATCCTGCGCCGTGGCCGCAACGGCGCCGAAAGCACGACGCTGCAAGTGGCCGACCTGGAGATGGACCTACTGCGCCGCCGGGTGAGCCGTGGTGGCCACCGCATCGACCTCACGGCCAAGGAGTTCGGCCTGCTGGAACTGCTGATGCGCCGCCACGGCGAGGTGTTGCCCCGTTCGCTCATTGCCTCGCAGGTCTGGGACATGAACTTCGACAGCGACACCAACGTGATCGAGGTAGCAGTGCGCCGCTTGCGGGCCAAAGTGGACGACGGTTACGAGGTCAAGTTGATCCAGACCGTGCGAGGCATGGGGTACGTGCTGGAAGCGCCCTGAGGACCATGTCGTTCGCCCGCCTGACCCTCACCACCCGGCTGACGGTGCTGTTCACCCTGGTCACGGCCACGGTGCTGCTGGGTTTAGGCCTGCTGGTGGCCTGGGTCACGGCACAGCACTTTGTGGAGCTCGATCGCCTTTACCTCGGCAACAAGTTGAGGCTGGTGCAGAAGGTGGTCTCGGAAGCGGGGGAGGGGGATGCGCTGCGCGATGCTCTGGACGACATGCTGGACAACCACGACGGTTTGTACCTGCAGGTCTGGCTGGACGGCCAACTCGTCTACGGCCCCGACGACCTGACGGTGATGGCACCTGAGAGCCCTTTGGCACCCGGGGATCTGGTGGAATGGACCTACGGCGGCCGCGCGCTGCGTGGGTTTGCCGAGGTATCAGCGCTTGCCGTGTCTGAGGTCGCCCGCCCGCCAGCGTTGCGGTCGGCTCAGGTCGTGATTGCGGTCGATACCCAAGCCCACGCGCATTTTCTGGCCTCAATGCGACAGACATTGGCCCTTTACCTGCTGCTGGCGGCCCTGTTGAGTGGCGTGCTGGGTTGGTGGGTGGCTCGCCGTGGGCTGGCGCCGCTGAAAGCGATGCGCGACAGGGCGACCTCGACCACAGTGCACACCCTGCAGCAGCGCATGCCGGTCGATTCGGTACCGGTGGAGTTTGCCGAACTTGCCGCCAGCTTGAATGCCATGTTCGAGCGGCTGCACCGGGACTTTCAGCGCTTGATGGATTTTTCTGCTGACTTGGCGCACGAATTGCGCACGCCCGTCAGCAATCTGCTCACACAGACCCAGGTGGCCCTGGCGCAGCGGCGCAGCGCCGACGAGTACCGCGACGTGCTCGAATCGAACGCCGAAGAGTTTCAGCGTCTGGCACGCATGGTGGCCGACATGCTGCTCCTCGCCAAAACCGAAAACGGCATCGACCTGCCGCACCGGGAAGCCATCGAGTTGGCCCAGGAGGTTCAAGCCCTGTTCGACTTCTACGAAGCGGTAGCCGAAGAACGGGGCGTACGGCTGCGGCTTGAAGGCGAAGCCCACCTGCAGGGGGACCGCTTGATGGTTCGTCGCGCCATCGGGAACCTGCTGTCGAACGCACTGCGGTACGCCGAAACCGGCTCTGTGGTGCTGGTATGCCTGTCGGATGCAGACCATGTTGCCAAACTTGATGTCATCAACCAGGGGGCAACCATCGACCCCGTTCACTTGCCGCGCTTGTTTGACCGGTTTTACCGTGCGGACCCGGCCCGCGCGCACCCCGGTTCCGACGGTGCGGGCCTGGGGCTGGCCATCACCAAGGCCATTGTCGAGTCACACGGCGGAACGATTGCCGTACGGTCATCGCACGGGCGCACTTGCTTCACGATGGTGTTCCCAGACAAGCAGCGCCGGTGAACCGCAGGGAGGGGGCCTGGCTGTCTTACGGAAAAGACACCCGTTTAGCATTTAACATAATATACATTGTAGATACTAGCCCTGGCTCTGTCGCTTGGGCTTCGTTACCAGCCGGAATAACCGTAAGGGCTGCGGTAAGCAAATACAAACCGATCGCCGCGCCGGTCCGCGGCAACCACTTTCCCAAGGCTCTGTGAAGCCTTTCTTCGTACGGTTTTCCCTTTGAATTCAACAACGTAGCGCGAACTAGCCATTGTTCTGCCGGCATCCCCGCGATGTCCGCAATGATCGCTACTTGTTCCGGTGGGCACGCTCTGTGCCCGCCGCGCCACTCATTCAGCCTTGTGGCTGACACGCCTAGTTGCCGTGCCAGCTCCGCCTTTGTGCCGCATTCTTTGGCGGCTCTATCGACAAGCTCCCTAATCAACTCGTCTTGCATGGCTGTCCCCTTTTGGGATACGCTCCGGCCATCCCGTCTTGGGATATCAACCGGAGCCAAAAATGATCAAGATTGAAATCGACACCGCCGACGTTCGTGAGCTGCAGGGCACGTCCGCCAAGACCAATAAGCCCTACCACCTGCGTATCCAGTCGGCATATGCCTTCATTGTGGGGCCCGATGGTAAGCCCAACAAGTACCCCGAAAAATTCGAGTTCATGCTCGATTCGGATCAGGTGCCGTTCCCGCCTGGTCTGTACCAGTTGCACCCCTCGGCTATCGGCGTCCGCGATGGTCGTTTGACCCTCTCGACCGCCCTCGCTCCGGTTAAGGCTTGAGCCGAAGGGGTGCGCCATGTCTATCAAGCTCCCTCACGACTTTCCACGGGTCACCCGTGACGACGCTGTGCTTTGTGTTGTCGCGTTGATTGCTGGTGTAAACGGGCCTCGTCTCGACGTCGTTTCGCCTATCAAGGATGACGATGACCTTAGGGACTGTCTCGATCTGTTGACGTATACCGCTGCTCATGTAGAGCTTCGGCCTTCTTCTTCCTCTTGAGGCCGAACCATGTCCCGGCTTACCGTCGATGACTGGCAGCAGGTGGAACACGTGGCACGGTTGGCGGTTCTCGCCATGTGTGCCCGTGGTGTCGCCCACGTTGAGCACGAGGCCCAACCCGAGATTTCGCGGGTTGTGCTCACGGTCTCCGATCTCGGCAACAGCGTTCCTGCTGTTGACGTCGAGTTCTACGGCCCGTCCTCCGTCCCTCTCGGTGGGGTGAGCCTGTGAAAACCCACCGCTTCACCTTCACCCGCGCCCACAAGCGCGGCCCCTGGGTCAAGGTGTTTACCTCGGTCCAACCGTTTGCCGGCTACGTTACCGAATGGTCGCGCCTGACTGGCGTGCCGGTCGTGTGGGTCACGCCCTACGACGTGAGGGCCGGGGCATGAACTACGCCGCTCTTGCCGAACACTGGGACCGCGATACCCACCTGTGGGAAATCGCGGCCGAGTCCCTCAACGCTTCGTTTTCCGCCAAGGGCGACGACGCGGCCTCGGTGCACGCGCGCAGCGCGGGCTCCGGGGACGAGGCGGCGGGGCTTGTCTCATATAAAACAAGTGGAAATGACCCCGTTTCTGATCTCCCCGTCGTTATCTCTACGGACCCGCTGGCCGTCCGTGACCGACGTATCAAAGCCCTGCGCCGTAACGTCTGGGCGGCTGGCAAGCTCCTGAGCAACGCCCACGGCAAACACTGGCGCTGCTGGTTCGTGACGCTCACGTACCGTGGCGTGGACGACTGGTCCCCCCGCCACATCTCCGAAGCCCTGCGGCGCTTCCGCCACTGGTGCAAGAAACGCGGCACGGCTCCCCATTACGTCTGGGTCGCTGAACTCCAGCAACGCGGCGCAATGCACTACCACCTCGCAATCTGGCTCCCTGCAGGCCTGTCCTGCCCCATGTGGGACAAGCCCCAGCGCGACGGTGCCGCCTTCTGGCCCCACGGCATGACAAACCGCCAGCTTGCCCGCAACGCGGTCGGCTACCTCATGAAGTACATGTCCAAGATCGGAAAACACCATGAGTACCCCAAACATGCCCGCATCTACGGTGCGGGCGGCCTGGAACAGCAAGACCGCCAGATTCGGTCCTGGCTCAACTGGCCAACATGGCTCAAACAGCTACACGGCGTCGGAGAAGTCGTCGTCCGAAAAGGTCGGCGTGTGGTGCGGGAAACGGGAGAAGTTCTTTGTTCCCCGTACCGACTGCTGCGGACCCGTTTCGGGCTGCAGTTGTTCACCGTTGGCTCTGTACCGGAAAGCTGGGTTTCCGGTCCATACAGCGCCTGGGGGGTGACCGCATGAAATCCCTCGTCGCTGCCGTGGCGGTTGTGTCTGGTGCCTACCTTGCAACCGCCGAAGAACTGCCCCCCGTGGACCTCCCGCAAGAGGCTCAACCCGTCATCGTTGACCCGATCTCCGGCAAGGTTTGGGACGAAAAAACCCGCGAGTGGATTCCTTTCCGTGACCAGTTGCAGCGCATCCGCGAACGAAAAACCACCGCCGTGGAGCAAGTCCCGTTTTCGCCGCCTGTCCTCCTTGATGGATATGACGTCCTTTCCCGCCGAATGGACGCCCAGCGCGGCCACTGGGACCGCACGCTCTACCTCATGGAGCTAGTCAATACCCCGCTGAGGTTCCGCTGATGGATTGGGAGAACACAAACCACCTCCTGCAAGCGGCTTTGGTGTCCGTCTGCGTCGTGATGTTCGTCCTCGGCTACCGAATGGGTGACAAGACGTGATCGACGCCATAGCCATCGCCAAGATCGTTTCTACGTTGATGGGCTGTTGGGCCATGGGCTTCGGCATTGGCAAGTCCGTTGCCTGGGTCCGTCAGATTCAACACATCGCCTGATTGGGGGCTTTCCCCAAACCGCCGACCGTCGGCCACGGTCACGCAGTAAATGGAGAACCAACATGCTGCAAGCAATCCGCAATCGCTCCCGTGAACTCGCTATCGCTGTTGTGACCGCCGCCCCCGTGCTGGCGTTCGCTCAAAGCGCGGACCCCTTCGATGCTGCCCTGTCGGATGTGACCGGCAAAGTGGCCGGTTACGCCGGCGCCCTGGTCGGCCTCGCCGCCGTGGCCGTGGCCTTCATGGTCGCCGTTAAGTACGTGAAGAAAATCCCGCGCGCTAGCTGATAGTCGGGGTCTCCATGCTCAAGCTCGTCAAAGCCTCACTCCTGGCCCTTGCGGGCTTGGGCATGGCCTCGGTTCATGCGTCTGATCCCAAGTTTGACGCGTTCATGCAGACTACGGTTGGCAATAAAACCACGGTCACCTTTGGTACGGGTGGCGTACCTGTCGCTACTTCTTCCGCTCCGCTGGGTACACCTTCCATCCGGGCTATGGGTTTCACGAAAACGAACCAGGGCGTCTACATGGAAAGCCTTGGTTCGGCCAAGCTGCCAACCGGTGGCAGCGTGCCCATTTCTACCAAACTGAAGCTGTCCGGTGCCGTCCTGGCTAAGTCCCTTGCTAAGGCCACTGCAGTCGTTACCGCATGGGAGGCCGGCTCCGCCCTTTACGACATCTGGCAACCCTTCAATCTAGCTTTTCAAAATGGTCAGGTCATTGATCCATCCGTTTCGACTAACTATCCCCAGTCTAACGGGCAGATGGTCTCTAATCCGTCGTGGGCTCCTGGCCAAACCTTTTACACCCTTGATTCCTACTGTCAAGCGTTTAAGTCGGTGCAAGATGCGTCCCTTGGAACAGGCACTATTACGAGCTGTGTAATATCTGGTAGTGGTTCATGGTCTGCTACTTGGTACCATCCTTTTTGGGGTGGTCGCGGTTCAAACATATTTCCATCAGCATCTTCGTGTCCATCCGGTTGGTACGTAACCCCGTCTGGTTGCGTTCAAACTGTCCCGTCTCCTGCTTTATCGCAGGCCCAAATTGAACAGCGTGTCGCTGACCTCTTGGCCTCCGAAGGTTGGCCCAGCACCGGCGATGCCCGCGCCGTCCGTGATGCACTTGCCCTTCAACCGGTCGTTACCGAAGTCCTCCCGCTGATCGAAGCCCAGCCCCAAACCGACACCCAGGTACAGGTTCAAGGCATACCGCAGGGAACGCCCTTCCAAGTCGGTGATCCGGTCACTACCACCACTATTCAAACAAACCCCGACGGCACCACGTCGGAAAAGGTCCAGACGACCACCACCACGGCCACGGCCACCGGTAACACCATTCAGACCCAGCGGCAGACGCAAACAACTACCACGACACGCGACGCCGCTGGAGTTGTCACCGGTACGACCACGTCAACGACTACGACTCCGCAAACCGCCACGACACCGGCTACGGAAAATGAAGATCTCGAATGCGGTCTACCTGGCGGTCCGCCTTGCAAGATTGACGAAGAAGGAACCCCGGAACCACCAGATCCCGACGAGGACGGTTGGCGCTCGATCTTCAAGCCCATACAGGACTGCGCAAACGATCTAGAGGCGTGCCTCCCGGAGCTGCCCGAAATCAACCTGACGTTCGCGTTCCCCTCGTCTTGCGGTGCCATCCCTACCCCTGCGTTTGCTCCGTTCATCTCATCGATCAACATTTGCCAGTACCAGGGCATGTTTCACGACCTCATGTCGATGATTTGGGCCGCTGTCGGTGTCTTTGGT
>JAUWAE010000154.1 GCA_030602185.1 Comamonadaceae bacterium
CGCCGCCTCGGGCGAGACGTGCCCGATGGACAGCCCCGAGGTACCGCCAGAGAAACGGCCGTCGGTCAGCAGCGCGCAGTGTTTGCCCAAGCCCTTGGACTTGAGGTACGAGGTGGGGTACAGCATTTCCTGCATGCCCGGGCCACCGCGAGGGCCTTCGTAACGGATCACCACCACGTCTCCGGCCTTGATCTGGTCGCCCAGAATGGCTTCGACCGCAGCATCCTGGCTTTCAAACACGCGAGCCGGGCCTTCGAACACCCGCAGGGTGGACGTGGGCACGCTGGTCGTGTAACGCAGCTCTTCCACCGCGAACATGCTCTCGTCGATGCCGGCCGTCTTGACGATGCAGCCATCCACGGCCAGGTTGCCGTACAGCACGGCCAGGCCGCCGTCGCGGGAATAGGCGTGCTCGACGCTGCGGATGCAACCGGCCTGCCGGTCCACGTCGAGCGAGGGCCAGCGGGTGCTCTGGCTGAACGCCACCTGGGTCGGGATACCGGCCGGGCCAGCCATGTAGAAGGTCTTGACCGCCTCCGTGGGCTGGCGCGCGATGTCCCACTGGTCCAACGCGTCCTTCATGGTCTTGCTGTGAACGGTCGAGACGTGCGTGTGCAGCAAGCCGCCGCGGTCCAGCTCACCCAGAATGGCCATCACGCCACCGGCGCGGTGAACGTCTTCGATGTGGTACTTGTTCGTGTTCGGCGCCACCTTGCAGAGCGTGGGCACGCGGCGCGACAGGCGATCGATGTCGGCCATGGTGAAGTCCACCTCGGCCTCGCGGGCCGTGGCCAGCAAATGCAGCACCGTGTTGGTGGAGCCGCCCATGGCGATGTCGAGCGAGACGACGTTCTCGAAGGCCTCGAACGTGGCGATGGAACGCGGCAGCACCGACGCATCGTCCTGCTCGTAGTAGCGTTTGCACAGCTCCACGGCCAGGCGGCCGGCGCGCTTGAAGAGCTGCTCGCGGTCTGCATGGGTGGCCACCACGGTCCCGTTGCCGGGCAGGCTCAGGCCCAGGGCCTCGGTCAGGCAGTTCATGGAGTTGGCGGTGAACATGCCCGAGCAGGAGCCGCAGGTGGGGCAGGCCGAGCGCTCGACCTCGGCCACCTCGGCATCGCTCACCTTGTCGTCGGCGGCCATGACCATGGCATCCACCAGGTCCAGCTTCTTGATCTGGATGGTCTGGGTGCCGGGCACGGCCAGCTTGACCTTGCCCGCCTCCATGGGGCCACCCGAGACGAACACCACCGGGATGTTGAGCCGCATGGCGGCCATCAGCATGCCAGGGGTGATTTTGTCGCAGTTGGAAATGCAGACCAGCGCGTCGGCACAGTGGGCGTTGACCATGTACTCCACGCTGTCGGCAATGAGTTCGCGGCTGGGCAGCGAGTACAGCATGCCGTCGTGGCCCATGGCGATGCCATCGTCCACCGCAATGGTGTTGAACTCCTTGGCCACGCCGCCGGCGGCCTCGATCTCGCGCGCCACCAGCTGGCCCATGTCCTTCAGGTGCACGTGGCCAGGCACAAACTGGGTGAAGCTGTTGGCAACGGCGATGATGGGTTTGGAGAAATCATCGTCCTTCATGCCGGTGGCGCGCCACAGGGCACGCGCACCCGCCATGTTGCGGCCGGCGGTGGAGGTTTTGGAGCGGTATGCAGGCATGGAATGCTTTCGGGAAACGGTCGGACAGAGGCTGTCGAAACAACCTTGCATTATGGAGGAACGGCCACGCCAGGCGGCACAAAGGCCGAATCGGCGTGGGGGTTCACCGCGCGGCGGTGCTTAATGCTTGGGGGGCATGCCCAGGCGCTTGCGGCTTTCGTTGACACGCTCGGCTTTGCGGCGCTCTTCCTTCTCCATGGCTTTGCGGCGGGTGTAACCCGACTGGTCGGCCAACCACCACCACACCACCGTGAGCGCGAAGGGCGCCAGCACCCACCACCATGACCATTGCGCCACGGGTTCAATGGCCAGGTACTTCAGCACCAGCAACACGATGCCCAGTATCAGCAAATACATTGCCTGCTCCTCTGTGTAAAGCCGGCCGTATCGATTGCAACAAGTCGTAAGGCCTGCTCACGCAACGAAGGGGACAGCCGGTAAAATTCGCCTGCACAGTCCACTGTATTTTCACCCAAGGAAGCTCACAATGAAACGCGCCCTTCTGATCCTCGCCGCCAGCACCGTGGTGGCCCTGCCCGCTCTGGCCGACGAGGCCCTGGCCAAGTCCAAGAACTGCATGGCCTGCCACGCCGTCGACAAGAAACTGGTGGGCCCGTCCTACAAGGATATTGCAGCCAAGTACGCCAGCGACAGCGGCGCAGCGGCCAAGCTGGCCACCAAGATCCAGAAGGGTGGCTCCGGTGTGTGGGGCGCCATCCCGATGCCGGCCAACCCGCAGGTCAGCGACGCCGAAGCGCAGAAGCTGGCCGCCTGGGTGCTGAGCCGCAAGTAAGCCGGTTCGATTTCAACAAAAAACCCGCTGGTTCCAGCGGGTTTTTTGTTGACCGCCGGGGCCCGCCAGCAAGCGGGCCCACGGCCTGACCACGTCAGTTGGACTTGGCCAGCTGCTCGAGGATGTGCGGGTTCTCCAGCGTGGAGGTGTCCTGCGTCACCGCCTCGCCCTTGGCCAGCGAGCGCAGCAGGCGGCGCATGATCTTGCCCGAGCGGGTCTTGGGCAGGTTCTCGCCGAAGCGGATTTCCTTGGGCTTGGCGATGGGGCCGATCTCCTTGGCCACCCAGTTGCGCAGCTCGTTGGCAATGGCCTTGGCTTCGTCGCCGGTGGGGATGGGACGCTTGAGCACCACAAAGGCGACGATGGCTTCGCCGGTAAGGTCGTCGGGGCGGCCCACCACGGCGGCTTCGGCCACCAGGTCGGTCTTGCCCACCAGGGCAGATTCGATCTCCATGGTGCCCATGCGGTGGCCCGAGACGTTCAGCACGTCGTCGATGCGACCGGTGATGCGGAAGTAGCCCCGGTCTTCGGAGCGCACGGCACCGTCGCCGGCCAGGTAGTAGCCCTTGAGCTCTTCGGGGAAGTAGCTCTTCTTGAAGCGCTCCGGATCGCCCCAGATGGTGCGGATCATCGACGGCCACGGCTTCTTGACCACCAGGATGCCGCCCTGGCCGTTGGGCATGTCGTTGCCCTGCTCGTCCACGATGGCGGCCATGATGCCCGGCAGCGGCAGCGTGCAGGAGCCCGGCACCAGCGGTGTGGCGCCCGGCAGCGGGGTGATCATGTGACCGCCGGTTTCGGTCTGCCAGAAGGTGTCCACGATCGGGCAACGCTCGCCGCCGATGTGCTTGTAGTACCACATCCAGGCTTCGGGGTTGATGGGCTCGCCCACCGAACCCAGGATGCGCAGGGTCGACAGGTTCCAGTTCTTCGGGTGCACCTTCTCGTCGGTGTCGGCCGCCTTGATGAGCGAGCGGATGGCCGTGGGCGCCGTGTAGAAGATGGTGCACTTGTGCTTCTCGATCATCTGCCAGAAGCGGCCGGCGTTCGGGTAGGTGGGCACGCCTTCGAAGACGATTTGGGTGGCGCCCGCGGCCAGCGGGCCGTAGGCCACGTAGCTGTGGCCGGTGATCCAGCCGATGTCGGCCGTGCACCAGAACACGTCGTCGTCCTTCAGGTCGAAGGTCCAGTTCATGGTCAGGTTGGCCCAGAGCAGGTAGCCGCCGGTGGCGTGCTGCACGCCCTTGGGCTTGCCGGTGGAGCCCGAGGTGTAGAGCACGAACAGCGGGTGCTCGGCGCCCACCATTTCGGCCGGGCATTCGGTGGACTGGGCCGCCATTTCTTCGTGCATGAAGGTGTCGCGACCGGCCACCATGTTCACGGCGGTGGGGGTGCGCTGGAACACGATCACGCTCTTGACGGTTTCGCAACCGCCCATGGCCAGGGCTTCGTCGACGATGGCCTTGAGCGGCAGCTCCTTGCCGCCGCGCATCTGGTAGTTGGCGGTGATGACGGCCACGGCACCCGCGTCCTGCACGCGGTCTTTCAACGCGCCGGCCGAGAAGCCACCGAACACCACGCTGTGGGTCGCGCCAATGCGGGCGCACGCCTGCATGGCCACCACGCCTTCCACCGTCATGGGCATGTAGATGACGACACGGTCACCCTTCTTCACGCCCTTGGCCTTGAGCACGTTGGCAAACTGGCTGACCTTGGCCAGCAGTTCCTTGTAGGTGACCTTGGTGACTTCGCCGCCGTCCGCCTCGAAGATGATGGCGGTCTTGTTCTCGCGCGGGGTGCCCATGTGGCGGTCCAGGCAGTTGTAGGAGGCGTTCAGTTCGCCGTCCTGGAACCATTTGTAGAAGGGCTTGTTGGACTCGTCCAGCACCTGGGTGAAGGGCTTGTGCCAGGTGAGCAGCTCTTGGGCACGCTTGCCCCAGAAGCCTTCAAAGTCGGCCTCGGCTTCGGCACACAGGGCGTTGTAGGCGTCCATGCCGGCAACGCGTGCAGCGGCCACGGTGGCAGCGCTGGGTTCGAACACGCGGTTTTCCACCAGGGTGGACTGGATGGCGGACGAATTCTCGGACATGGATGGGTCTCCTCTGGGACAGACAACGGAAAGAACAACCCGACTGTGCGCAATGTCTCTGACGAGGCTCTTACACAAGACTGGCACCGCCACAGGGCAGTCATCCTACAATTGACGCGGTTATCGCACCACCCACCCTGCATGAGTTCGCCCATTACCAAACCCATCGCGCCGCTGCCCAAGCTGATTTTCGCCAGCCGCTGGCTGCAACTGCCTCTCTACATCGGCCTGATCGCCGCCCAGGCCATCTACGTCTTCCACTTCTGGGTGGAGCTGGTGCACCTGATCGAGGCCGCCTTCGGCAGCGACGTGGCACTGCAAAAGCTCATCACCAGCATCGGCTACGAAACTGGCACCCAGATCAACGGCTTGAACGAAACCATCATCATGCTGGTGGTGCTGGCCCTGATCGACGTGGTGATGATCTCCAACCTGCTGATCATGGTGATCGTGGGCGGCTACGAAACGTTCGTAAGCCGCATGAACCTCGAAGGCCACCCCGACCAGCCGGAGTGGCTGAGCCACGTCAACGCGTCGGTGCTGAAAGTGAAGCTGGCCACGGCCATCATCGGCATCAGCTCGATCCACCTGCTCAAGACCTTCATCAACGCCGCCAACTACTCCGAGAAGGTGCTGATGTGGCAGACCATCATCCACGTGGTGTTCCTGTTGAGCGCCATGGCGATTGCCTACACCGACCGTCTGCTGCACCACCCCGGCACCGACGACGAAGCGCACTGACAGCCACGCCTGGCACTGCGCCCCATTTCCCGCCAACCGCCCCTGAAAGACAGCCATGACCGCCATCAAGCAGGAAGACCTGATCCAGTCGATCGCCGACGCCTTCCAGTACATCAGCTTCTACCACCCGCTGGACTACATCCAGGCCCTGGGTGAGGCCTACGAGCGCGAGCAAAGCCCTGCCGCCAAGGACGCCATTGCCCAGATCCTGACCAACTCGCGCATGAGCGCCGAAGGCCACCGCCCGATCTGCCAGGACACCGGCATTGCCGTGGTGTTCCTGAAGGTGGGCATGAACGTGACCTGGCCCGACGCCACCATGAGCGTGCAGGACATGATCAACGAGGGCGTGCGCCGCGCCTACCTGAACCCGGACAACCCGCTGCGCGCCTCGGTGCTGGCCGACCCGGCCGGCGCCCGCAGGAACACCAAGGACAACACCCCTGCGGTGGTGCACTACGAAATCGTGCCCGGCGACCAGGTGGAAGTCATCTGTGCGGCCAAAGGCGGTGGCTCCGAGAACAAGTCCAAGTTCGCGGCGCTCAACCCGTCCGACTCGGTGGTGGACTGGGTGCTCAAGACTGTGCCCACCATGGGCGCCGGCTGGTGCCCGCCGG
>JAUWAE010000004.1 GCA_030602185.1 Comamonadaceae bacterium
TCGAGGTCAACGGCACGCCCTTCGAATGGCAGGGCCAGCCTGCCACACTGAGCTTCATGAACGATGTCACCGAACGGCGGCAACTGGACGAGGCCATCCAGCGACAGGCCTTCCACGACAGCCTTACCCAGCTGCCAAACCGGCGTCTGCTGGTCAACAACCTGCAACTGGCCATGGGGGCACACAAGCGCAACGGCCTGACGGGCGCACTCATGTTCCTGGACCTGGCCAACTTCAAGCCACTCAACGACACCCATGGCCATGGCGTGGGCGATCTGCTCCTGATCGAGGTGGCACGTCGCCTGCGCCAGAATGTGCGCGAGATCGACACGGTCGCGCGCTTCGGTGGCGACGAGTTCGTGGTGTTGCTGAGTGACCTCGACACCGACCCGCAGACCTCGGCCGAACATGCTCGGGCCGTGGCGAACAAGCTGCTTCTCGCCCTGGCCGAGCCTTATGTACTGACAGAAAACCCCAGCGACGACACCGAACAGGTCGTCACCCACCGTTGTACGGCCAGCATCGGCGTGGTCTTGTTCAACGGCGGCGAATGGACAGCCGACGAACTCATTCGCCAGGCCGACCAAGCCATGTACGGCGCCAAGCAGGCTGGCCGCAATACAGTCTGCTTCGGGCCGGTCAAACCGGTGTGAGCTTGGCCACGCTCAGCGCCAGCCACTTGGTGCCATGGCGCGGGAAGCTGACCTGTGCGCGGGCGTCGTCGCCCTGCCCTTCGACGGTGAGCACCTTGCCCTCGCCAAACTTGTTATGGAACACCTGCATGCCGGCGCGGATGCCGTGGCTCGGCGCCGCTTTCTGGGCGGGCACGGTACCGCCCCCGCTGTAGGCGGCGTCGCGCCGGGCCGGTGCCTCGCCCAGGCCACTGCGGCCCCACGCGGGTTGGGCCGACCAGCCCGAACCGCCCGCCGCCTGGCTGCCCCCCCACCCGGCCGACACGGGCGTCAGCCACTTCAGGCAGTGCTCGGGCAGCTCGTCGAAGAAACGGCTGCGCAGGTTGTAGCGCGTCTGGCCGTGCAGCAGGCGGGTCTGTGCATGGCACAGGTAGAGGCGCTTGCGGGCCCGGGTGATGGCCACGTACATCAGGCGACGCTCCTCCTCCAGCCCGTCCATGCTGCTGAGGCTGTTTTCGTGCGGGAACAAGCCCTCCTCCAGCCCGGCGATGAACACCGCGTCGAACTCGAGGCCCTTGGCCGCATGTACCGTCATGAGCTGCACCGCGTCCTGGCCGGCCTGGGCCTGGTTGTCACCCGACTCCAGGGCCGCGTGGGTCAGGAAGGCCACCAGGGGGCTGAGCGTCTCGCCGGTGTCGGCGGCATCGTCGGCAACCGGTCCGCCCGGCCCCCCTTGCAGCGGCAGGTCCAGCACCGGGGCGTTCGGGTCCAGTCCTTGGCTCACCGGAGACTGGCCCAGGCCGGCCGCCGTTTCGTCCAGTGGCAGCGCCACGGCATCTCGGCCGAAGCCTTCCTGCATGACGAAGCTTTCGGCCGCATTCACCAGCTCCTCCAGGTTTTCCACCCGGTCGGCGCCGTCGCGGTCGGCGCGGTAATGCTCCAGCAGCCCGCTGTGCTGCAGCACCAGCTCGATGATCTCGCGCAAGGTGGCACCCTCGGTCTGCTCGCGCATCACGTCCACCTTGGCCACAAAGGCCGACAACTTGGTGCCGGCGGCACCGCCCAGGGTGCTGACCGCGTCGTGCAGCGAACAGCCCGCTGCCTTGGCCGCGTCCTGGAGTTGCTCCAGCGAACGGGCACCGATGCCCCGGGGCGGGAAGTTCGCCACCCTCAGGAAGCTGGTGTCGTCGTGCGGGTTGTCGAGCAGGCGCAGGTAAGCCAGTGCGTGCTTGATCTCGGCCCGCTCGAAAAAGCGCAGCCCGCCGTACACGCGGTACGGCATCCCGGCGTTGAACAAGGCGCTTTCCAGCACCCGGCTCTGGGCGTTGCTGCGGTAGAGCACCGCCATCTCCTGGCGAGGGAAGCCGTCGTTCTTGACGAGCTGCTTCATCTCGTCGACGATCCATTGCGCTTCGGCAAAATCGGTCGGCGCCTCGTACACCCGCACCGGCTCGCCGGCACCCTGGTCGGTGCGCAGGTTCTTGCCCAGGCGACCGCGGTTGTGTTCGATCAGGTGGTTGGCCGCCTCCAGAATGTTGGCGTGGCTGCGGTAGTTCTGCTCGAGCTTGATCTGGTGCCGCACCCCGAACTCGCGCACGAAGTCGGCCATGTTGCCCACACGCGCGCCGCGGAAGGCGTAGATGCTCTGGTCGTCGTCGCCCACCGCCAGCACGGCATTGCCACCTGGGACGAAGCGGCCGTTCTGCTCGTGGCCGGCCAATTGCTTGAGCCAGGCGTACTGCAGCTTGTTGGTGTCTTGGAACTCGTCTACCAGCAGGTGGCGGAACCGTCGCTGGTAGTGCTCGCGGATGGGGTCGTTGTCTCGCAGCAACTCGTAGCTGCGCAGCATCAGTTCGCCAAAATCGACCACACCCTCGCGCTGGCACTGTTCCTCGTAGAGCTGGTAGATCTCGATCTTGCGGCGCTGGTCTTCGTCGCGCGCGCTCATCTGATAGGGGCGCAGGCCATCTTCCTTGCAGGCGGCGATGAACCACTGCAGCTCCTTGGGCTTGAAGCGTTCCTCGTCGATGTGGTGCTGCTTCACCAGGCGCTTGATGGCGCTGAGTTGGTCTTGCGTGTCGAGGATCTGGAAGGTCTGGGGCAACTGGGCCTGCTTCCAGTGCGCGCGCAGCAGGCGGTGGCACAGCCCGTGGAAGGTGCCGATCCACATGCCGCGCACGTTCACCGGCAGCAGGGCCGACAGGCGCGTCAGCATTTCCTTGGCGGCCTTGTTGGTGAAGGTCACCGCCATCACCCCGCCGGGGGTGACCTGCCCGGTGCTCAGCAGCCAGGCGATGCGGGTGGTGAGCACCCGCGTCTTGCCCGAGCCAGCACCGGCCAGGATGAGCGCGTGCTCGGGTGGCAGCGTGACCGCGGCCAACTGCTCCGGGTTGAGCGACTGCAGCAGGGGGGAAGCTTGGAGGGCGTGCGGATCGCCCGCCGACGAGGGAAGGTGGAACATGGGGGCATTGTAGGAAGTCCTGCAGTGCCCTGGCCGGGACGTTTCACACCTAGCGCGTGGCCGGCGCCTCCATGGTGATTTCGACCCGCCGGTTGGCGGCGCGCCCTTCGGCTGTGGCGTTGGGGGCGATGGGTCGGGTATCAGCCAGCCCGGTGGCCCGCAAACGCGTCGGGTTGAGCCCACGCGTTTCGAGGTGGCGCACCACGCTGCCGGCACGCGCCGCCGCCAGTTCCCAGTTGGACGGGAAGCGCACCGTGTTGATGGGCACGTTGTCGGTGTGTCCTTCCACGACGATGGTGTGGTCCTGCGCCTGGTTGAAGGCCGGCAGCAGCCGGTCCATCACCGCCTGGCCAGCGGGCGTCAGCGCCGAGTCGCCAGAGGCAAACAGGATTTCGCTGCTGATGCGAAACCGCACCACGCCTTCGCCCACCGTCACCTCGATGTTGCTGCCCAGGTCGCCGATGGGCAGCGCGGGCGGGGGGGGCTGGGTGGGGCGGGTGTTCAATGGCGGGCCGTCGGCTGGCGCGGGTGCGGTCACGGGGTGCGGCAGAGGCACCGGGGGCACCACCGACGTGCCGCTGTCAGCCGCCGACTGCACGACCGGCGAATGGGGGGCCAGCGCACTCTCGCGCCGTTCACCCTGGAACTTCTGGCTCACCGGCTCGGAAAACGCCAGCATCACCACCATCATGGCCAGCAGCAGGGTGATGACATCGAGGTAGGTGATGAGCCAGGTTTCTTCTTCCTGCGGAGGAGTGGCCTCCACATGCCAGCGCTCGAACCGGCCACCGTGTAGGGCACCGATCGGCCGCTCCGGCCCAAGCGGAGACGACGAGCCAGCCGCCGCCTCCTGAGCGGCACGCAGGGCTGCCTGCTGGGCCGCCGCCTGCTGCGAGACGACCTGCCCGATCACCTTGTGCAGCAGTGTGTCGGTCACCGCCGTTCACCCTCAACGGGCACCGTCGAGGCTGCGTCTGGCACCGGAGCAGGTGCCCGCTTCTTGGGCACCCCACGGCGGGCCCCAGGCTCGGCGCCATCGAAAATCTCGTCCTCGTAATGCGCGACAAAAGACTTGAGCGTCTCGCGCATCAGCGACGGGCTGCGCTTGGCCGTCATCATCGCAATGCCCTGCATCACCATGTTCATGAGCACGACGCGCTGCTCGGTGCGACGCTCCAGCTTCACCGCCACCGGCTTGAACACCAGATTGGCCAGCAAGATGCCGTAGAAAGTCGTCATCAGCGCCACGGCCAAGTGGCGGCCGATCACCGACATGTCGCCCGAGCCGAGGATGTCCATCATGTTGACCAGCCCGACCAGGGTACCGATCATGCCGAAGGCGGGCGCGTAGCTGGCCATGACGCGGAACAGCTGGGCCTCGGCCGTCTCCTTGGCCTTGAGCCGGGCAATGCGCCACTGCAGCAGGTCGAGGATGTCTTCTTCCGGCGTGCGGTCGATCACGAGTTGCACGCCAGTGCGCAGAAAAGGGTTGGTCACGCGCTTCAGGGCCCGCTCCACCGCCACCGGGTCGTCGCGTATCCAGAGGCGCGACACGTCCACCAGCTCCTCAATGTCCTTCTGCGTATAGAGGCGTTCGTTGCGGATGACGGTGTTGATCAGCTTGAACACGCGCACCACTTCCTTGAGCGGGTAGCTCAGGAAAGTGGCCGCCAGGGTACCACCGAGCACGATGGCCAGGCCCGGCAGATCGATGAACAGCAGCGGGTCCTCGGCAGCAAAGAACAGGACCACGACCAGCAGCAAGACGCTGGCCACCATCCCGATGAGGGTGGACGGATTCATCCCCAGACTCCAGAGTGCGGCGCACGGGCGCCCGTGTGCCATTGTGCCCCAACCGCCCGCGGCCCGAACCGCGGCAAAGGCCGGATAAGCACGCCGATCACCCACCTATCCCGCACCGGCAGCCCGCCCACATGGGCACCGCCTTATACCCACTATACCGAAAGGTACACGTGCCGCATCGGCCCATCGGCCTACAATCGGCCACCGGGCCCAAGATTCTTGCGTCCGGTTTTTTGTTGCCGGACCCAGGCCAAGCGCTCACCTTCAACGCCATTGAACAGGAGCCTGGCTCATGGAAATCTTCGATTACGACAACATCCTGCTGCTGCCCCGCAAGTGCCGGGTGGAAAGCCGCGCCGAGTGCGACGCCTCGGTGCAGTTCGGGCCGCGCCGGTTCCGCCTGCCGGTGGTGCCCGCCAACATGAAGACCGTCATCGACGAGCGCATCGCCGAATGGCTGGCCACCCACGGCTACTTCTACGTGATGCACCGCTTCGACCTCGACAACGTGGCGTTCGTGCGGCGGATGCGCAGCCAGAACCTGTGTGCGTCGATCTCGCTCGGTGTCAAGGCGGCCGATTACGACGCGGCCGACCGCCTGGCCGCCGAGGGACTGGCGCCCGACTACATCACCATCGACATCGCCCACGGCCACGCCGATGCGGTGCAGCGCATGATCGCCCACCTGAAGCAGACGCTGCCCCAAAGCTTTGTGATCGCCGGCAACGTGGGCACACCAGAGGCCGTGATCGACCTGGAGAACTGGGGCGCCGACGCCACCAAGGTCGGCATCGGCCCGGGCAAGGTCTGCATCACCAAGCTCAAGACGGGTTTTGGCACCGGCGGCTGGCAACTGTCGGCGCTCAAATGGTGCGCCCGTGTGGCCACCAAGCCCATCATCGCCGACGGCGGCATCCGCAGCCACGGCGACATTGCCAAGTCCATCCGTTTTGGGGCCTCGATGGTCATGATCGGCTCGCTGTTCGCGGGCCACGAGGAAAGCCCTGGCCAGACGGTGGAGGTGGACGGGCGGCTGTACAAGGAGTACTACGGCTCCGCTTCCGACTTCAACAAGGGCGAATACAAACACGTCGAGGGCAAGCGCATCCTGGAGCCGGTCAAAGGCCGGCTGGCCGACACGCTGCGCGAGATGCAGGAAGACCTGCAAAGCTCGATCAGCTACGCCGGTGGCCGGCAGTTGATGGACATCCGCAAGGTGAACTACGTGATTCTGGGTGGCGACAACGCCGGCGAGCACCTGCTGATGTGACCCCGCCCCCGGGCCGCCCCCGAGACGGCACGGCTCGATTTGACGCTACAGTTCGTAAAACCATCATCACAGACGTCGTACGAGCCCAGATGCCCAGATTAGCCTCTCAACGGCCGCCCTACCCTGCGCCCCTGCCCGCCGCATGAACCAGCGGCCACCTCACACCGCACGGCGGCACCGCGTCATTGCGCTGCTTGTGTTTGCGTTCAGCCTGCTGGCCTTGGGCAGCTGGTCGTGGGTTTTCGAGCAACGCCGCTCTGAAGCCCAGCGGGCCACGCTCCTGACGTTTGCCGGCGACCAGGCCCAGGCCATCGAAAGCCGCCTCCAGCGCCTGCTGTCGGCCACCTACCTGCTGGCCACCCTGGTGCGGACCAACCAGGGCGAGGTGCCGCGTTTCGAACAGACTGTTACCGACATGCTGCCCTTCTACCCCGGCGTGACCGCGCTGTCGCTGTCGCCGAACGGGGTGGTGCGCGACGTGGCGCCGCTTGAAAGCAACCGGAACCTGGTGGGATTTGACGTGTTTGCCGACCCGCAACAGCGCGAGGAAGCGCTGCGCACCCGCGACAGTGGGCAGCTGACACTGGCGGGGCCGGTGGCACTGGTGCAGGGCGGCGTGGGCGCAGTTGGCCGCCTGCCCATTTTTCTGCCAGATCCGGAGAGCGGGGAAGATCGGTTCTGGGGCTTTGCCAATGTGGCCATGCGTTTCCCCGAGGCCTTGGCTGCCACGGGCCTGGACGGCCTGGCAGAACTTGGCTACGACTATGAACTGTGGCGCCAGCCACCGGGCGGTGCACCGCGCCAGCGCATCCTGGCCTCCTCCGGTGTGACCGCGGGCGCCACGCTGGTCCAGCCGGTGAGCAAGACCCTGCGGGTGCCCAACGGCGAATGGGTCCTCAGCCTGGCGCCACGCAACGGTTGGGGCCAGCCACTCAACCTGGGGTTGGCCCTGCTGGCTTGCGCCCTGTTCAGCGCCATGCTGGCCTACCTCGTCAAGCTGCTGCTCGACCAGCGCAGCCAAAAGGCCTGGCTGGAACAGGAGGTGGCCAACCGCGTGCGCGACATCGAAGCCACCCGACAAGAGCTGCAGGCCACACTCAACGCCATCCCCGACCTGTTGTTCGACATCGACCAAAACGGATGGATCCACGGCGTGCACGCGCACAGCCACACCGACCTGCTGATACCGGCCGAGCAGCTGGTGGGCCGTCGAGTACAGGACCTGCTGCCCGAAGATGCCTGCAAGACCGTGATGGCCGCGCTGGACGACGCCGCACGGCAAGGGCGCTCCATGGGCCACGAGTACAGCCTGACCCTGCCACACGGCCTGCAATGGTTCGAGCTGTCGGTGGCAGCGAAGGACAGGCACCTCCCCGCGTCAGCTGACGAGGCGCCGCGCTTCATCGCCATTGCGCGCAACATCAGCCCCCGCAAACAGGCCGAACTGCGCTACACGCTGATCGAACAGTTCTTCAACGGCTCGGGCGAAGGCTTTGTCATCACCGACCCTCAACAGCGTATCGTGAAGGTCAACCGGGCGTTCACTGCGATCACCGGCTACGACGAGGCAGAGGTGCTGGGCCAGAAACCCAGCCTGCTGTCGTCGGGGCGGCACGGCCCGGCGTTCTACGCCACCATGTGGCACGACGTGGAGACCTCCGGTCAGTGGCAGGGCGAGGTGTGGAACCAGCGGCGCAGCGGCGAAGAGTACCCGGAATGGTTGTCAATCAGCCGGGTGCAGGACAGCGCCGGTCGCACCACGCACTACATTGGCATTTTCAGCGACATCAGCCGCCGGCGTGAGCAGGAGGCCCGCATCCGCCACCTCGCCTTCTACGACCCCCTGACCGGGCTGGCCAACCGGGTGCTGCTGCGTGACCGCGTCCAGCACGACCTGAGCATGGCGCGCCGTCACCACACGCCGCTGTCTCTGCTGTTCATTGACCTGGACCACTTCAAGCACATCAACGACTCACTCGGCCACCAGGCGGGTGACGCGCTGCTCAAGCAGGTGGCACAACGCATTGGCCAGCTCGTGCGGGAGCAGGACACGGTGGCCCGCCTGGGGGGTGATGAATTCGTGGCCGTGCTGCCCGACACCGGTGCCGAAGGGGCCACCCACATGGCCAAGCTGTTGCTGCAGCGCCTGTCGGCACCCTACACCGTGCAACAGCAAGAGTTCACGGTGACGCCGTCGATCGGCATCTCCCTCTACCCAGAAGATGGGGCCGACTTCGAAGCCTTGTACCGCTGCGCCGACACGGCCATGTACCGCGCCAAGCAGGATGGCCGCAACCGCTACGCCTTCTTTACCCAGGAAATGCAGGCCTTGTCGCTGCGGCGGTTGCAATTGGAGAACGCCCTGCGTCGGGCCGTGGAACGCGGCGAAATGGCGCTGCACTACCAGCCACAGGCGGCCTTGTCCGACGACCGAGTGGTCGGGGTCGAGGCGCTGCTGCGCTGGACTCACCCGGAATGGGGCCCCGTGTCACCGGCCGAGTTCATCCCGGTGGCCGAAGGCACCGGACAGATTCTGCCGCTGGGAGAATGGGTGTTGCGCGAAGCCTGCGCGCAAGCGCAGCGGTGGCGCGAGCAGGGCTTGCCGGACCTGGTGATGGCCGTCAACCTGTCGGCTGTGCAGTTCCGCCAGCCCGGCCTGCCCGCCTTGGTGACGAGCATTCTGGAGCGCACCGGGCTGCCGGCTCACTGTCTGGAATTGGAGCTGACCGAAAGTGCCGCGACGGACGACCCCGAAGCCGCCATCGCCGCCATGGAGGCGCTGCGGGAACGCGGCGTCCATCTGGCGATGGACGACTTCGGCACCGGCTACTCGTCGCTCAACCACCTCAAGCGCTTCACCATCCACAAGCTCAAGATCGACCAGTCTTTCGTGCGCGGTCTGCCGCACGACACCGAGGACATCAACCTGGTCACGACCATCCTGCAGATGGCCAAAGGCCTGGGGTTGCTGACGATCGCGGAAGGTGTGGAAACCCCGGCACAGCGGGATTTCCTGCAGCGCTACGGCTGCGACGAAATGCAGGGTTACCTGCTGGGGCGCCCCCTGCCGGCCGGCGATTTCGAGGCGTGGCTGCGAGGACGCTTGTCGCCAAAGCCCTGACGCCCTTCGGGAGCGCCAAAGCCCACACGCGCCCCCTCGCCTGCGGGGCGTGCACCGCGGTAGCCGCCGCCGAAGGGTTTCCCATCGTGGCCACGGTCACCGCCATGGCGGCGACCACCCCGCGGCGGGCCACGGCGGTCGCCACGGTCGTTGCGGAAGTCGTACACGGGCTTCTTGGGCTCCAGGCCTGGGATCGTCTGGGTCTGGATCGGCTGCTGGCTGTAGGCCTCGATCTCGCCGATCTTGCGGCGGTCCCGGAATTCGGCCATGGTCACGGCCAGGCCCTTGCGCCCCGCGCGGCCGGTACGGCCGATGCGGTGGGTGTAGTCCTCGGCCTTCATCGGCAAACCGAAGTTGAAGACGTGGGTGATCGCCGGCACGTCAATGCCGCGGGCCGCCACATCGGTGGCCACCAGAATCTGCACCTGACCGTTGCGCAGCGCCATCAGGCGGCGGTTGCGCAGGCCCTGGCTCAGGGCCCCGTGCAGCGCCACGGCAGCAAAGCCGGCCTGCTGCAGCTCCTCGGCCAGTGCGTCGCACTCGATCTGGGTGCTGGCAAACACGATCGCCTGGTCGATGCTGGCGTCGCGCAGCCAATGGTCCAGCAACTGGCGCTTGTGCTCGGGGCTGTCGCACCAGTACAGGCGCTGCTCGATGTTGGTGTGACGGTCCTGCGGGGTGTCGATCTGCACCTTCTGCGGCTGGCGCATCACGCGCGCGGCCAGCGTCTGGATGCGCGGCGCAAAGGTGGCGCTGAACATCATGGTCTGGTGGCGGTTGATGGTCAGCTGGTTGATCTCGGCCAGGTCGTCGGCAAAGCCCAGGTCCAGCATGCGGTCGGCTTCGTCCACCACCAGGAACTGCACCTTGTCGAGCTGAAGCTGGCCGCTGCGCTGCAGGTCCAGCAGGCGGCCCGGGGTGGCCACCACCAGGTCGGCGTTCTGCAGCTTGGCGATCTGCATCTGGTAGGGCATGCCGCCCACCACGGTGGCCACGCGCAGGCCGCGGCAGTGCTTGACCAGGTCGATGGCGTCGTGCGCCACCTGCTGGGCCAGTTCACGCGTCGGGCAAAGCACCAGGGCGCCGGGCACGGCCGGCTTGAAATGGCGGGCCAGCAGGGGGTTCTTCCGCTTGGGGCGCTTGGGGGCAGGCTTGCCCTCGGCTTCGGCCTGGGCCACCAAGCGGTCCCATTCGGCGCGCTCCTGCGCCTCGGCCTGGGCCTGTTGTTCGATCAGGGTGTGCAGCACCGGCAGCAGGAAAGCGGCCGTTTTGCCAGAGCCGGTCTGGCTCGACACCATCAGGTCGGTGTAGCCCTCGGCGTGGCCGCCCTGCATGGCCTTGGGGATCGCGGCCTGTTGCACCAGGGTGGGTTGGGTAAAGCCCAGGTCGGCCACGGCGCGCAGCAGCGGCTCGGCCAGGCCCAGTGCGGCAAAGGCTTCGGGCGCCGCCGAGGTGCTGGTGGCAGGCGTCGCCACCTGGGCGTCGTTCAAAGTGGAAATGGATTCCGTCATGTCATTCTTCCTTGCGCCACGGGCGCAAACAGAACGAAACGGCCATGGCCCTGCCCGCTCCTGGGGAGGGTCGCCAGTCCGATCCGTTCGTGGTCACAGAACACATCAACCACAAACAGATCGGCACACCGCAGACCCTGTCAGGGTCGGTCTGGGCGGTGTGCTGGAGGCATGCAAGGGTCCGGGAACCGGACCGGCTGGCTAATGCCAGCCAAGAAAGCCAAAGCGTGGGGCAGATGTACGTTAACTGCCCTCATGAAAGGGCAGCTGCGAATTATCACACGAATCCGGGAAAACCCGAAATCTTTCGGGTCAATGCGCCGAAAGCAGTGCAGCGACCCCGTGGTACAGCATGGCGGCCAGCACGGCCGTGGCGGGCACGGTGACGATCCACGCCGCCACGATGCGCATCACCACCGAGCGCTTGACCAGCTCCTTCTTGTAGGCCTTTTTGAAGGCCTTGCGCTCCTTCTTGTCAAACGCCTGCACGGCAGCGTCCTGTCCGTTGGACTGGCGCGCAGCGGCCCGCTTCTTCATCTCGGCGAGCATCCGTTTTTTCTCTTCCACCGGTGCGGCCTCGAACTTGACCAGGTAGGCCTCCACCGCCTCGCGGTCCTCGCCCTGATGACCGGCGCGCACCACGGCCTCCATCTTGGCATAGTTGACCTTGAGCAGTTCACGCAGAAATCCCACACCGAACACGGCACCAATGGTGACGTGGGTGGTGGATACCGGCATGCCCAGCTGCGCCGCCAGGATCACCGTCAGCGTGGCGGCCATGGCGATCGAGTAAGCGCGCATCAGGTCGAGCTCGGTGATCTCCTTGCCCACCGTGAGGATGAGCCGCGAACCGTAGAGGGCCAGGCCCACCGACAGACCCAGCGCTCCCAGCACCATGATCCACATCGGCGTGACGGCCTTGGCCGCCACCGCCCCCGACACCACCGCCTCGTAGATGGCAGCCAACGGGCCGATGGCGTTGGCCACGTCGTTGGCCCCATGGGCAAAACTCAGCAGCGCCGCCGCAAACACCAGCGGCCAGGTGAACAGGGCATTGACGCCGTCCTTGCTGTTTTTCTGGCGGCTCGCGGCGCGTGCGATGGGGCGCGAGACGAGCACGTACACCACGACCGCGATGACCAGGCCCCACACCACCGCCCAACCAAACGTCACCTTCACCAGCTGCGACGCACCTTTGAGCAGCATGTAGGTGCCAAAGGCCCAGGCCATCAGGGCCACCAGCACCGGCACCACGCGCGTGGCCGCCCGGGTCATGTCGGCCTTGTACGTGATGGAGTGTTTGATCAGGAACAGGAACCCCGCTGCGATCACCCCGCCCATCAGGGGCGAAACCACCCAGCTGGCGACGATCGAGCCGATGGTGCCCCAGTTGACCAGTCCCCAGCCACCAGCGGCAATGCCCGCTCCCATGACCGCACCGATGATGGAGTGTGTGGTCGAGACCGGCGCCCCCAGCATGGTGGCCAGGTTCAACCACAACGCACCCGCCAGCAGGGCGGACAACATCAGCCAGGTGAAACTTTGGGGATCGGCAAAGGCCTTGGCGTCGATGATGCCGCCCTTGATGGTCCCAACCACCTCACCGCCAGCAATGATCGCGCCCAGGGCTTCAAACACCGCGGCCACCAAGATGGCCCAACCCAGTGTGATCGCCCCGGAACCCACGGCCGGGCCCATGTTGTTGGCCACGTCGTTGGCGCCGATGTTCATCGCCATGTAGCCGCCCACGGCGGCCGCCACGATAAGGAACCACAGCGCCTGGGTGCTCAACCCGGGGATGCCTTCGGCATTGAACGAGGCATAAACGCCCACGGCAATCAAAAAGGCCACGGCCGCCGCGAGGCGCAACATCTGCCGCAGGTGTTCTTCTCCCGCGCGGGTGGCGGGCTTCAAGGTCATGTTCATGGTGTGTGCTTGTTGTCACCCCGCCGGCCCTCTGTCGTGGCGCGGTCGAAAGCGTCGGGAAAGACCAGTGTGATCAGCGCAGGAAATGGTGTCGGTAATGCTCCAGTTCGTCAATCGACTCGTGCACGTCGGCCAGCGCCGTGTGCTTCTGGTGCTTCTTGAACGCCGCGTACACCTCGGGGCGCCAGCGCTTGGCCAGCTCCTTCAGGGTGCTCACGTCCAGGTTGCGGTAATGGAAGTAGGCCTCGAGCTTGGGCATGTAGCGCACCAGAAAACGCCGGTCCTGGCCAATGGTGTTGCCGCACATGGGCGAGGCGCTGCGCGGCACGTAGCACTGGATGAAGGCCAGCAGCTGGGCCTCGGCATCGGCCTCGGTCAGGGTGCTGGCCTTGACCTTGTCGATCAGACCGCTGCGGCCATGGGCCCCCTTGTTCCAGTTGTCCATGGCGTCGAGCACGGCATCGCTCTGGTGGATCACCAGCACCGGGCCCTCGACGCGGGGGGTCAGCTGCGGGCCGGTCACCACAACGGCAATCTCGAGCAGCCGCTCCTTGTCCGGATCGAGCCCGCTCATTTCGCAGTCGATCCAGACCAGGTTCTGGTCACTCTTGTTCAGTACCGCGGCGGCCTCGGCATCGGGGGCCACCGCTTCGGGGATGGAAGTCATGGGGCGTGATTTTCGCCGATCCGGCGCACGGGCCGACCAGTTTCGCTAGACTCACGCGCATGACTGTTGTTTCAACCCCATCCGCCACCGTCTGGACGGCGCTGTTCTGCGTGATGTTGCTGGCCGGGCTGCTGACGCGCCTGTGGCTGGCGCAGCGGCAGGTGCGCCACGTGGCACGCCACCGAGGCGCCGTGCCCGCCACGTTTGCCGGCACGGTCGATTTGGTGGCCCACCAGAAAGCCGCCGATTACACCGCGGCCAAGGTGCGCTTCGGGGTGATCGAGTCGGCCTTTGCGGCCGCCGTGCTGGTGGGCTGGACGCTGCTGGGCGGGCTGGACGCACTCAACCTCGCCTTGCACAGCGTGCTGGGAGCCGGCATGGTGCAGCAGCTGGCCCTGCTGGGTGGGTTCTTCCTCATTGGGGGGCTGCTGGAAGGGCCACTGGCCTGGTACCGCGCCTTCCGGCTGGAGCAGCGCTTCGGCTTCAACAAGATGACGCTGGGCCTGTGGCTGAGCGACGGGATCAAGGGCGCCTGCGTGGGTGCACTCATCGGGCTGCCCATTGCGGCGCTGGTCCTGTGGCTGATGGAAGCGGCTGGCAGCCTCTGGTGGCTCTGGGCCTGGGCGGTGTGGATGGCGTTCAACCTGCTGCTGCTGGTGCTGTACCCCACGCTGATTGCCCCACTCTTCAACAAGTTCGAGCCGTTGCAGGACGCGGCCTTGCGCCAGCGCATTGAAGGCCTGATGGCCCGCTGCGGCTTCACCGCCAAGGGCTTGTTCGTGATGGACGGCAGCAAGCGCAGCGCGCACGCCAACGCCTATTTCACCGGCTTCGGGCCAGCCAAACGGGTGGTGTTCTTCGACACCCTGCTGCAACGGCTGGCACCGGGCGAGATCGATGCTGTGCTGGCCCACGAGCTCGGCCACTTCAAGCACCGGCACATCGCCAAGCGCCTGGTGACGATGTTTGCCGTGAGCCTGGCCGGGTTTGCACTGCTGGGCTGGCTGTCGAGCCAGGTCTGGTTCTACACCGGGCTTGGGGTCACGCCCAACTTCACCAGTGCCAACAGCGCCCTGGCCCTGCTGCTGTTCCTCAGCGTCGTGCCCTTGTTCGCCTTTTTCATCACGCCGCTGACCAGCCACTTGTCGCGCCAGCACGAGTTCGAGGCCGACGCCTACGCGGTGCAACACGCCAACGGGCACGACCTGGCCCAGGCGCTGCTCAAGCTCTACAAGGACAACGCCAGCACCCTCACCCCCGACCCACTGTTCGTGAAGTTCTATTACTCCCACCCCCCGGCGGCCGAGCGGCTGGCCCGCCTGCCCGGGGTGGCATGAGCGTGGCAACATCCTCCCAGACCGGCCTGGTGGTGGCCACGCACGGCCGCCATTGCCTGGTGGAAACCGAGGGCGGTGAACGCCTGATCTGCCACCCGCGCGGCAAAAAGAGCCAAGCCGTCGTGGGCGATCGGGTGGCTTGGCGCGCGAGCGGCGACGAGGGCCTGATCGAAGCTGTGCTGCCGCGGCGCAACCTGCTGTACCGGCAAGACGAAATCCGCACCAAATCTTTCGCCGCCAACCTTGACCAGGTGCTGGTGTTGCTGGCGGCAGAGCCCGAGTTCTCCGAAGGCCAGCTCATGCGGGCGCTGATCGCCGCCCATGCCGCCGGCATCCCGGTGGTGGTGGTGCTCAACAAACGCGACCTGCAGCCGCTGTTCGACCGCGCCTGGCAGCGGCTTGCCCCTTATTGCGCCATGGGCCAGGTGGTATTGCCATTGAGCCTCACGGCCGATGACGGCAGCCTCACCGCGCTGCAAGCCCAATTGCTGGGGCGCACCACCCTGGTGATGGGGCCGTCGGGCGCTGGCAAAAGCACGTTGGTGAACCGCCTGATCCCACACGCCCAGGCGCAGACCGGTGAAATCTCGCGGGCCCTCAATTCGGGGCGGCACACCACCACCTCGACCACCTGGTACTGGCTGGACGACGCCCACCAGACCGCGCTGATCGACTCACCCGGTTTCCAGGAATTTGGGCTCTACCACCTGGAGGCCGCCGAACTGGCGCAACACTTGCCGGATTTCGCCCCTTACCTGGGCCAATGCCGTTTCTACAATTGCAGCCACCTGCACGAGCCTGGTTGTGCCGTGCGCGCGGCGGTCGAAGCGGGCCACATATCGGCCCAACGCTACCGGCTGTACGGCGAACTCCACGCCGAACTCTCGCAGGCGCGCCGCTACTGACGGCGCGCGCTCACACCAGCCGGGCGAATGTCCCGAGCGCCAGCAGCAGCAGCCACAGCACCACGCTGCGCCACACCAGGCCGACGACGCTGGCCAAGTGAGCGAGCTGCGGCTCCCGACCATCCACCACTGGACTGGCCGGCCCCATACCGGCACCGCCCAGGGCCTGACCACCAAGCCGCACATTGATGGCCCCAGCGGTGGCCGCCAGCAGGATGCCGTCGTTCGGATCACTGAAATGGCGGGCCTCCTGGCGCCAGTTGGCCACGGCTTCCTCGAAGTTGCCCACCACCGCGAAACCCAGCGCCGTGGCGCGCACCGGGCCCGCGTCCACCCAATGCCAGGCCCGCTGGGCGGCACCCTGGGCCGGCTCGCTCGGCGGGTCATCGGCCTTGGCACTCCAGGCGCGCGAGACGTATTCGCTCAGGCGGTAGAGCACAGCACCTGCCGGCCCCAGACCCAACAACGCCAGCACCACGAAACACACCAGCACACCGAACACGTGCCGGTGGGCCTGCAGCACCGCATGCTCAATCACGTGGCGCAGCAACTCCTGCCGCGGCAGCTGATGGACCTCCACGCCGCGCCAGCGGGCAAGCGCAGCCCGGGCACCGGCCTCGTCACCGGATTCCAACGCCTCGCGGATGGCGGTGAAATGGTGGCTGAACTGCCGAAAGCCCAGCGTGAGGTAGAGCACCAGCACCAGCCAGGCAAAGCCCAGCAGCAGACTCCAATGCGCCAGCACGGCATACACCGCAGCCGAGAGCGCGGCAGGTCCCACGACCGCTGCCAGCCACACCAGCCAGCCGTGGTGGCGCTGGCCCGCGTCCAGGGTGCGCCGGACCCACCGCACCCACCCCTGCATCCCACCGTGGACCGGGTTGTCGGGCGCCAGCGGTCGCGCCTGCTCCAGCAACAAAGCCAGAAAAATCGCGAAAAAACTCATGCCGGCATCATAGCCGGCTGTCACTGCTGCCCCAACCGCGGTGGACAGGGATTACCCGCACTCAAGCACTGAGGAAGCGGTACAGGTTGCGCAGCATGGCCGCTGTGGCACCCCAGATGAAGCGCTCGCGCGCGCCATCGCGGTAGGGCATGGAGAACCACTGGCGAGGCTGGCCCTCCCACAGCATTTCATGGCGGCGGTGGTGGGCCGGGTCCATCAGAAAGGCCAGCGGTACCTCGAACGCCTCGGCCACCTCGTGGGGGTTGGGCCGTACCGCGGCGTGTGCCGGCACCAGCGCCACCACTGGCGTGACCACGAACGCCGTCGCCGTCACGTACTCGGGCAAGCTGCCGAGCACTTCAAGGTCGGCGGGATCCAGCCCGACCTCTTCATGCGCTTCGCGCACCGCCGCCGCCGTGGCGGAACGGTCGTGCGGGTCGATCTTGCCGCCAGGAAAAGCGATCTGTCCAGCGTGGGTCGGCAGGTGTGCGGTACGTTCCGTCAGCAGGACGGTTGGCTCGTCGCGCAGGAACACCGGCACCAGGACCGCTGCATGCCGCGGCGGGTGATCGGTGAAACGGGGCTCTCGGCGGACCTCCGGCTCCCAGACGGGCGGCATCAGGAAGCGGGCACGCAATGCCTCGGCCGTCAGGCCCTGGGGCAACACCCGGGGTAGGTGGTCGTCAACGCCGACGACCGGCACGGTGGAAGGATCAAACATGGACGAGAGTATGGCGCCGCCCGGCCCGCCGCCGCGGGCGCTTGCGTTACAGTACGGTCGAAATTGTGCAACGACACAGTACAGGGAGAACTCGATGAACCACTACCGCCACCTGCGCGACTGGGTGCTGGCCAGCTTCGCATGGCTGCTGCTGCCCGCCTTCGCCGCCCTCGACGCCAACCAAGCGCCCGCCGACGATTTGATGACCCTCAAGGGCGTGGGGCCTCGCACCAGTGCCCGCATCGTCGAGGCCCGGCAAGCCGGCCCGTTCCGCGACTGGCCCGACCTGATCCGGCGGGTCCAGGGCATCGGCCCGGCGACGGCCGCCAAGCTGTCCTCGCAAGGCCTGCGCATCCATGGCCTTGCTTATGATGCACCCGACACGGGTCCCGCGGCTGCCCCAGTGAGTGAGTGGCGCCCCATGGTGCCCCGGCCATTGGAGCCGGTGCGCCAACCTCGGTAATGCATTTCGTGCATGACATGATCCCGCCTTGGCCTTGGACAAGCCGCAGTCCAGCCACTAAGCTCAAGGCCATGTTCCACTAGCGCCTTGGCCATGCACACTCCTGCCGCCCCCAGTTCCGTCCACGCCCTGCCCTCCTACCTGCAGGCCGATCACCTCGGCCCCTGGGGGATCTTCCTGCAGCAGGTCGACCGCGTCACGCCTTACCTGGGCGACCTGGCCCGCTGGGTAGAAACGCTCAAACGACCCAAGCGCATGCTGATCGTTGACGTGCCCATCCACCTCGACAACGGCACCGTGGCGCACTTCGAAGGCTACCGCGTGCAGCACAACACGTCCCGCGGACCGGGCAAAGGCGGCGTCCGCTTCCACCAGGACGTGACGCTGTCGGAAGTGATGGCGCTGGCGGCCTGGATGTCGATCAAGAACGCCGCGGTCAACGTGCCTTACGGCGGTGCCAAAGGCGGCATCCGGGTCGATCCGCGCCAGTTGTCGGCCTCCGAACTGGAACGCGTGACCCGCCGGTACACGAGCGAGATCGGACTCATCATCGGCCCGACCAAGGACATCCCGGCCCCCGACGTCAACACCAACGAACAGGTCATGGCGTGGATGATGGACACCTACTCCATGAACGTGGGCGAGACGGCCACCGGCGTGGTGACGGGTAAACCAGTGGACCTCGGTGGCTCGCTCGGACGGCGTGAGGCCACAGGCCGCGGGGTGTTCACCGTGGGCGTGGAGGCGGCACGGCGCCTAGGACTGGAAATCAACGGCGCCACCGTGGCGGTCCAGGGCTTTGGCAACGTGGGGGGCGTGTCGGCCCGCCTGTTTGCCGAAGCGGGCGCGCGCATCGTTGCTGTGCAGGACCATGGCGGCACGGTGTACCGTGCCGCCGGCCTCGACGTGGCCGCTCTGACGGCCCATGTCGCGCGCCATGGCAGCGTCGCCGGGTTCGAGCACGCAGAGACACTGGCACAGGACCGTTTCTGGGACGTTCCTTGCGACATCCTGATCCCGGCAGCGCTGGAGCAGCAGATCACGGCCGTCAATGCAGGGCGCCTGCAGGCCCGACTCGTGATCGAAGGCGCCAACGGGCCGACCACGCCCGAGGCCGACGACATCCTGAACGACCGCGGCGTGCTGGTGGTCCCCGACGTGATCGCCAACGCCGGTGGCGTGACGGTGAGCTACTTCGAATGGGTGCAGGACTTCTCCAGCTTTTTCTGGAGCGAAGACGAAATCAACGACCGCCTGATCCGGATCATGCGCGGCGCCTTCGACGCCGTCTGGCAGATCGCCGCGGAGCACCATGTGAGCTTGCGCACCGCCACCTTCATCGTGGCCTGCCGACGCATCCTGCGCGCCCGCGACCTCCGTGGCCTCTACCCTTGAAGCCAGGGTGTCATTGCAGCGTTGTCTTGAAAAGGTCGAGGTCGGGCAGCGGCAGCAGTTCGACCCCCTCTTCCAACAGGTCTTGCGCTTGCTCCAGTGTGGCCCGGCCGCGGATGTCCCGCGCCGGCGTGTCACCACGGTGGATGCGCCGCGCCTCCTCGGCGAATCGGTCCCCCACGTCCTCGGTACGGGCGGAGATGGTGCGCATGGCCTGCCACCACACCGCCTGCAATTCGGCCGGCAGACCCGCAGACGCCACCTCAGCTGGGGGGCGTTGGGGAACGGTTGTGTCTGGGGCGGCTGTTCGCGGTTGAGTGGCCCCCAGGTTGAGTCGCGGGGCACTCAAGCGCTTTTCCACGCCCGCATCGCCGCACACCGGACACGTCAGCCGCCCGGTATCGCGCTGCTGCTGGTAGTCGGTTTCCGAGCCAAACCAGCCTTCGAACACGTGCCCCTTCGAACAGCCCAGGTCCAGCACCTTCATCCCGACACCTCCACCCACTCCAGCGTCCAGTCACCGCGCAGCACGTTCTGCAGCCAGAGGGCACCGGTGAGGGTTTTCGCGTCAGTGATCAATCCGTCTCGGCAAGCCTGCAACAACTCCTGTGGCGTCACCGACAGCACATCCAGGAACTCGCCCTCGTCCAACTGGCGGGGCCCCAAGGTCAGGCCGCGGGCAAACCAGATGTCAATGAACTCCGTGGCGTAGGAAATGACCGGATGCAACACCCCGGCGCGCGCCCACCACCGGGCGCGGTAACCGGTTTCTTCCTGCAGTTCACGACGGGCACAGTCCAGAACCGGCTCACCCGGGTCCAGTTTGCCAGCCGGAAATTCCAACATGGCGCGGTGCAGCGGGTAGCGGTATTGCCGCTCCAGTACCACCCGACCGTCGTCGAGCAGTGGAACCACCATGACCGCCCCGGGATGAACCACGTACTCGCGGGTCGTCTCGCGGCCGTCTGGCAAACGCACCGTGTCGCGGCACGCGTGCAGAAAGTGCCCGCGAAACACCGTCTCGCTGTGCAGCGTGGTTTCTTTCAGGTGGGGCGGCTGGAGTTCGGGCAACAGCAGCATGGCCTCTGCCTCAACGGCGCCGGCCCAGGTAGCGGTAGACAAATCCCGGGAAAGCGAAAGTCACGAACATCGAGGCGGTGATCGCGTAGAACTCCCAGCCTTGGGGGTAGATCTGGCCCGCGTGCTGCTCCATCGCAAGGCCAATGCCCCCCACCACGAAGTAGAGCAGCGTCATTTCGGCAAAACGCAGAGCCAAACCCTTGCCTGCCGATCCGCGCCGCCACACGGCCAACACCCGCTCGTTGAGGAACGGCAGGTTGGCCGCGAAAAACGCCAGCCCGATGAGCAACCAGACGGTACTTGCAGAAGTCATCTGGCTAGCTTACCTCAGACGAGCATCGCCCGAATGGCTTCGGCACAAAGGGCCATCAATCCACCAGGGACAATCCCGAGCACCAGCACCAGGGCACCGTTGATCGACAACACCGCACGCACGTCGAAGGGTGCCTGGATGGCTGCGGTCTGCACCGGCGCGTCAAAGTACATCACCTTGACCACACGCAGGTAGTAGAACGCGCCGATGAGGGACATCAGCACCGCGAAGACCGCCAGACCGACGTAGATGCCACCGCCCGCCTCCAGCAGTGCCTGCAACACCGACAGCTTGGCGTAGAAGCCAACCAGCGGCGGCACACCCGCGAGCGAGAACATGCAGGCAGCCATCACACCGGCGTACAGCGGGCTGCGCTGGTTCAGACCGGCAAAGTCGACAATCTCTTCCGACTCAAAACCCTGGCGCGACAGCAACAGCATCACACCGAATGTGGCCAGCGTGGTCAGTACGTACGTGATCACGTAGAACATCGCCGCACCGTAGGCGTTCGCGGCGTTGGACGCATCGCCGTTGACGACGCCACCCACGAAAGCCAGCAACATGAAGCCCATCTGCGCGATGGTGGAAAACGCCAGCATGCGCTTGAAGTTGGACTGGGCCACCGCCGCCAGGTTACCCACCAGCAACGAGACGATCGCCAGCACCGCCAGCATCTGCTGCCAGTCGACGGCCAACGGAGACAGACCCTCGACGAGCAGGCGCATCACGATGGCGAACGCCGCCAGCTTGGGCGCGCCACCGATCATCAGCGTCACCGCAGTGGGCGCACCGTGGTACACGTCTGGCACCCACATGTGGAACGGCACCACGCCCAGCTTGAACGCCAGACCGGCCACCACGAACACGACACCCAGGATGAGCACCTGCGACTTCTCGCCGCTGGCTGCAACGGCCTGGGCAACGACCGCGATGTCGAGCGAACCGGTGGCACCGTACAGCAGCGACAGGCCATACAGCAGGAAGCCGCTGGCCAGCGCCCCCAGCACGAAGTACTTCATGGCGGCTTCGGTGGCGCGCAGGTCATCGCGGCGCAGGGCCACCAGGGCGTAGCCGGCCAGGGTCAGCAGCTCCAGACCCAGATACACCACCAGGAAGTTGTGGGCCGAGATCATGATGAACATGCCCAGCAGCGAATACGAGGCCAGCGAGAACAACTCACCGCCACGCAGCATGTCGCGCTCCAGCGCGTAGGGGCGTGCGTACACCAGCGTCGCGATCATGGCGACAGCGGCAAAGCACTTGAGCCAGGCCGCCATCGGGTCGTTGACGACCATACCGCCGAAGCCACTCAGGGTCTGTCCGCTGGCACCCATATAGCCTTCCAGACCAGCCACCACGGCCAGTGTGAGCAGCGTGAGGCGGTAGGTGGACACCCGCCCAGGTGACTGAACGAAGAGGTCGTAAATCGCGATCAGGCTTGTCATCACCAGGAGGATGATCTCCGGCATGACCATGGCCAAGCTGATACTGTCTAACATGGGATGTTCTCTCGATTCTGTGATGGACGGTCAGCGATCACGACTCAGGGCAGCTTGGACACGGCCACGTGCTTGAGCAGCTCGGCGACCGAGGGATTCATCACGTCTGTGAAGGGCTTGGGGTGGATGCCCATGTAAAGCACCATCACCGCCAGCAGGGCCATCACCAGGAATTCGCGGGAATTGATGTCCAGCAACGCTTTGACGTGGTCGTTGCCCACCGGGCCCAGGTACACCCGCTTGAACATCCACAGCGAGTACGAGGCGCCAAAGATCAGCGCCGTGGCAGCCGCCATGCCGACCCAGAAATTGGCCTGCACAGCACCCAGGATCACCATCCACTCGCCGACGAAACCGGCGGTGCCTGGCAGGCCTGCATTGGCCATGGTGAACAGCAACGCGAACGCCGCGAACTTGGGCATGGTGTTGATGACACCACCGTAGTCGGCAATCTCACGGGAATGCACCCGGTCGTACAGCACGCCAATGCCCAGGAACATGGCGGCCGACACGAAGCCGTGGGCAATCATCTGGACGATCGCGCCCGACACCGCCAAATCGTTGAAGAGGAAAAAGCCCAGCGACACGAAACCCATGTGCGCCACCGACGAGTACGCCACCAGCTTCTTCATGTCCTGCTGCACCATGGCGACCAGACCGACGTAGACCACGGCGATCAGCGACAGGCCAATCATCAGCCCGGCCCACTCGTGAGAGGCGTCAGGGACGATGGGCAGGGAGAAACGCAGGAAGCCGTAGGCGCCCAGCTTCAGCATGATCGCCGCCAGCACGGCGGAGCCGCCCGTGGGCGCTTCCACGTGCACGTCGGGCAGCCAGGTGTGCACCGGCCACATCGGCACCTTCACCGCAAAGGCGGCGAAGAACGCGAAGAACAGCGCCGTCTGCACGCCCGAGCCCAGCGGCAGCTGCCACCAGGTGGCCAGGTCGAAGCTGCCCCCCGACACGTTGTAGAGGTAGATCAGCGCGATCAGCATCAGCAGCGAGCCGAGCAGCGTGTACAGGAAGAACTTGAACGACGCGTAGATCTTGTTGGGACCACCCCAGATGCCGATGATGATGTACATCGGGATCAGCGTGGCCTCGAAGAACACGTAGAACAACATCGCATCGACAGACGCGAAGACACCGATCATCAAACCCGAGAGGATCAGGAAGGCCCCCATGTACTGGTTGACCTTTTCGGTGATGACTTCCCAGCCGGCGATCACCACGACCACGGTGATGAACGCGGTCAACAGCACCAGCCACAGCGAAATGCCGTCCACCGCGAGGTGGTAGTGCACGTTGAAACGCTCGATCCAGACCGATTTTTCGACGAACTGCATCGCCGCAGAACCGACTTCGAAGCCGGTGTACAGGGGCACCGTGACGGCCAACCCCAGCAAGGCACCGATCAGGGCGATCCAGCGAACGGCGTTGGCGTGCTCGTCACGGCCGATGGCCAGCAGCACCACACCGAACAGGATGGGGACCCAGATCGCAAGGCTCAGCAAACCCATGTTGTTCTTCTCCTTATTTGGCGAGCCACACGAAATAGGTCATGAAGGCCAGCACACCGGCAATCATCACGAACGCATAGTGGTAGAGGAAACCCGTCTGCGCGCGGCGCACGATGCCAGACACGAAACCGACGATCTTCCAGCTCAGGTTGACCACAGCGCCTTCGATGATGCCGCGGTCGCCCCCCTTCCACAGGCCCACGCCTATGCCGCGCGCGGCCTTGGCGATGATGTTTTCATTGATCCAGTCCATGAAGTACTTGTTTTCCAGGATCACGACCAACGGACGCAACGCCTTGGCGATGGCCGCCGGGACGGCTGGGTTGACCATGTACATGTACCAAGCGGTGACTGCACCACCGGCGGCCAGGTACAGCGGCGGGGTGGACAGCGCATGCGCCGCCATGGACAGGGGGCCGTGGAAAATCTCGGCAAACTTCGCCATCGCAGGGTGTGCCGCGTCGTTCACAAAGATGGCGTCGGCCAGAAACTCACCGAAGAGCATCGGCTGGATCGTCAGGTAGCCGATCACCACCGACGGGATCGCCAGCAGCAGCAGCGGCACCGTCACCACCCAGGGCGACTCGTGCGGCTTGCCATCACCATGGTGGCCGTGGTCATCGTGGTGATCGTCATGGTGGTGCGCGTCCGGGTTCTGGTCGTAACGCTCGGCGCCGTGGAACACCAGGAAGTACAGGCGGAACGAGTAGAACGACGTGACGAACACCCCGGCCATGACGGCGAAGTAGGCGAAACCGGCCGCAGGCAGGTTGCTGAAATGCACCGCCTCGATGATACTGTCCTTGGAGTAGAAGCCCGAGAACAGCGGTGTGCCGATCAGCGCCAGCGTGCCCAGCAACGAGGTGATCCAGGTGATGGGCATGTACTTGCGCACGCCACCCATCCAGCGGATGTCCTGGTTGTGGTGCATGCCCATGATGACCGACCCAGCGGCCAGGAACAGCAGGGCCTTGAAGAAGGCGTGCGTCATCAGGTGGAACACGGCCACCGAGTAGGCCGATGCGCCCAGCGCCACCGTCATGTAACCCAGCTGCGACAGGGTGGAGTACGCCACCACGCGCTTGATGTCGTTCTGGATGATGCCCAGGAAGCCCATGAACAGCGCCGTGATGGCACCGATGACGAGGATGAAATTCAGCGCGGTGTCGGACAACTCGTAGATGGGCGACATGCGCGCGACCATGAAGATGCCAGCCGTCACCATGGTGGCCGCGTGGATCAGAGCAGAAATCGGGGTCGGGCCTTCCATCGAATCGGGCAGCCACACGTGCAGCGGAAACTGGGCCGATTTGCCCATGGCACCGATGAACAGACAGATGCCGATCACGGTCATCAGCATCGCGTCCTGGCCAAAGATGTACCAGGGGAACTCGACGCTCGCCAGCTCGGGCACCTTGGCGAAGATCTCGGTGTAGTTGAGGCTGCCCGTGTAGGCGGCAATCAGGCCGATGCCCAGGATAAAGCCAAAGTCACCCACACGGTTGACCAGAAAGGCCTTCATGTTGGCGAAGATGGCCGTGGGCTTGTTGAACCAGAAGCCAATCAGCAGGTAAGACACCAGGCCCACCGCTTCCCAACCAAAGAAGAGCTGCAGCAGGTTGTTGCTCATGACCAGCATGAGCATCGAGAACGTGAACAGCGAGATGTAGGCGAAGAAGCGGTTGTAGCCCTCGTCTTCCTCCATGTAGCCGATGGTGTAGAGGTGCACCATGAGCGACACGAAGGTCACCACGCACATCATCATGGCGGTCAGGCCATCGACCATGAAGCCGATTTCCATTTTCAGGCCACCGACCACCATCCATTCGTAAATGGTTTCGTTGAAACGAGCCCCATCCAGGGCCACGCTCTTGAGCGTCATGGCCGACAGGATGAACGCGACCAACACCCCCAGGATGGTGAAGGTGTGCGAGGCGCGACGACCGATGACGTTGCCGCCGAACTTCGTGCCCAGAATGCCGGCCAGTGCCGACCCGACCAGTGGCGCCAACGGTACCGCCAGCAGCGTGCTTGCAGAAAGGCTTGTACTCATAGTTGTGACTTTGCGTAAAACCCTTGAGCCTCAGCCCTTGAGCGTGTTGAGCTCGTCCACGTTGATGGAGGAACGGTTGCGGAACAGCAGCACCAGGATGGCGAGACCAATGGCCGACTCGGCCGCGGCCACCGTCAGGATGAAGAACACGAAGATCTGGCCGTGCAGGTCACCCAGGTAATGGGCGAACGCCACGAAGTTCATGTTGACCGCCAGCAGCATCAGCTCGATCGCCATCAGCAGCACGATCAGGTTCTTGCGGTTCAGGAAGATGCCCACCACCGACAGGGCGAACAGAATGGCGCCCAGCGACAGGAAATGTCCCAATGTCAGCGTCATCATGACGTCTGCCCCTCCTCTTTCGGCTGCTCAGTGGCAGCTGCTTTGGGCGTAGGGGCCAGGGGCACCACCACCAGGCGGTCCTCGGCCTTCACGCGCACCTGAATGGCCGGATCGATGGCCTTGCTTTCCTTGCGCTGGCGCAACGTCAGCGCAATCGCCGCCACCATCGCGAGCAACAGGATGACCGCAGCCACTTCCACCGGGTAGGTGTACTGGCTGTACAGCAGTTTGCCCAACTCACGGGTGTTGGAATGGTCAGGCGCATGCATTGCCACCGTGGCCGCCGTGGCATCGACGGTCAGCGTCGGGAAACCCACCCAGAGCACTGCGATCAGCTCGGCACTGACCAGACCGCCCAGAATGAGCGCCAGCGGAAAATGCTTCCAGAAGCCCTGGCGCAGGACGTCGACGTTGATGTCGAGCATCATCACCACGAACAGGAACAGCACCATCACCGCCCCCAGGTACACCAACACGAGGGTGATGCCCAGGAATTCGGCCTTGAGCAACAGCCAGATGGCCGCCGCCTGAGAAAAGGCCAGCATCAGGTAGAGCACGGCGTGCACCGGGTTGCGCGCGGTGACCACGCGAAATGCGGCGAAAAGCAGCACCGCGGAAAACAGGTAAAAAAAGCCCGCTTGGTAGTCCATGTTGTTCTCGCTCGGCCTTTCAGCGGTACTTGGCGTCGGCCGCCTTGGCCGCCGCGATCTCTGCCTCGTAGCGGTCGCCCACGGCCAGCAGCATCTCTTTGGTGAAATACAGGTCGCCGCGCTTTTCGCCGTGGTATTCGAGGATCTGGGTCTCGACGATGGCGTCGACCGGACAGGCCTCTTCACAGAAGCCGCAGAAGATGCACTTGGTCAGGTCGATGTCGTAACGCGTGGTGCGGCGGGTGCCGTCGTCGCGGACGTCGGACTCGATGGTGATGGCCATCGCAGGACAGACCGCCTCGCACAGTTTGCAGGCGATGCAGCGCTCTTCACCGTTGTCGTAACGGCGCTGGGCATGCAGGCCCCGGAATCGCGGCGACAGGGGGGTCTTTTCCTCGGGGAACTGGACCGTGACCTTGCGGCGCAGGGCGTATCGACCGGTCAGGGCCATGCCCTTGAACAGTTCAACCAGCAGGAAACTCTTGAAAAAGTCCTTCAGGGAGAAGGGAGCGACAGCGGTGGCAGACATGCGTGTGACTCCTTACTTCCAGATGTTCCAGGACGTCTGCATCACCGCGCCGACCAGCAGCAGCCAGACCAGCGTCACAGGGATGAAGACCTTCCAGCCCAGACGCATGATCTGGTCGTAACGGAAGCGGGGGAAGGTGGCGCGGATCCAGATGAACATGGACACCACGATGAAGGTTTTCAGGCCCAGCCAGATCCAGCCCGGGATCCAGTTGAACACGGCACTGTCGATGGGGGGCGCCCAACCGCCCAGGAACATCAATACCGCCAGGATGGACACCAGCCACATGCTGGCGTACTCCGCCAGGAAGAAGATGGCGAAGCCCATGCCCGAGTATTCGACCATGTGACCGGCGACGATCTCGGCTTCGCCTTCCACCACGTCGAACGGGTGGCGGTTGGTCTCGGCCACACCAGAGATCAGGTAGACCAGGAAAATCGGCAGCAGCGGCAGCCAGTTCCAGGACAGGAAGTTCAGGCCCATGTCGGCCGCCATGCCCCGGTTCTGCGAAGCCACGATCTCGGCCAGGTTCAGGCTGCCGGCGGTCATGACCACCACCAGGAAGCAGAAGCCGATCGCCAGTTCGTAGCTCACCATCTGCGCCGAGGCGCGCAACGCGCCAAGGAAGGCGTACTTGGAGTTGGAGGCCCAGCCGGCAATGATCACGCCATAGACCTCGATAGAGGTGATGGCCAGGATCACCAGCAAACCGGCGTTGACGTTGGCCAGCACGGCTTCAGGCCCGAACGGCACTACCACCCAGGCGGCGAGCGCGGGCATGATGGCCATGATGGGACCGAGGCGGAACAGGCCCTTGGAGGCAGCCGTCGGGTTGATCAGCTCCTTGCTCAGGAGCTTCAGGGCGTCGGCAATCGGTTGCAGCAAGCCGAACGGGCCCACGCGGTTCGGGCCCAGGCGCACCTGCATGAAGCCCAGCAGGCGGCGCTCCCACAGCGTGAGGTAGGCCACCGCACCCATCAGCGGGGCAAGCACGGCGACGATCTTGATCAGGTTCCAGATCACGGGCCAGGCGGCGGTCTGCCACCAGGCCGCAGCGATCAGGTTCAGGCCGCCGTTGTACATCGCGTCGATCATGCGCACACTCCCTCTTCAGCCCGCTGGGCGGCACGGCCGTCGGCCGTCAGTTGCAGCGACGGTGCGCGACGCACCAGGCCATCGAGCTGGTAAATGGCGGCGACGCAAGGCGTGCCGCTGGTGACCGTGGTGTCGATGGCGGCCGAGGTGCGGTTGTCCAGGCGAGCGGCATCGACCACCGAGCCCGCTTCGACGCCCGGCAGTGCCTTCGCCAGCACAGCCTGGGACGATTCCGCGTCGAACCCGGGCAGGCCCAGCAGGTTGCCCAGCACGCGCAGCACCTTCCAGGCCGGACGGGCCTCGCCCAGGGGCTTGACCACGGCATGGAAGCTTTGCAGGCGGCCTTCGGCGTTGACGAAGGAGCCCGACGTTTCGGTGAACGGCGCGATGGGCAGCAGCACGTCGCTCACGTCCAGGTTGGTCTTGAAGGGGCTCAGCGTCACGACCATGTCGGTCTGCTGGAGGCCCTGGGTGCACACGGCCGTGTCGGCGCCGGGTTCGACGTTCAGCAGCAGCGCCGCCTTCAGACCCCCGGTCAGCATCTGGGTGGAGTTGAGGCCGCCCTCGCCCGGCAGGGCGCCCACCAGCTGCGCCCCCACGGTGTTGGCGGCTTCGGTCAGGTAGCCAACGCGCGCGCCGGTCTGGGCGCCGATCCATTGCGCCAGCGCCAGCAGGCTCGACGCCTGTTCGTGGTGGGCCGCGGCATTGCCCAGCAACACCGCCTTGCGCTCGCCCGACAACAGCGACTGGGCCACCGCACGCGCGGCGGAAGTCACTTCAACGTTGGCCGGAGCGGCCACGCCATTGGCCTCGGCCACCGCGGCGGCGATACCGGCCAGTGCCACAGTCCAGTAACCGGCATCGGCCTGCACTGCGTTCACCACCGGCAGTGCCCAGTCCTGGGCCTCGGCCCACAGCACGTTGACCTGGGCGCCTTTGCGGGCTGCCTGGCGGATGCGCTGCGCGAAGAGCGGATGGTCCTTGCGCAGGTTGGAACCCACCACGAGCACCCGGTCCAGGGTGGACAACTCGGCGATCGGCAGGCCCAGCCACCGGGCGGCACCAGCGGGTGCGGTGTTGGCGTAGTCGGCGGCGCGCAAGCGGGTGTCGATGTTCTGGCTGCCCAGGCCGCTCACCAGTGCACTGGCCAGCTGCAGCTCTTCCACCGTGCTGTGCGGGCTGGCGATGACGCCGATTGCGGCAGCGCCCTGCTCCGACTTCACCTGCTTCAAGCCGTTGGCGACGTACTCCAGTGCCGTCTGCCAGTCAACGGCTTTCCACTCACCACCCTGCTTGAGCATGGGCTGGGTCAGGCGGTCTTCACCGTTGAGGGCTTCGTAGCTGAAGCGGTCGCGGTCGGCGATCCAGCATTCGTTCACTGCTTCGTTTTCCAGCGGCACCACGCGCATCACGCGGTTGGCTTTCACCTGCACGATCAGGTTGGCCCCGGTCGAATCGTGCGGGCTGACGCTCTTGCGGCGCGACAGCTCCCAGGTGCGGGCCTGGTAACGGAAGGGCTTGCTGGTCAGCGCGCCCACCGGGCAGATGTCGATCATGTTGCCCGACAGTTCGGAATCGACGCTCTGTCCAACGAAGGTCTCGATTTCGGAATGCTCGCCGCGGTGCGACATGCCGAGCTCCATGATGCCGGCAATTTCCTGGCCGAAACGCACGCAACGGGTGCAGTGGATGCAGCGGCTCATTTCCTCCATGGAAATCAGCGGCCCCACGTCCTTGTGGAACACCACGCGCTTTTCTTCTTCGTAGCGCGAGGCACCGCCGCCGTAGCCCACGGCCAGGTCCTGCAGCTGGCACTCACCGCCCTGGTCGCAGATGGGGCAGTCCAGCGGGTGGTTGATCAGCAGGAACTCCATGACCGACTGCTGGGCCTTGATGGCCTTGTCGGACTTGGTGCGCACGACCATGCCCTGGGTCACCGGCGTGGCACACGCGGGCATGGGCTTGGGGGCCTTCTCCACGTCGACCAGGCACATGCGGCAGTTGGCCGCGATGGAGAGCTTCTTGTGGTAGCAGAAGTGGGGAATGTAGGTGCCCGCCTTGTCGGCCGCATGCATGACCATGCTGCCCGGCGGAACCTCCACCTTCTTGCCGTCGAGTTCGATTTCAACCATGATGAGCCTTTCGCCGGGCCGCCCCAAGAAAGGCGGGCGCCCCCTCGGGGGGCAGCGAACGATTAGTGAGCTGGGGGGCCATATTGACTCTTGCCTCAAACGTAGGCCGGAACCATGCAGGTCTTGTGTTCGATGTGGTGCTCGAACTCGTGGCGGAAGTGCTTGATCATGCCTCGCACCGGCATGGCGGCGGCATCACCCAGGGCACAGATGGTGCGGCCCATGATGTTTTCGGCCACGTTGTCGAGCAGGGCCAGGTCGCTGGGCTTGCCTTCGCCGCGCTCGATGCGGTCCACCATGCGCCACAGCCAGCCCGTGCCCTCGCGGCACGGCGTGCATTGGCCACACGATTCGTGCATGTAGAAGTAGCTCAGGCGCTGCAGCGACTTCACCATGCAGCGGGTGTCGTCCATGACGATGACCGCACCCGAGCCGAGCATGGAGCCCGCCTTGCTGATGGAGTCGTAGTCCATCGTGCAATCCATGATGATGTTGGCGGGCAGCACCGGGGCGGAAGATCCGCCCGGAATCACCGCCTTCAACTGGCGGCCAGCGCGCACGCCACCGGCCAGTTCCAGCAGCTTGCTGAACGGGGTGCCGAGTGGGATTTCGTAGTTGCCCGGGCGCTCCACGTCACCGCTGACCGAGAAAATCTTGGTGCCGCCGTTGTTGGGCTTGCCGCATTCGAGGTAGGCCTGGCCGCCGTTGCGGATGATCCAGGGCACCGCCGCGAAGGTTTCGGTGTTGTTGATGGTGGTGGGCTTGCCGTACAGGCCAAAGCTGGCCGGGAATGGCGGCTTGAAGCGCGGCTGTCCCTTCTTGCCTTCGAGCGACTCGAGCAGCGCGGTTTCCTCGCCGCAGATGTAGGCACCGAACCCATGGTGGGCGTGCAGCTGGAAGCTGAAACCCGAACCCATGATGTTGTCACCCAGGTAACCCGCTGCGCGTGCCTCTTCCAGCGCGGCCTCGAAGCGCTCGTAGACCTGGAAGATCTCGCCGTGGATGTAGTTGTAGCCCACGGCAATGCCCATGGCGTACGCCGCGATCGCCATGCCTTCGATGACGATATGGGGGTTGTACATCAGGATGTCGCGGTCCTTGCAGGTGCCCGGCTCGCCTTCGTCGGAGTTGCAGACGAGGTGCTTGACGCCCGGGAACTGGCGCGGCATGAAGCTCCACTTCAGGCCCGTCGGGAAGCCGGCGCCCCCACGACCGCGCAAAGCGGACTCCTTGACCGTGGCGATGACCTGATCTTGCGTCAGGCCTTCACCGCCGTCCTTACCCAGGATCTTGCGCAAGGCCTGGTAGCCGCCGCGGGCCTCGTAGTCTTTCAACGACCAGTTGCTGCCGTTGAGGCCGGCGTAGATCTGCGGGTTGATGTGGCGGTCGTGGAAACAAGTCTCCAGACCCTTGGCCTGGAACTGCTCGAGCACTTGGTTGGCGTTCATGCCTGACCCTCCGCGGCCTTCAGGCCGTCGATCAGCTGGTCGAGCTTTTCATTGCTCATGAAGCTGCACATGTGGCGGTCGTTGACCAGCATCACCGGCGAATCGGCGCACGCGCCCAGGCACTCGCTCTGCTGCAGGGTGAACAGGCCATCGGCCGTGGTTTCGCCCATGTGGATACCCAGCTTCTTCTCGAGGTACTGCAGCGCCTTGCCACCGTCACGCAGGGTGCACGGCAGGTTGGTGCAGACGTTGAGCTTGAACTTGCCCACCGGCCGCTGGTTGTACATGTTGTAGAACGTGGTGACTTCGTGGACCGCAATGGCCGGCATGCCGAGGTAGTCGGCGATGCCTTTTTCGGCGGCGGCACTCACATGGCCCTGTTCCTGCTGCACGATGGACAGGCAGGCCATCACGGCGGATTGCTTCTGGTCGGCCGGGTACTTGGCCACCTCGCGGGCGAAGCGGGCCAAGGTGGCGTCGGAGAACGCCATGGCCTGCACGGCTTGCTGCGGAGCGCTCATCGGTCAATCTCTCCAAACACAATGTCCATGGTGCCGATGATGGCCACGGCGTCGGCCAGCATGTGCCCACGGGCCATTTCATCCAGGCAGGACAGATGGGCGAACCCCGGCGCCCGGATTTTCAGGCGGTAAGGCTTGTTGGCCCCATCGCTCACCAGGTAGATACCAAACTCCCCCTTGGGGTGTTCCACCGCGGCGTATGCCTCGCCCTCGGGCACGTGGAACCCTTCGGTGAAGAGCTTGAAATGGTGGATCAGCTCTTCCATGCTGGACTTCATCGACTCACGCGACGGCGGCGCCACCTTGTGGTTGTCGGTGATGACCGGGCCGGGGTTGGCGCGCAACCAATCCACGCACTGCTTGATGATGCGGTTGGACTGCTTCATCTCCTCCATGCGGACGAGGTAGCGGTCGTAGGTGTCGCCGGTCTTGCCCACCGGGATGTCGAAATCGAGCCGGTCGTACACGTCGTACGGCTGCTTCTTGCGCAGGTCCCAGGCAATGCCCGAACCACGCAGCATGGGACCGGTCATGCCCATGTTGAGCGCACGCTCGGGGCTGACCACGCCGACGCCGACGGTGCGCTGTTTCCAGATCCGGTTGTCGGTCAACAGCGTGTGGTATTCGGCCAGGTAGGTCGGGAAGCGCTGGGTGAAGTCGTCGATGAAGTCCAGCAGCGAACCCTGGCGGTTGGTGTTCATTTCCGCCATCGCCTTGGCGTTGCGGATCTTGCTGTGCTTGTACTGGGGCATGGTGTCCGGCAGGTCGCGGTAGACACCGCCCGGCCGGAAGTACGCCGCGTGCATGCGCGCACCCGACACCGCCTCGTACATGTCAAACAGGTCTTCGCGCTCGCGGAACGCGTAGATCAGGATGGTGGAGCTGCCGCAGTCATTGCCGTGCGAGCCCAGCCACATCAGGTGGTTGAGCAGGCGGGTGATCTCGCTGAACATCACGCGGATGTACTGCGCACGGATCGGCACCTCGATGCCCAGCAGCTTCTCGATGGCCAGGCAGTAGGCGTGCTCGTTGCACATCATCGAGACGTAATCCAGCCGGTCCATGTAGGGCAGTGACTGGATGAAGGTCTTGCTCTCGGCCAGCTTTTCGGTGGCGCGGTGCAGCAGGCCGATGTGCGGGTCGGCACGTTGGACGACCTCGCCGTCGAGCTCCAGCACCAGACGCAGCACGCCGTGGGCGGCCGGGTGCTGAGGACCGAAGTTCAGGGTGTAGTTCTTGATTTCAGCCATGTAGGTCGCGCCTCAGTGCAGGCCACCGTAGTTGTCTTCGCGGATGATGCGGGGCGTGATCTCGCGCGGCTCGATCGTGACCGGCTCGTACACGACGCGGCGGCGTTCTGGGTCGTAACGCATCTCGACGTGGCCCGACAATGGAAAATCCTTGCGGAAGGGGTGACCGATGAAGCCGTAGTCCGTGAGGATGCGGCGCAGGTCGTCGTGGCCGTCGAACACGATGCCGTAGAGGTCGAACGCCTCACGCTCGTACCAGTTGGCCGACGACCACAAGGCCGTGACCGATTCCACCACCGGAAAATCGTCGTCGGGACAGAACACCCGCACCCGGACGCGCTGATTGAGCGACACCGACAGCAGGTGGACGACGACAGCGAACCGCGTCCCTTCCCACTGGCCGTCGCGGTACTCGGAAAAATCGAGCCCACAGAGGTCGACCAGTTGCTCGAAACGGCAACCGTCGGCGTCGCGCAGCGTCTGCATGGCCGACCGGTACTGCTCCGCAGACACCAGCACCGTGACCTCGCCACGCTCCACCGAAACCGCCTTCGCCAGCTCCCCCAGGACCTGGGCAATGGTTTCGCGCAATGCCTCAGGCGCCACCGCCGAGGAGATGCCCACGTGCGTGGCACCGCTAGCCGTTTGCGTCATGTGATGAGCCTCCCGCACGCCTCAGGCGCGCGCAATGGTGTTGGTACGGCGGATTTTTTGCTGCAGCTGGATGATGCCGTACAGCAGGGCCTCCGCCGTGGGCGGACAGCCAGGCACGTACACATCCACCGGCACGATGCGGTCGCAACCGCGCACCACGGAATAGCTGTAGTGGTAATACCCACCGCCGTTGGCGCACGACCCCATCGAGAGCACCCAGCGGGGCTCTGCCATCTGGTCATAGACCTTGCGCAGGGCCGGTGCCATCTTGTTGCACAGGGTACCCGCCACGATCATGAGGTCGGACTGACGAGGGCTGGCACGGAAGACCTCGGCACCGAAACGGGCCAGGTCGTAGCGGGCCGTGGCCGCGTGCATCATTTCCACCGCGCAACACGCGAGGCCGAACGTCATCGGCCACAGCGAGCCGGTCTTAGCCCAGTTCACCACCGAGTCGTAGCTGGTGGTGATGAAGCCTTCCTTGAAGACGCCTTCGATCATCTGAACTCCTGCGCGTTATGCCGTCGTCATTCCCAGTCCAGGGCACCGATCTTCCAGGCATAGACAAAGCCCACGATGAGATCGACCAGAAAGACCACACCGACCCAGAAACCGTAAGAACCGATGTCGGTGAAGGCAACTGCCCAGGGAACCAGGAAAGTGATTTCGAGATCGAACAGGATGAACAGGATGGCGATCAGGTAGTACCGCACATCGAACTTCATCCGGGCGTCTTCGAAGGCCTCGAAGCCGCACTCATAAGGGGAGTTCTTTTCGGGATCGGGGCGATTCGGACCCAGGATGTAACCAAACACCTGAGGAAGCACTCCAACAGCGAGACCAACCAAGATAAACAAGAGAACTGGAAGGTATTGCTCTAGGTTCATTTGGCGGTCCCGCAAACGCCTCGCAAGGCGTTTCGTTTGAATTGGTGCCGACGGCGAGACTCGAACTCGCACAGCTTTCGCCACTACCCCCTCAAGATAGCGTGTCTACCAATTTCACCACGTCGGCGTGAAGGTGTGTCTGGATGGGAAGGCTCTTGCTGTACCTCGCCTTCCCCCGACAGACCTAGATTCTACCCTGAAAAACCCGGGTTTTCAGGGGGGGGGTGCTTGTCACTGACCTGGAATCTGCGCGGCACCGGCGGGCGCAGGCGTTGCCGGCGCAGGCACGGCATCCGCCGGCGCTGTCTGGGCGGGCAGGTTTTCCAGCACGCTGCCGGTGCTTGCCGGACGCGCATTGCCGAAATAGGCCAGCGCGAGCGTGCACACGAGGAACAAGGTCGCCAGCACCGCCGTGCTGCGCGACAGGAAATTGGCACTGCCGGACGCGCCGAACAGGCTGGCCGAGCCGGCCCCGCCGCCGCCAAACGCGGCGCCGGCATCGGCACCTTTGCCGTGCTGCACCAGAATCAGTCCGATCATGGCCACAGCCGACAACAGCTGCACTGCCAACAAGATGGTGGTCATTACGTTCATGTCAACTCCTGAATGAGGGGCCTCAGGCCGTGCGGCAAGAGGCGATGATGCTGAGAAAATCTGAGGCTTTGAGCGATGCGCCACCGATCAGGCCACCGTCGATGTCGGGCTGGCGGAGCAGCTCGGCCGCATTGGCCGCGTTCATGCTGCCACCGTACAGGATGCGGACCCGCTGGGCTCTCGGCGTGGCGGCCTGCAGCTGGGCACGCAACACCGCGTGCACCGCCTGTGCCTGCTCGGGTGTGGCCGTATGGCCAGTGCCAATGGCCCACACCGGTTCATAGGCAACGACGATTTCACTGGTGCAATGGCCCACCGCGTGGATCACGGCCGACAGCTGGCGCTTGACGACGAACTCGGTGCGCCCCGCCTCGTGCTCCGCCAGTGTTTCCCCGACGCAGACGATCGGGGTGACGCCGGCCGCCAACGCCCGCTGGGCCTTGACGGCCACGGTGTCATCGTGCTCCCCGTGGTACTGGCGGCGCTCTGAATGACCGACGATGGTGTAGCGGCAGCCAAAATCGCGCAGCATGGCGGCACTGGTTTCACCGGTGTAGGCGCCCGCTTCATGGGAGGACACATCCTGTGCACCCCAAGCCACACCGGTGCTCGACAGCAGCGCCTGAGCCTGCGCCAGGTAAGGCATGGGCACGCAGACGGCGACATCGGATGCCGGGGCCGTGGCCAGACCCTGGCACACCGCCGCGAGCAGCTCAGCGTTGGCCGCGAGGCTGCCATTCATTTTCCAGTTGCCGACGATGAGCTGGTTCATCCGTCTCACTCCTTGTTCGTGGGGCCCAGGCGGATCACGCCTGCCAGTCGAGCAACAACTTGCCGATGTGCTGGTTGGACTCCATCAAGGCATGGGCCTCGGCGGCCTGCTCCGGCGCGAACACCTGGAACACGACCGGCTTGATGCGCCCCGATCCCAGCAGCGGCCAGACGTGCTGGCGCAGACTGCGGGCGATCTCGGCCTTGAAGGCCACCGGGCGCGGGCGCAACGTGGAGCCGGTGATGGTGAGGCGGCGGCGGAGCACCTTGCCCGCATTGACATCGGCGTTCACCCCGCCCTGCACCGCAATGATCACCAGCCGGCCGTCTTCCGCCAGGCAGTCGAGCTCGCGCGCCACGTAGGGGCCCGCCACCATGTCGAGGATCACGTCCACGCCTCGACCGCCGGTCAGCTCGGCCACTTCGCGAACGAAATCCTGGGTCTTGTAGTTGATGGCGTGATCGGCGCCGAGCGCGAGGCAGGCCTGCGCTTTTTCGTCGCTACCCACGGTCACGATGACGGTTGCCCCCATCGCTTTGGCCATCTGGATCGCCGTGACACCGATGCCGCTGGAGCCACCCTGGACCAGCAGGGTCTCGCCGGCCCGCAGACGACCACGGTCGAACACGTTGCTCCAGACGGTGAAGAAAGTCTCGGGCAAGCCGGCAGCGTCCAGATCGGTCCAGCCGGCAGGCACCGGCAGGCACTGACCCACCGGGGCCACGCAGTACTCGGCGTAGCCGCCACCGGCCACCAGCGCGCACACGTGGTCACCCACCGCCAGACCCGCCTCGGCCAGCGCCGCCGCATCGCCCGACTCGATCACACCAGCCACCTCCAACCCAGGCAGGTCGGAGGCACCCGGCGGCACGGGGTAGTTGCCGGTGCGCTGCAGCACGTCGGGGCGGTTGACGCCCGAGGCCGCCACACAGATCAGCACTTCGCCCGCGCCGGCCTGAGGGCGGTCACGCTCGACCAACCGGAGCACCTCGGGGGCACCGTAGGTCGAAATTTCTACTGCTCGCATGGTGTGCGTCATGCCAGTGCGGTCACTGCTGCTGTTGCTGCTGCTGGGCGGCTGCATCCTCGCGGTCGATCAGCGCCTTCATGGACAGCTTGATGCGGCCCTTTTCATCGGTCTCGAGCACCTTGACCTTGACGATCTGGCCTTCCTTGAGGAAGTCGGTGACCTTCTCGACGCGCTGGTGCGCGATCTGGCTGATGTGCAGCAGACCGTCCTTGCCAGGCAGCAGGTTGACCAGGGCACCGAAGTCCAGGATCTTGGTGATCGGGCCTTCGTAGACCTTGCCGATTTCGACCTCGGCGGTGATCTCCTCAATGCGGCGCTTGGCCTCGGCGGCTTTGGCGCTGTCGTTGGAGGCGATGGTGATGGTGCCGTCTTCGCCGATGTCGATCTGGGTACCGGTTTCTTCGGTCAGCGCACGGATGGTGGCGCCGCCCTTGCCGATCACGTCGCGGATCTTCTCGGGGTTGATCTTCATGGTGTACAGGCGCGGGGCGAAATCGGAGATTTCGGCCTTGGCCTCGCCCATGGCTTCCTGCATCTTGCCCAGGATATGCAGGCGGGCTTCCTTGGCCTGGGCCAGTGCAACCTGCATGATTTCCTTGGTGATGCCCTGGATCTTGATGTCCATCTGCAGCGCGGTCACGCCGTTGGTGGTACCCGCCACCTTGAAGTCCATGTCGCCGAGGTGGTCCTCGTCACCCAGGATGTCGGTCAGCACGGCGAAGCGGTTGCCTTCCTTGATCAGGCCCATGGCGATGCCGGCCACGTGCGCCTTCATGGGCACGCCCGCGTCCATCAGCGCCAGGCAGCCGCCGCAGACGGAAGCCATGGAAGACGAACCATTGGATTCGGTGATCTCCGACACCACACGCAGGGTGTAGGGGAATTCTTCCTTGCTCGGCAGCGCGGCGACCAAGGCGCGCTTGGCCAGACGGCCGTGGCCGATCTCGCGGCGCTTGGGGCTGCCCACGCGGCCGGTTTCGCCGGTGGCAAAGGGCGGCATGTTGTAGTGCAGCATGAAGCGGTCGTCGTACTCGCCGGCGAGCGCGTCGATCTTCTGCGCGTCGCGGTCGGTGCCGAGCGTGGCGACGACCAGCGCCTGGGTCTCGCCGCGGGTGAACAGGGCCGAGCCGTGGGTGCGCGGCAGCACGCCGTTGCGGATCTCGATCGGGCGCACGGTGCGGGTGTCGCGGCCGTCGATGCGGGGCTCACCGGCCAGGATCTGGCCGCGCACGATGGACGCCTCGATGTTGAACAGCAGGTCCTGCACCTTCACGGCGTCGAACTCCACGCCATCGGCCTTCAGGCCTTCCATGACGGCGGCATAGGCCTCGCGGCAGGCCTGGGTGCGCGCCTGCTTGTTGCGGATCTGGTAGGCAGCGACCAGCTTGTCGCGGCCCAGGGCCTCGACCTTGGCCACCAGCACCTCGTCCTGCGCCGGGGGTTGCCAGTTCCACTCGGGCTTGCCAGCCTCGCGCACCAGTTCGTTGATGGCGGCAATCGCGATGTTGCCCTGCTCGTGGCCGAACACCACGGCACCCAGCATCACCTCTTCGGTGAGCTGCTGGGCCTCGGATTCAACCATCAGCACCGCAGCCTCGGTACCGGCCACCACCAGGTCCATCTGGCTGTTGGCACGCTGGCTCTGGCCCGGGTTGAGCACGTACTCACCGTTGATGTAACCCACGCGGGCGGCACCGATCGGGCCATTGAACGGGATGCCGGAGATCGACAGCGCCGCGCTGGTGGCAATCATGGCCGCGATGTCGGCGTCCACCTCGGGGTTGAGCGACAGCGTGTGGATGACCACCTGCACTTCGTTGAAGAAGCCTTCGGGGAACAGCGGGCGGATCGGGCGGTCGATCAGGCGGCTGGTCAGCGTTTCGAGCTCGCTGGGGCGGCCTTCGCGCTTGAAGAAGCTGCCCGGAATTTTGCCCGCAGCGTAGGTTTTCTCGATGTAATCAACGGTCAGCGGGAAAAAGTCCTGACCGGCCTTGGCTTCCTGCTTGGCCACGACGGTGGCCAGCACCACGGTGCCTTCCATGTCCAGCAGGACGGCGCCGCTGGCCTGACGGGCGATTTCGCCGGTTTCCATGCGGACCGTGTGCTGGCCCCACTGGAAGGTTTTGGTGACTTTGTTGAAGAGGCTCATGCTCTGCTCCTGGGTTGAACGTGCGCCCGCGGGTGGCGCACCGGGGGTGGAGTGGTGTCCTCAGAACACGATGCCATTCCAGCGGGGGCGACGGGGGCGAGGCGGCCCCGTTGGAATGACACAGCTTCGATCCGAGCGACGGTACTCCGTTGATTGAAAGCGAAAAACGCCTGGGGCGGCTGAGCAACCCAGGCGTCTTGCAGGTTCAGCGAGGCACCAAACCGAATTACTTGCGCAGGCCCAGCTTCTGGATCAGGGCCACGTAGCGGTCGGAATCCTTGGACTTGAGGTAGTCCAGCAGTTTGCGGCGACGGCTCACCATCTTGAGCAGACCACGGCGACCGTGGTGATCTTTGTGGTGGGTCTTGAAGTGGGGCGTCAGCTCGTTGATGCGAGCCGTCAGGATGGCGACCTGCACTTCAGGGCTGCCAGTGTCGTTGGCCGCACGCGCGTTGGCGGCGATCACTTCGGCCTTGGCGGATTGAGAAATCATGGGGTTTCCTTTCGATGGACATGCATCCCGTCGCAGGTGGCCGGCTGGCGCACTGCGTGCACCGGCGGTTTGCCGCAACGAGCGTGAGCTGCTTTTTCAAGCAACTGGCAATTGTAATCGATCCGTTCGCCTGCCGCCAGCCCGCTCAGGGGCGGGTCATCTGGCACTGGTGCGGCATCTCGGCCGCCTGGGCATTGAGCTGGCGCACCACGCGGAAGCCGTAGCCCGAGCCCTCGACGTCAAACGGCACGCCAGGCTGGCCCTGGCGGTCCATCACCGACACCACCAGCGGCTGCTGCGCCTGGTGGTCGGCCGCCCGCATGCGCAGCCGCTGGCCCGCCAGCGTGACGTCGGCCGACTCGAGCGCCCGCGCCAGCGCCAGGGCAGACGGCAGCCCACCGCTGCGTGGCGCAGAGCGCTCCACCGCCTGCACCAGCGCCTCGACCATCAGCTGCATGCGCATGTGGAGGTAATCGTCGGCTGGGCGCGGGAAACGGGCGCGGAAGGCCTCGTAAAACGCCCGCGACTCGGCGGTGGCGACGTTGGGGAACCATTCGGCCACGGCCAACACCCGACCCACACCGGACTCGCCCATGGCCGCCGGGGCACCCAAGGCGTTGCCGTAGAAGGTGTAGAACTTGCCCTCGAAACCCAGTTCGCGCGCGGCTTTCACAAGCAACGTGAGGTCGTTGCCCCAGTTGCCGGTGATCACGGCCTGGGCACCGCTGGCCTTGATCTTGGTGGCATAGGGCAGGAAATCCTTGACCCTTGCCACGGGATGGAGCTCCTCGCCGACGATGCGCACGTCGGGCCGCTGCAGGGCCAGCTGGCGCCGGGCCTCACGTTGCACCGCCTGGCCAAAACTGTAGTCCTGGCCGATCAGGTAGACGCTGCGCACCTCCTGGTCCTGCCGCAGCACCTCCATGAGGGCCGCCATGCGCATGTCCGCATGGGCATCAAAGCGGAAATGCCAGAAGTTGCAACGCTCGTTGGTCAGCGCCGGATCGACAGCCGCGTAATTCAGGAACACCACCTGGCGCGAGGGCTCGCGGTCGTTGTGCTTCTGGATCGCGTCGATCAGCGCGGCAGCGGCCGCCGACGAGTTGCCTTGCATGACGATGCGGATGTTGGCGTCCACGGCAGAGCGCAACGCCGAGAGCGCCTCTTCGGTCTGGCCCTTGCTGTCGAAGCGTTCGATGACCAGCGGGCGAGCACCGTCGGCGAGCCGGATGCCGCCACGGGCGTTGACGCGCTCGGCGGCCCAAGCGAGGTTGCGGAACACGGCCTCGCCGGTGTTGCCCATGGGCCCCGAGAGGCCTTCGATCAGGGCCACGCGAACCGGGGCAGGAGCCGCGGCCGGCTGGGCCAATGCCGCGGTGGCGCCGACAAGGGCCGCGCCGGCCACCACGGCAGCACACGCGGTCGCGCGGCGCAGCCAGGGAATGACTTTGAACATTGCAATCAGGAAAAAAGGAACACACAGGCCAACCGCGCCACCTGGCGGGCCAGCACCCGGGCGCGAAGTGTAGCGCCCGGCGAACGCCTGCGAGCTCAGGGGTTAATGGCCAGATCGGCCAGGGGCCAGCGGGGCTTGACGTCGAACCGGTAGGCACGTGCCGGGTCGGCGGCGGTCTGCGCGCGGTCGCCCGCCTGCACCCGCAGCCCGGCCGCCAGCGCGATCATCGCGCCGTTGTCGGTGCACAGGTGCAACTCGGGGTAGTGGACGCGGACACCCGCCCGTTCGCAGGCCTGGTTGAGCCGAAGGCGCAGCTCCGCGTTGGCCCCCACGCCGCCGGCCACCACCAGCCGGCGCAACCCGGTCTGGCTCAGTGCCGCGAGCGATTTCTTCACCAGCACCTCGACGATGGCGGCCTGGGTGGCCGCGGCCAGATCGGCCCGGCGCCCAGCCAGGTCATCGCCCAGCTTGCGGGCCTGGGTCAACACCGCGGTCTTCAGACCAGCGAAGGAAAAATCCAGGTCACCGCTGTGCAGCAACGGGCGGGGCAGTTTGAAGGCCTGCGAGTCCCCCTGCTCGGCCAACCGCGCCAGGGCCGGGCCACCGGGATACCCCAACCCCAGCAACTTGGCCGACTTGTCAAAGGCCTCGCCTGCGGCGTCGTCGATGGTTTCGCCCAGCAACTCGTAACGGCCCACGCCGTCCACCCGCATCAACTGGGTGTGCCCGCCCGAGACCAGCAGCGCCACAAAGGGGAAGGTGGGCGGGTCCGCACTCAGGAACGGTGACAACAGGTGCCCTTCCAGATGGTGCACTCCCAGAGTGGGCTTGCCGAGCGCCGCCGCGATGGCACAGGCCACGCCCGCCCCCACCAGCAAGGCGCCGGCGAGGCCCGGCCCGCGCGTGTACGCCACCAAATCCACGTCCTGCAGCGACCGACCGGCCTGCGCCAGGGTGGTGGCCATCAAGGGCAGCACCCGGCGGATGTGGTCGCGGCTGGCCAGTTCGGGCACGACGCCACCGTAGGCCTGGTGCATCTCGATCTGGCTGTGGAGCGCATGCCCGAGCAGGGCGGGCGTGCCCGGCCCGGACGCGTCCACCAGCGCCACGCCGGTTTCGTCACACGAAGACTCGATACCCAGAATCAGCATGCGCGAAGTGTACGCGGCCAACGGCACGGTAGTTGCTGAGGCCTACCGCATGAAAACCGGTTTGAACTTCCTCATGGCGGCCAAACGCAGCGAAATGGCCGACCTGCACCAGCTGGCCCGCACCAGCGCACTGGTCAACACCACCGCCAGCTTCATCCACCAGCTGCAGCGCGAACGTGGCCTGAGCAACCTGTACCTGGCGTCGGACGGACGTGACGCGGTGTCGGCACGCCACGACCAGCTGGCCCTGAGCCAGGCGGCCGAGCTGGCGTTGCGAAGTGGCCTTGAAGCGCTGGACACCGACACCCACCGGGCCGCCCACGGTGCCCGCCTGTTCAGCCGCATCGCCTACGTGATGCACGGCCTCGACGCCCTGCCCGCCTTGCGCGATGCGGTACGCCAACGGCAGTGGGATGCCGAACGGTCAACCGCCGCCTATAGCCGGCTCATCGCCGGGCTGCTGGCGGTGGTGTTCGAGGCGGCCGACTCGGCCAGCGACCCGGACATCTCGCGCCTGCTGGTCAGCCTGTTCAACTTCATGCAGGGCAAGGAGTTCATGGGGCAGGAGCGCGCCACCGGAGCGGCCCTGTTTGCGGCCGGACGGCTCGACGCCCGCCTGCAACAACGGCTGCTGCACCTCATCGAATCACAGGCGCGCTGCCTGGAAGTGTTCCACGACTTCGCCAGCCCCTTAGTGCGGGCGAAGTGGGCCGAGTGCGACAGCGGGCCTGCGCTGACCACACTGGAGCGCATGCGACGGGTGCTGAGCACCACCCAGGACGACAGCCCGCTCGACACCCGCTGGAGCCGACCCTGGTTCGACGCCTGCAGCGAACGGCTGGACGCCATGCGCACCGTCGAAGCACTCCAGGCCAACGAACTGCTGGCCCTGTGTGAGGGACGACAGACCGCCGCGGCGCAGGAACTGGCCGCACTGGAACGCCTGGACCGCACGCTGACCCAGACACCGTGCCTGACGTCGTCGGCCGCCTTCCTGGAAGCCCCTGACACACCGCTGGCCCAGGCGCCCAGCCAGCCCCTGGGCTCGCAGCTGGACCGGGCGATGCTGGAGCTGCTGCAGGCCCAGGCACAGCGCCTGCAGACCGTGAGCGCCGAACTGGAGACGGTGCG
>JAUWAE010000236.1 GCA_030602185.1 Comamonadaceae bacterium
GTCGCGGTTGGTCTGGCAGAAGTCGATGTCGAAGTCGGGCATGGACACCCGCTCCGGGTTCAGGAAGCGTTCGAACAGCAGGTTGTACTGCAGCGGGTCCAGGTCGGTGATGAGCAGCGCATAGGCCACCAGCGAACCCGCACCCGACCCTCGGCCTGGCCCCACCGGGCAGCCGTTTTCCTTGGCCCACTGGATGAAGTCACCCACGATGAGGAAGTAGCCCGGGAAACCCATCTTCAGGATGGTGTTGAGCTCAAACTCCAGCCGCTCCACGTAGCGCGGGCGCTCGGCCTCGCGCTTGGCTTCGTCGGGGTAGAGGTGCTTGAGGCGGGCGTTCAGCCCTTCGTGTGAAACGTGGCGGAAGTAGTCCTCCACCGACATCACCACGCCGTTGACGGGCGGGATGGGGAAGTTGGGCAGTTGCGGCTTGCCCAGTGTCAGCGTGAGGTTACAGCGCTTGGCGATTTCGACCGTGTTGGCCAGGGCACTGGGCACGTCGGCGAACAGCGCGGCCATCTCGTCGCTGGACTTGAAGTACTGCTCCCGGGTGAACTTGCGCACCCGGCGGTTGTTGCCCAGGATCTCGCCTTCGGCGATGCAGACGCGCGCCTCGTGGGCCTCGTAATCGTCCCGCCCCAGGAACTGCACCGGGTGGGTGGCCACCACAGGCAGACCCAGCCGCGCGGCCAGTGGCACGGCGGCCATCACGTGACGTTCGTCGTCGGCGCGGCCAGCGCGCTGGATCTCGAGGTAGAAACGGTGCGGGAAGGCCCCGGCCAGCTGCAGCGACAACTCGGCCGCGCGCGCCTCGTCGCCCGCCAGCAGCGCCTGCCCCACCGGGCCGGCGTGTGCGCCCGACAGCACAATCAGCCCTTCGTTGAGTTCCTGCAACCACTCCCATTTGACGGCGGCCTGGTCGCGCACCACGTTGCGCGTCCACGCGCGCGCCAGCAGTTCGCACAGGTTCAGGTAGCCCCGGTGGCTTTGCACCAGCAGCAGCAGGCGCGGCAGGCTGTGCTGCATGGCCGACGCACCGGGTGCCGGCTCGCCGCCCAGCCCCTGCACCACCACGTCGGCCCCCAGCACCGGCTTGACGCCAGCCCCCCGCGCGGCCTTGTAGAACTTGACCGCGCCGAACAGGTTGTTCAGGTCGGTGATGGCCAGGGCGGGCTGGCCGTACCCTGCAGCGGCCTCGACGGCTTCGTCAACGCGCGTGGTACCGTCGACCACGGAAAACTCGGTGTGCAGGCGCAGGTGGACAAACATCCGGGGATTGTAGGCCGCCCCTCCGCCCGACCGAGGCTGAAGTTGGCGCGGTCAGCCGCGCAGTTTGGCAGCGATACGGGCCACGCGCTCACCGTAGGCACGGGCGGTGTTGAGGTCGCCCTGGGGGATCGCGTCGGCGCCGGCGTCGGAGGCGCACTGCACCATCAACCCGACCGAGCCGCCGAGGTTGTTGGTGTCGTTGCGGGTGGCGGCGCTGGAGTTGGCGGGCAGCATGCCCAGACTGACCCACAAGCCGCCATGCTGCGACGCCAGGGTCTGCAACTGAAACAGGCAGGCGCCTTTGTCGCCGTTGAGGCTGGCGCTGACGGTGAACCCGCCAAACACCTTGTCCTGCCAGGCGCGCGCGAACCAGGCTTTGGACGAGGCATCGGCAAACTTCTTGAACTGCCAGCTCGGGCCGCCCATGTAGGTGGGGGTGCCGAAGATGATGGCGTCGGCGGCGTTCAGCGTGTCCATGCCGCCTGCGGGCAGGTTGCCATCGGCGTCGATCGCCAGCAGCTCGGCATTCGCGCCTTCGGCCACCGCCTGCGCCACGCGCTGGGTGTGGCCGTAGCCCGAGTGGTACACAACGACAACTTCTGCCATGTTCAAAACTCCAGTGTGAAAGGCCCTGTCGCGGGCCGGTTGAGAAAAAATGGTTTCAGGGTTCCAGGTCAAACACCAGCACTTCGGCGTCGTGGCCCTGCTCCAGCCGGATGCACGGCTCCTGCGCCAGCAAAGCGGCGTCACCGGCCTGCAGGCGCTCGCCATTGACGGTCAGGGCACCGCGCACCAGGTGCACGTACCCTTTGCGGCCTTCGGCCAGCCGCAGCTCTGCCGCTTCTGCACCGTCGAACAGGCCGGCGTAGAGCGCGGCCGAGGCATGGATGCGGACCGAGCCATCGGCCCCGTCGGGGGAGGCCACCAGCCGCAACTGGCCGCGCTTCTCGGCATCGGGGAAGCGCTTTTGCTCGTAGCTCGGCGCAATGCCGGTGACGTTGGGCTCGATCCAGATTTGCAGGAAGTGCGTGGTCTGGTTGGGCGCGTGGTTGAATTCGCTGTGCATGACGCCCCGGCCGGCGCTCATGCGTTGCACCTCGCCGGGCGGTATGCCCTTGACGTTGCCCATGCTGTCCTGGTGGGCGAGTTCGCCCGCCAGCACGTAGCTGATGATCTCCATGTCCCGGTGGCCGTGGGTGCCAAAGCCGGTGCCGGGGGCAATGCGGTCCTCGTTGATCACCCGCAGGTTGCCCCAGCCCATGTGGGCGGGGTCGTAATAGCCCGCGAACGAGAACGAGTGGTAGCTCTTGAGCCAGCCGTGGTCGGCGTGGCCGCGTTCCTGGGAACGGCGCAAGGTGATCATGGGGGGCCTCTTTGCGACGGAATGCGTCAATGGCTCCACTGTAGGCCCGCCCCGGCCCGGCGACGGCGCAGCGCTTTGGTGGCATCATTCAAAATCGTTGAAGCCCCGCCCCGCACACCATGCAAGCCCCTCGCAGTGCCCTGTCGCCCGAAAACCTGCACCTGATCGAAACCGTGGCGCGCGCCGGCAGCATGGCCGGGGCGGCACGCGAATTGGGGCTGGTGCCCAGCGCGCTCACCTACCGCGTGCGCCAGGTGGAAGAGGCGCTGGACGTGCTGCTCTTCGACCGCCGCTCGCGCCGCGCCCAGCTCACCCCGGCCGGCGCGGAGCTCCTGCGCGCAGGCGAGCACCTGTTGCTGGAGCTCGACGCGGTGGCACAGCGGGTCAAGCGGATCGCCACCGGGTGGGAGCCCCAGCTCACCATCGCGGCCGATGCGGTGATCTCGCGACACACCCTGTTCGAGCTGTGCGAAGCGTTCTATACCCTGGGCGCGCCGACCAGACTGCGACTGCGGTCTGAGACGCTGTCGGGCACGCTGGAGGCGCTGCTGACCGGCCAGGCCGACCTGGCCCTGGGCGTGACCGTGGACGGGACCGCAGCCCCTGGCCTGCACTGCGCGCCATTGGGCGAGGTGGCATTCGTGTTCGTGGTGGCACCGCACCACCCGCTGGCGGCGGTGCCGGCCCCGCTCACCCCTGCCGACCTGCAGGCCCACCGCGTGGTGGCCGTGGCCGATTCGACCCAGCGCGGCAGCGGACTCACCTACGGCTTGCTGCCTGGCCAGGACGTACTCACCGTGCCCACCATGCAACACAAGCTGGAGGCCCAGCTGCGTGGACTCGGTTGCG
>JAUWAE010000042.1 GCA_030602185.1 Comamonadaceae bacterium
GCGGAAGTACTCGCCCATGGTGCAGCCCGAGTAGGCCGACAGGTACTGCATGGCGGCGGATTCGGACGCGGAGGCGGCGACCACGATGGTGTATTCCATCGCGCCGGCTTGCTCGAGCGCGCGCACCACGTTCTTGATCGACGACGCCTTCTGGCCGATGGCGACGTACACGCACGTCACGCCCTGACCCTTCTGGTTGATGATGGCGTCGATGGCCACGGCGGTCTTGCCGGTCTGGCGGTCGCCAATGATCAGTTCGCGCTGGCCACGGCCCACGGGCACCATGGAGTCGATACACTTCAGGCCGGACTGCAGCGGCTGGTCCACGGACTGGCGGGCGATCACGCCCGGAGCGACCTTCTCGATCACGTCCGTCATCTTGGCGTTGATCGGGCCCTTGCCGTCGATCGGCTGACCCAGGGCGTTGACCACGCGGCCCACCAGCTCGGGGCCCACCGGCACTTCCAGAATGCGGCCGGTGCACTTGACGGTGTCGCCTTCAGAGATGTGCTCGTACTCGCCCAGGATCACGGCGCCCACGGAGTCACGCTCCAGGTTGAGCGCGAGGCCGAAGCTGGGCTGGCCGTCCTTGTTGGCCGGGAATTCCAGCATCTCGCCCTGCATCACGTCGCTCAGGCCGTGGATGCGGACGATACCGTCGGTCACAGACACCACGGTACCCTGGTTGCGCACATCGGCAGAGGGAGCCAAGCCTTCGATGCGGGACTTGATCAGTTCAGAAATTTCTGCGGGATTGAGTTGCATGACTCTTTCCTTCTTTCGTAAGTTGTGACGCTTAGGGACACACCGCGGCTCAAGCCGTCAGGGCCACTCTCATTTGTTCCAGGCGGGCTTTGACGGAGGTGTCCAGCACCTCGTCGCCCACCACCACGCGCACGCCGCCGATCAATTCCGGCTGCAGCACAACGCTCACGTTGAGCTTGCGGCCGAAACGCTTTTCAAGAACGCCGGCCAATTCGGCCAGGGCAGCGGCGTCGATGTCGAAGGCGCTGTACACCACGGCATCGGAGCTGCCCAGCTGGGCGTTCATCAGGTTGCGGAACTGCTGGGCGATTTCCGGCAGCACCGCGAGGCGACCGTTGTCGATCACGGTGCGCAGGAAATTGCGGCCCATCTCGGGCAGCGCCTGCTTGGCCACGCCACTGATCACGTCAAAAACCTGATCGGTGGAGACCTTGGGGTTGTCGGCAAACTGCTGCAACTGCTCGTTGCCGGCGATGGCAGCCAGTTCGTCGAGCCACTGGGCAGCGGCGGGCGCCTCGGCCTGAGCGGCCTTGAACAGCGCTTCGGCGTAGGGTCGTGCGATGGTGGCGAGTTCGGCCATGGGTCAACCTTTGTAGCGCGGATCAGAGTTCGGTCTTCAGGCGACCCAACAGCTCGGCATGGACGCTGGCGTTGACTTCGCGCTGGAGGATTTGCTCGGCGCCTTTGACGGCCAGACCGGCCACCTGCTCACGCAGGGCCTCGCGGGCCTTGAAGATCTGCTGGTCGGCCTCGGCCTTGGCCGCGGCGATGATCTTGGCGGCTTCTTCAGCGGCACGGGCCTTGGCTTCTTCCACCAGGCTCTGGGCACGGCGCTCGGCGTCGGCCAGCCGGGTGGCGGATTCGTTGCGCGACTTGCTCAACTCTTCCTCGACGCGCTTGTTGGCCACGGCCAACTCGGTCTTGGCTTTTTCGGAGGCAGCCAGACCTTCGGAAATCTTCTGCGCGCGCTCATCCAGGGCCTTGGCGATGGGGGGCCACACGAACTTCATCGTGAACCACACCAGAATCGCAAAGACGATGGCTTGCGCAAAGAGGGTTGCATTGATGTTCATCGCAACGCCTTTCTGTGTGTTACTGAGAGTTGAAACGCTGATGCTGCGGTGCATACCCCGGTGCGCGCACCGGGGCAGCCTTCCTCACAGCAAACTATCAGATGACGAAGGGGTTCGCGAAGGCGAACAGCAGGGCAACGGCCACACCGATCAGGAACGCAGCGTCGATCAGACCGGCCAGAATGAACATCTTGGTTTGCAAGTCGTTCATCAGCTCAGGCTGGCGAGCAGACGACTCGAGGAACTTGCCACCCATGATTGCGATACCGATGGAAGCGCCGACGGCACCCAGAGCAACGATCAAACCGCAAGCCAGTGCGACGAGACCCAGAACGTTTTCCATGATGACTCCTTTGAGAGATGAGAGGAAGGTTAAATTGAGAGAACGAGAAACACAGTGCGCGGGTTACGCGAACTCAGTGCGCATCATGAGCCTGACCCAGATAAATCAGAGTCAGCATCATGAAGATGAACGCCTGCAGGGTGATGACCAGGATGTGGAAAATGGCCCACACCGTGCCGGCGACCAAGTGCCCGACGAATAACAGGCCACCCGACAGCGAGAGAGCGGCATAGCCACCCAGCAGCGCGATCAGCATGAAGACCAGTTCACCCGCGAACATGTTGCCAAACAATCGCATGCCGTGCGAAACCGTCTTCGCCACGAACTCGATCATTTGCATCAGGAAGTTCACCAGAGCCAGCGGGATGGCGAACAGAGGATTCTTGCTGGAGCCGAAAGGCGCGCTCACGAGCTCGTGCGCCCAGCCGCCCAGGCCCTTGATCTTGATGTTGTAGAACAGGCACATGACCAGCACCGAGCACGACAGACCGAGCGTGGTCGACAGGTCGGCGGTGGGCACCACGCGCAGGTAGTCGGGGTAACCCATGGCCGGACCAGCGACGTGCCAGATGGCAGGCAGCAGATCGACCGGCAGCAGGTCCATGAAGTTCATCATGAAGATCCAGCAGAACACCGTCAGCGCCATCGGGCTGATCAGCTTGCGGCTCTGGGCGTTGTGGATCAGGCCCTTGGCCTGGGTTTCCACCAGCTCCACCAGGATTTCCACCGCTGCCTGGAAGCGACCCGGCACGCCGGCCGTGGCCTTGCGTGCGGCCAGCCAGAGCACCCAGCACACGAAGATGCCGAGCACGATGTTGACGACCACGGAGTCGATGTTGATCACCGTGAAATCGATGATGGACTCTTGTTTCTTGTTCGCAAGGTGCTGCAGGTGGTGGCGGATGTACTCGCCTGGGGTGGGTCCTACGCCTTCAGTAGCCATGGTTGATCAGCCCATCAATAGTCAAAAACAACGCTTCACAAGGGTTGCCGGCGCCCGAACCAGAAGCTCAGCCAGTACGCCTTCAACACCACCACCAGCCCGGCCACCAGGCCCAGCCAGCTGAGGTCTGGCACCAGGCGTGGCGCTGACCACATCATGACCAGCGCGAGCAGCACCTTGATGCCTTCCCAGAAAAACACCCCGAGCAGCGACAACTTCGCCATGCCCGGGAAGGCCTTGCCCAGAGCCCGAGACAGGGCGCTGGACGTGAGCCCATAGGCCATGAGCGCCGAAGGCAGCGCGATGCACAGACCGCCGTAGAACACCGACCAGCCCACCGCCGCCCGTTGCGTCAGCAACCAGGCCACCAGGGGAGCGATCAGCAACAGCGCCAACTGCCACCGCACCACGAGCCAGGCCGACATCTGCGGCTGGCGCGCCCGCCACTGCTGCGCTTCTTCGCGCGTCAGGGGCTTGAAATCCTCGACTTCTGCCTCATCTACCCAATCATCTGCTGGTGACGGTGGCGCACTGCGCGGCTGAGGCAACGATGGCTTGTCCGTCATTGTCTGATCCTCAAATTACACGCAGGTTACACACCGGCCCGTCGCCAGACGGTCCAGCAAAGCCTCGGATTATACGTAGAAACCCCACTGGAGCGTCAAGGCCCTGCGGCACGACGCGCCGGCGGCCTGCGCGGGATAATCCAGTTTTGGACCCTGCCACCCTCAACCCGCTCCCGACCATGACCGCCATCCCGCCCGAGCAGTCGCTGATCGAATACCCCTGTGACTTCCCGATCAAGGTCATGGGGCTGCACGTCGAAGGCTTCGCTGCCGCCATCACCCATGTGGCCACCCAGTTCGACCCCGAATTCGACCCCGCCACCATCGAGCACCGCCCCAGCCGGGGCGGCAACTACCTCGGCCTCACCATCACGGTGCGCGTCACCAGCCGAGAACAGCTCGACGAGCTCTACCGCACCCTCACCACCCACCCCATGGTCAAGGTGGTGCTGTGACCGTGCCGGCCCCGGCGCTGCACTGGCTCGGCCGGGTGGACTACGCGCCCACCTACGAGGCCATGCAGCGCTTCACCGCCGAGCGCCTGCCCCACACACCCGACCAGCTCTGGCTGTGCGAACACGCACCCGTGTTCACACAGGGGCTGGCCGGCAAGGCCGACCACGTGCTGCAGCCCGGCGCCATCCCGGTGGTGGCCACCAACCGCGGCGGGCAAGTCACCTACCACGGCCCCGGCCAAGTGGTCGCCTACCCACTGATCGACCTGCGGCGCGCCGGCTACTTCGTCAAGGAATACGTCTACCGGCTCGAAGAAGCGGTGATCCGCACCTTGCGCCACTGGGACGTGACCGGCCACCGTGTGGCCAGCGCCCCCGGCATTTACGTGCGGCTGGCCAACCCGTTCGACCATGCCGCCCTCACCGGCCCGCAGCCTGGCGGCGACCCGTTCGCCGGGCTGGGCAAGATCGCGGCGCTCGGCATCAAGGTGCACCGCCACTGCACCTACCACGGCGTCGCCCTCAACGTCGCCATGGACCTGGAGCCCTATTCCCGCATCAACCCCTGCGGCTACGCAGGCCTGCGCACGGTCGACCTTTCTACAATCGGGGTATCGGCCACCTGGGACGACGTGGCCCAGGTGTTCGCCCACCAGCTCCGCGCCCTGCTGACCCCCTGAGCCCCAACGGAACCCCGCCCATGAGCACCCCCCCCACCGTCCGCGAAGCGGCCCCCGCCGACCAGTACGACCCCACCGCCAAGCAAAAGAGCCAGGCCAAGACGGCCCGCATCCCGATCAAGGTGGTGCCGGCCGAAGTGTTGAAAAAACCGGAATGGATCCGCGTCAAGGCAGGCTCGCCCAGCACCCGTTTCTACGAGATCAAGGACATCCTGCGCCAGAACAAGCTGGTGACGGTGTGCGAAGAGGCCAGCTGCCCCAACATCGGCGAATGCTTTGGCAAGGGCACGGCCACCTTCATGATCATGGGCGACAAGTGCACCCGCCGCTGCCCCTTCTGCGACGTGGGCCACGGCCGACCAGACCCGCTGGACGTGAACGAGCCCGAGAACCTGGCCAAGACCATCGCAGCCCTCAAGCTCAAGTACGTGGTCATCACCAGCGTGGACCGCGACGACCTGCGCGACGGCGGTGCCGGCCATTTCGTGGCCTGCATCCAGAAAACCCGCGAACTCTCACCCAGCACGCAGATCGAGGTGCTGGTGCCCGACTTCCGCGGCCGCGACGACCGCGCGCTGGAGATCCTGAAGGCCGCCCCGCCCGACGTGATGAACCACAACCTGGAGACGGTGCCGCGCCTGTACAAGGAAGCTCGCCCGGGCTCGGACTACGCCTTCAGCCTGAACCTGCTCAAAAAGTTCAAGGCGCTGTTCCCGCACATCCCCACCAAGAGCGGGCTGATGGTGGGGCTGGGCGAGACGGACGAGGAAATCCTGCAGGTGATGCAGGACATGCGCGCCCACAACATCGACATGCTGACCATCGGCCAGTACCTGGCGCCCAGCGGCCACCACCTGCCGGTGCGCCGCTACGTGCACCCCGACACCTTCAAGATGTTCGAGGAAAAGGCCTACGAGATGGGCTTCAGCCACGCCGCCGTGGGCGCCATGGTGCGCAGCTCCTACCACGCGGACCAGCAGGCCCACGCGGCAGGCGTCTGAGCTCAGGCGGTCAGCGGGCCGCCTCCAGCACCGTCACGTCCACGCGGCGGTTCTTGGCACGGCCTTCGCGGGTGTCGTTGCTGGCCACGGGCTCGCTTTCACCCTTGCCCTCGGTGCGCACGCGGTCGGCCGGCACGCCCTGGTTCACCAGGTAGGCCTTCACCGCTTCGGCACGGGCCAGCGACAGGCGCTGGTTGTAGGCGTCAGGGCCCATGCTGTCGGTGTGGCCCACGGCGATCACCACGTCCAGGTTCACGCCCTTGATCTTGGCCACCAGGCCGTCCAGGTTCTTCTTGCCTTCGGGCTTGAGCACGGCCTTGTCGAAGTCGAACAGCGCGTCGGACGAGAACGTTACCTTGGTGGGCGCAGGCACCGCTGCGGCGGCCGGGGCTGCCGGCGCGGCGGCCGCGGTCGGACGGGCGCGCACCGGGGCATCGGCTACCGCCTTGGCCTTGTCGATCTCCAGCACCGCCGGCGTTTCAAACGGGCACAGCTCTTCCGGCGGCAGCAGGCCACGGTCCTGCCCCAGGTCTTGCAGCGTCGGCTGGTCGGGGCGGCTCACGGCGAGCGACTCGGTCAGCCGGCCCATGCTGGCCAGCGTACGGGCCTGGGCCAGGAATTCGTTGTACTGCGCATTGATGTAAGCGCGGCTGGCTTCGAAGTATTCGTTCTGCGTGTCCAGCAGGTCGAGCAGGGTGCGCTGGCCAATGTCGAACTGCTGGCGGTAGGCTTCGCGGGCCACTTCGGTGGACAGGCGGTGCTGGTCGAGGTAGCCCATCTGCTCGTTCAGGCGCACCACGTCGTTGTAGGCAATGGCCAGGGTCTGGCGCACGTCGCGGCAGGCCTTTTCCTGCAGGTCGCGGGCCTGCTTGTTGAACTCCACCGCCTGCGCCACGCGGGCCTTGTCAGCGCCACCGCGGTACAGGTTGTAGTTGAGCAGCACTTCGGCCACCGTGTCGCGGGTGCTGCCCGGCACGTTGTCGATGTCGCGGCCCCAGGTCTGGCGGATGCGGAAATCGACCCGCGGCCAGTAGCCCGCCTTGCGCGATTCGATCTGCGTGCGGGTGGAACGCACGTTTTCGTAGGCGGCATTGATGGTGGGGCTGTTGGGCAAGCCTTCGGACATGGCCTGCGCCATGCTGGCGGGCATGCCCTTGAGCTTCAGGCCTTCGGGCAGCGCCGGCAACGTGGCTGGCGGCATGGTGCCCATGATGCGCAGGTAGCGCGCGCTCACGTCGTGCAGGTTGGACACTTCCGTCAGCAGGTTGGACTCGGCAAGTGCCAGACGGCCGGTGGCCTGGTCGGTGTCGACGCGGCGGCTCACGCCGGCGGTGGCGCGTTCCTCGATCTGCGTGGCGGTGAGCTTGTGCTCGACATAGTTCTGCTTGGCCTCGTTCACCAGGGCCGAGTAGCGGGCCACGTCCACATAGGCGCGGGCGGCCTCCAGGGCCACGGTCTCGGCGGCTTCCAGCAGCTCGTAGTAACGTGTCAGCTTGGCGTAGCTCAGGCGCTCCACCTCGTTCTTGGTGAAGAAGCCGTCAAACAGGGTTTGCGTGAGCGTCAGGGCACCGCCGTGGCGGTTGTAGGTGCCGGTGTCGCCATTGGGCAACGCACCCGGGCCCTTGTTGCGCTCCACGCCCACGCCATACGTCAGGTCCACCTGCGGCCGCCAGCCGGCTTTGGCCACGTCTTTTTCGGCATCGGCGGCGGTGAAGTTGTGCCAGCGGGCCTGCACTTCGGGGTTGGTGGTGACGGCCTGGCGTATGGCCTCGATCATGGGTTGGGGCAGCGCTTGGGCCAGGGCCGACTGGGCACTGAACAAGACGACAGCAGCGGCGACCGCGCTGAGGGCGGCAGGGGTTTTCATGGTGGTTTCCTCCGGATGGCGCGCCACTGGCTCCCAGCAGCGCAAGACTTACTTTAGACACCCAAGTATCATTCGAATCACTTCGACTCTTGATTGTCTTGCGCTATCCTATCGCCAGTCAAGGTCTTTTGGTGCACCATTTGCAAAATTGTGGCTTCCGCACTAGCCCCATGGCCGTGAATGCCCTCGCCCGCCTGCTGCGCACACGGCTCATGCTGTGGCTGGGCAGCTGCATGGCGCTGGGGCTGGCCATCGGGCTCACTGGGGCCACGCCCAACCTCGACCGCATGCAGTCGCTGGCGCGCGAGCGCTACGGCGCCCAGGCCGAGCAGACGGTGACCGCCTGGCGGCGCATGCTGGAAGAATCGCGCGGTCTGCCGGTGGACCAGCAACTCAACGCCGTCAACACGTTTTTCAACCGGCGCATACTCTACGAGCTCGACCCGGTGGTGTGGGGCCAGAACGACTATTGGGCCACCCCGCTCGAGTTCATGGGCCGCGCCGCCGGCGACTGCGAAGACTATTCCATTGCCAAGTACATGAGCCTGCTGATGCTGGGCGTGCCCAACGAAAAGCTGCGCATGATCTACGTGCGTGCGCGCACCGCCGGTGCCAAGACCGAGGCACACATGGTGCTGGGCTACTATGAAGACCCGACCGGCGAACCGGTCATCCTTGACAACCTCATCACCAGCGTGCGGCCGGCCTCGCGCCGGCCCGACCTGCAACCCGTGTTCAGCTTCAACCACCAGGGCCTGTGGGTGGCGGGGCAACAGGCCTCGTCGGCCGACCCCACGGCCCGGCTGTCGAAATGGCGCGAAGTGCTGGACCGCATGAAACAAGAAGGGCTGTGAAGCACCGCCCGCCACCTACACCCGAGGGGTAAGACCATGTCACTCATCAAACAACTCTGGATCGCGATTGCGCTGGTCATGACGCTGGCCTTTGGGGGCAGCCTGGTGGTGAGCGTGCTGTCGGCCCGGCACTACCTGGAGCAGCAGCTGCAGGTGAAGAACATCGACAACGCCACCTCGCTGGCGCTGTCGCTCACCCAGCTCGACAAAGACCCGGTGACGGTGGAATTGCAGGTCTCGGCCCAGTTCGACGTGGGGCACTACCGCTTCATCCGCGTCACCTCGCCTACCGGCGAGGTGATCGTGGAGAAGGTGTACGACGGCCAGCTGGAAGGCGCGCCGCAGTGGTTTGCCAACCTCATCCCCATCCAGGTGCAGCCGGGCCAGGCGCTCATTCAAGACGGCTGGAAGCAGTACGGCACCATCAGCCTGGCCAGCCACGAACAGTACGCCTACAAAAGCCTGTGGGAAGGCACGCTGGAGCTTCTGCTGTGGTTCGTGCTCGGCAGCCTGTTCACCGGCGTGGCGGGCACCTTTGCCATCCGCGTGATCACCCGGCCGCTGGGCGAGGTGGTGGGCCAGGCCCATGCCATTGCCGAGCGCCGCTTCCTCACGGTGAACGAGCCGCGCACGCCCGAGCTGCGCGCCGTGGCCCGTGCCATGAACGACATGGTGGGCCGCCTGAAGGCCATGTTTGCCGAAGAGTCGGCCCGGCTGGATGCGCTGCGCACCAAGGTGAACCGCGACCCGGTGACCGGCATTGCCAACCGCGAATACTTCCTCTCGCACCTGCGCGAGATGTTGACCGGCGAGCAGTTTGGCTCCACCGGCACGCTGGTGATGGTGCGGCTGGCCTACCTGAACGAATTGAACGCCAAGTTTGGCCACCAACGCGCCGACCAGCTGCTGCGCGAGCTGGGGCAGGTGCTCTACCACAGCGGCAACGACCACCCCGGCCAGCGCGCCGGCCGGGTGAAGGGTGGCGAATTTGCGGTGGTCTGCCCCACCTTCAGCTCACCCACCGAAGCGGCCAAGGACATTTACGAACGCCTGTGCCGCGACTGGCTGCCGCACTGGGAGCCCGAATTCCCCGACCTGTTCCACCTGGCGGCGGTGCCCTACGTGCGCCACCAGGGCTTGGGCGACCTGCTCACCCGGGTGGACCAGGCGCTGGCCCAGGCCCAAGCCAAAGGCCCCAACAGCTGGCACGCGGTGGAAGACGGCAGCAACAAACTCACCATGCCGGCCGAGCAATGGCGCACCCTGCTGACCGAAGCGGTGCACGGTGGCCAGCTGAGCCTGGCCTTCTTCCCGGTGGTGCGCGGCGACCAGGCCCAGCCGCTGCACCAGGAAGGCGTGATCCGCCTGCAGATGGACGCCTCGGGCCAGCTGCTGTCGGCCGGCGACTTCATGCCCATGGCGGCCAACCTCAACCTCACCGCGCCCATCGACCTGGGCGTGGTGAAGCTGGCCATCGAGCACCTGCGCCAAGGCGCGGGCGACGTGGCGGTGAACCTGTCGGCCGAAACGATCTCGGACTTTGGCTTCCGCCACCAACTGGTGCAGCTGCTGCAGGGCTACCCCGAGCTGTGCCGGCGCCTGCTGTTCGAGGTGCCCGAGTACGGCGTGTTCAAGCAGTTCGACGCTTTCCGGGATCTGGCGCGCAGCCTCAAGGCGCTGGGCTGCCGGGTGGGCATCGAGTACTTTGGCCAGCGCTTTGCCGAAACCGACAAGCTCGCCGGCCTGGGGCTGGACTACATCAAGGTGCACCCGAGCTACATCCGCGGCATCAGCGGCAACGCGGGCAACCAGGAATTCCTCAAGGGCCTGTGCAGCATGGCCCACGCGCTGGGCATTACCGTGATTGCGCTGGGCGTGGAAAGCAAGGACGATCTGCCGCTGCTGGCGCAGCTGGGGTTTGATGGGGCGACGGGGCCGGGAGTGGGTTGAATATCTGCCTCAACAAATGCTGACCTGTTCGCCAGAGGCCTGTTGCGCTCTTGGTGAACATCTCCACAGACCCAAACCAAAAAGGGATCCATCTGCAAGATGGATCCCTTAGCCTTGGAGTCAGAGCTGCGGAAAGAGATTACAAGTCGGTCTTCAAGTGCCCATCTGTGAGCATCTTGTTGATCAGTTGAGTATCTGACAAGCCCGTACCGGACAACCCCATGGCTGCGCCAAATGCGTCTTTTGCAGCCTGCAGATTATTGGACGTCACATCCACGTTGTCAAAGACGATGGTCTGTTTGATCGTCCCGGACCCGGAACCATCCACATCCACCACCAACGCCAACTTGTTGTCCACATTGGCAAAACTCAGATACGGCGCAAGCGAAGTGGCGTTCTCGGCAACATCAATGAGGTCGCGAATGTCGATCACGTCGCCAGTACCCCCCTTCGACGGCGCATCGGTTGCCACATTGAAATCACGAATGACGTCCTTGGCACCGGAAGCCCCAGCGTCACCCAGTTTCCAGACAAAGACGTCGGCACCAGCGCCGCCTTCCAGGATATCGTTTCCGAGTCCGCCGATCAGGATGTCGTTACCAGCACCTCCGACCAAGGTATCGTGACCTGAAGTTCCGCCCACAGCATCGTTACCGGCAGTGCCTTCTACGATGGATGGGGTGACGTCAAACGTCACAGTCACACTGCCATTTTGGATAGCGTCCCCATCGCTGTCTTTCACATCGAAAGTCAAATCAAGTGAAGGTATTCTATTGACATCCAGCAAGAAGAAATTCAAGCCGTCAATCTTGAAGTTTGTACTTCCACCGCCCACCCCAATTATCTCTACTTTATCGATATATGTCCCCGATGGCGCTTGTATGAAAAGGTCATTCAGACTCCCACCCTGCAACATTGAAGTAGTAATATTGATTGGCTGAGTTGCACTCCCATCTGCAAAGTAGGCAATATATTGCGCATTACCATTGCCAATTTGCTGATTAAAGCTGATCTTCACTGCAGAGAACTGCTTCTCATCATTAACATCAATAATCATTCGGTCGCCGCTTTTTATCACGCCAGAATCTACGCCCATACCATTGGCGCTCATGTTAATTTCGCTACCAACCGCAGAGAACTTCACCAACCACCCGTCTTGCGGACTGTCTACTGAAGCAACCTTCTGCAGCTGATTTCCCTCCCCTTCATACAATATATACCCGCCAGCCTTACCTGTGCCATAAGAAATAACCCGGCCATCAGTATCAAACAGTTTGGAGCTATCTATCGCTCTATGCACTTGAACACTGTAAGTGCCATCGGCATTGGCGGTGATGGTGAAAATCGAATCACCATCTTCGGTTTTACCTAAAATTTTATTGCCTTCACGCGTGATCAACACGTCTTCACCCGCAGATGTCAACGTCGCGTTTTGCAATACGCCTGAGGTGGTGGTGATCTTTGCGGCAACAGAGGTCCAAGTCACAGACGAGGTTGTGGTCGTGCCAGTCGATGCGCCCACATCAGCGCCCATGTTCACCAACGTCCCCACGGAAGCACCTGTGGCCTGGTTAGCAACATAAGTGTTGCGAACATCGAGCACTGGCACATCATCAACAATACGGACGGTCAGATCCTTTGCGCTGTTGTCGCCGTCCGTATCCGTGACCTTGATGTTGAACTTCTCGATAAAGTCAATACCAGTGGCACCAGACTGACTGTCGTTGTCCACCGTTTTATTCAAGGTGTAGGTGTAACTGACTTCACCGCCCTTAATCGTACCTTGGTAACCGGTAATGACCAAAGTGCCATAGGTACCGGTGATGGTGATTGGGCTGGAACCCGAAGCCGCCAATGCCGAGTAATCTACAGAAGTACCTTGGATCAAAACACTCGCAATACCGTCAAGCGCCGTGATCGTAAAGGTGCCGGTCTGACGCAAAGCGGAAGCGTCAGGACTGGTTCCTTTCGCCAGGTCGTTCTCGTAGACGGTCTGGTCGCCACCGGTAGCACCGATGCCGGTGATGGTTACGTCGTAGTCGATATCTACCGTGACGCTTCCGACCTTGTCGAGTTTTTCGAAGCTTCCTGGCAAATCCTCGGTGGGGGTCTGGGTCACGGTTTCAATGGAAACCACTTGCCCGTCTTGTGGGTTGGTATCTGTAACCTTGCCAGTGGTACCGGCCGTGATCTCGATGGTCAGCCCGTTGGACAGCGTCACGATGACGGGGGCGTCTCCTTCACGAACTGGATCGCTAAGATCCACGGTGTATTCGACGCTTCCGCCCTGCTGGATGGAGCCGTTCCCAGAGAGGGTGGCTGTTGTTGTGTCGATCGTGTCGCTGATGACCACATCGGCCGGCGCTCCAATCACCAGGTTTTCGAAGGTCTGGCCGGCCACTGCCGCACTGTCAATGCCCAGCGTCACGGTCTCGCCGTCTTGGTAGACGTCGTCACCCTGCGCCGCCAGCGTGTACTCGTAGCTCGTCGCACCCGCCGCAATCGTGATCACCGCTCCGTTGCTCAGCGTGACTTCCAGGTCGTCCTCGAGCTCGGTGTCCAGCTTGATCGTGAAGACGATCTCTTGCGCTTCATTGACCTCGCCGCCTTCGATCGTCAGGTTCACCGTGTCGATCGTGTCTTGCACCGTCACCGCTGCCACTGCGCTGATGTCGAGGTCTTCGTAGTTGCCTCCTGCCGCGTTGTCGATCGTCAGCTCGAACGCCTCACCATCCACATAAGGATCGTCACCTTGCACGGCAAATGTCACACTGCCACTGGTCTCGCCCGCCAAGATCGTGATCTGCTGGCCGTTGCTCAGCGTCAGCACCAAGTTGCTCCCCTGCGGGGCGTTATCAACCGTTGCCGTAATCGTGACGTTGCCGCCTTCGTCCACCGTCGGGCTGTTCAGCGTAACAGCGGTCGGATCGTTGTCATCCACCACACCAATGTTGGTGCTCTGGTCGATGTTCAGCTGATCGTACTGGCCTCCCGAGGCGCCGGTCACGGCCACATCCACCAAGTCGCGGCCCTGGATGTATTGGTCGTCACCACGGATTTCGAGCGGCACAAACCCAGCGCCCTCACCCACCGGGATGGTGATCGTCTGGCCGTTGCTCAAGGTCAGCACCAGCGGCGAGCCGGTGGGCGGCACGTCAACTTGGGCCACGAGGCCCACCGGCGTGCCCTCGATCACGTCATCGCCGTCGATATAAACAAAACCCCCGTTCGGGTCACGCAACGGCTGGCCGTTGTCGTCCAGCAGTATGTAGCGCAAGGTCACGGTGCCCACCACGGGCTCGTCGGCCTCTGGTGCAGCAGAACTCAGCAGCACCTCGTCCGGCCCGCCTTGCGGGTCAAACGTGTAGTCGTAAGCCAGCGGGTCCACGCCTTCCACTACACGCAGCAACCGCACAAAGTCGCTGCCATCCCCACCGGCACCACCGCCGGCGCCGGCCGCCGCGGCTTCCAGCTCTTCGGTCAGGTCACCGCCCTGCTCCAGCACCTGGGTGATCTGGTCGATGGTGCCGGTTTGCACCGCGGCATCGGCCGTGGTGGGGGTGTCTTGGGTTTGCGCCATGGTTTCGTCCACGCGCACGGCCTGGTTGGGGCCCATGGCCAGCACCTGGCCGTCTTCCATCATCAACTCCACCCGGGCACCGGCGGCGGTGCGGATGGTTTCGCCTTTCTGGATGACGTCGCCCACCTTGAGGGCGCGGGTGGTGCCGTCGGCTTGGACGACGACGGCGTTACCGGTGACAGACAGTACGGTGGCTTGGGCCATGGAAACACTCCTGCTTATGGATATGGCCGCAGCTTACCCCCGGTAAGTGCTGCGGCCATTGGACTTAAGTACAGTTTTGCAGGGCGGCTCAGGCGTCTTTGCGCAGGTTGCCGTTGTCCAGCAGTTTCTGGATGATTTCGACGTCGCTGCTGCCGCCGGCGTAGGCTTGCAGCTCCAGCAGGCTGACGTTGTCGAAGGTGAGGGTTTGCAGCGCGTCGGGAATGCCGTCGCCGTTGAGGTCGGCACCGGAGGCCACCTGCATGACGGCATGGCCCGCATCGTTCTCGCCAAAGCTGAGGTACTGGTCCAGCACCTGGGCGCTGAATTCGGGCACGTCGAGCAGGTCGCTCAGGTCGAAGCTGTCGCCGCCTTCGTCCACATGGGCCAGGGTGAAGCCGTCGTCGGTGTCGAGCGCGTCGGGAATGCCGTCGCCGTCGCTGTCGATGGAAAAGTCGGGCAGGTCGGTGGCCTCGGCCCCACCAAAGCTGTAGCTGCTGGCCGCCAGCAGTGGCGCGGCGGGCTCGAGCCCATTGACGGTGTAACCCACGCTGATGTTGAGGTTGGCGGTGTCGTAGTCCCCGTCACTGTCGGTGAGGGTGTAGCTGAAGGTATCCAGCCCACCGCCAGTGCCGTGGGGCGTATAGGCGTAGTCGCCATCGGGCTCCACCACCAGGTTGCCATACGAGCCGGCCATGGTGACGATACCAGTGTCGGGGTCCACCAGCCCGCCGTCGAAGCTCCAGCTGTGCTGGCTGAAGTCGCCATCGCCCAGGGTGTCGTTGCTGAAGATGTTGCCGGTGGCGGGCACGATGTCCACCACGTCGTTCACGGGCGTGGAGAAGTAGTGGTCGGAGTCGATCTGCACCTCGGCGGCGGCCTGGCCGTTGGTCACGTCGTTGAGCGTGAACTGGATGCGGTAGTCGCCGCCATCGGCAAAGGTGTGGCTGAAGATGCCGTCGGCGTTGGGGTCGGTGATGTCTGCCACGTAGCTCCAGCCGTCGCCGGTGCGCTGGTACACGGCGGCGCGGAACTGGTCGAGCGCGGCGTCTTGCACCAGGTCGTCATTGGGGCGCAGGGTGAACTGGAAGGTGTCGTTGGCGTTGACCGAAAACTGCGGCGTAGCCACGTAGTCGAACGACGCGTCGGAACGCGCCACGTCGGTGATGACGAAACTGGGCTTGAGCTCACTCTCGCCACCGTGGACAAGGTGGAAGGAGTTGTCGCTGGCGATCCATTTGTCCAGATGGCCGCTGAGCACGTTGGGACCGTGGCCGGCAATGCGCGCCTCGGCGTTGAACTCGCCGCCGGTGCGGGTGACGGCGACGATGGCCGTTTCATTGTCGTCCTCCGCGGCAGGGTACGCTGGCGGCGGCGGCGGTGGCGGTGGCGGTGGCGGTGGCGGTGGCGGTGGCGGTGGCGGTGGCGGTGGCGGTGGCGGTGGCGGTGGCGGTGGCGGTGGCGGTGGCGGCTCTACCGGCTCTTCACCCGGCACGGGCACAGCTTCGGCGCCAATGACGCCGCCGGTGCCACGCACGTCATCGATCGGCGGACGGTCTTCCACGTTGTATTCGTAGCTCAGCGGCGAGACGCCTTCGGCGATGCGCAGCAACCGCACGAAGCTGCTGCCGTCGCCACCTCCGCCGCCGCCCACA
>JAUWAE010000258.1 GCA_030602185.1 Comamonadaceae bacterium
ACACTTCGGCATGCCGTTCGACCGCAACCCCGACGGCACCATCTACCAGCGCCCGTTCGGCGGCCACACCGCCAACTACGGTGAAAAGGCCGTGCCGCGCGCCTGCGCCGCCGCCGACCGCACCGGCCACGCCATGCTGCACACCCTGTACCAGCAGAACGTGTCGGCCCGCACCACGTTCTTCGTGGAATGGATGGCGCTGGACCTGATCCGCAACAGCGAAGGCGATGTCGTGGGCGTGACCGCGCTGGAAATGGAAACCGGCGAGACCTATATCCTCGAGGCCAAGACCGTGATGCTAGCCACCGGTGGCGCCGGCCGCATCTACGCCGCTTCCACCAACGCCTTCATCAACACCGGTGACGGCCTGGGCATGGCGGCGCGCGCCGGCATCCCGCTGCAGGACATGGAGTTCTGGCAGTTCCACCCCACCGGCGTGGCCGGCGCGGGCGTGCTGCTGACCGAAGGCTGCCGTGGTGAAGGCGCCTACCTCGTCAACTCCGAAGGCGAACGCTTCATGGAGCGCTACGCGCCCACCCTGAAAGACCTGGCGCCGCGCGACTTCGTGTCCCGCTGCATGGACCAGGAAATCAAGGAAGGCCGTGGCTGCGGCCCCAACAAGGACCACGTGCTGCTCAACTTCAGCTACCTGGACGCAGCCACCATCCACAAGCGCCTGCCCTCGGTGTACGAAATCGGCGTCAACTTCGCCAACGTCGACATCACCAAGGAGCCGATTCCTGTGGTGCCCACCATCCACTACCAGATGGGCGGCATCCCGACCAACATCAACGGCCAGGTGGTCGTGCCCGACGGCAACGGTGGCCAGAAAATCGTCAACGGCCTCTACGCGGTGGGCGAATGCTCCTGCGTGTCGGTGCACGGCGCCAACCGCCTGGGTACCAACTCGCTGCTCGACCTGCTGGTGTTCGGCCGTGCCGCCGGCAACCACATCGTCGCCAACGTCAACCCGAAGGCCGAGTTCAAGGACCTGCCCAAAGACGCCGCCGACCGCACCCTGGCGCGCCTGGCCCGCCTGGAAAGCCACCCGAACGGCGAATACGCGCAGACCGTGGCCAACGACATCCGCGCCTCGATGCAGCAGCACGCCGGCGTGTTCCGCACCCAGGCCAGCATGGACGAAGGTGTGAAGAAGATCAACGCCCTGCGCGCCCGCGTGGAAGCGATCGGTCTGAAGGACACCTCCAAGGTGTTCAACACCGCCCGCATCGAAGCGCTGGAAGTCGAGAACCTGATCGAAGCCGCCCAGGCCACCATGACCTCGGCCGCTGCCCGCCACGAGTGCCGCGGTGCCCACACCGTCAACGACTACGAGCGCCCGGCCGACGACACCGAGTTCCCGCTGGGTCGCAACGACAAGGAGTGGATGAAGCACACCCTGTGGCACAGCGCCGACAACAGCCTGACCTACAAGCCCGTCAATCTGAAGCCGCTGACGGTGGAATCTATTCCGCCGAAGGTCCGCACCTTCTAATCGCGCACCGAGTTGGAGCACAAGATGGCCAAACGCACTTTCAAAATCTACCGCTACGACCCCGAGAAGGACGCCAAGCCTTACATGCAGACCATCGAGGTCGAGCTGTCGGGCACCGAGCGCATGCTGCTCGACGCGCTGATGAAGCTCAAGGAGCTGGATCCCACCATCTCCTTCCGCCGCTCCTGCCGCGAAGGCGTGTGCGGTTCGGACGCGATGAACATCAACGGCAAGAACGGTCTGGCCTGCCTGACCAACATGAACACGCTCAAGGGCGACATCGTGCTGAAGCCGCTGCCCGGCCTGCCGGTGGTGCGCGACCTGATCGTGGACATGACGCTGTTCTTCAAGCAGTACCACAGCATCAAGCCCTACCTGATCAACCAGTCCCAGCCGCCCGAGAAGGAGCGCCTGCAGAGCCCCGAGGAGCGCGAGGAGCTCAACGGCCTCTATGAGTGCATCCTGTGCGCAAGCTGCTCGACCAGCTGCCCCAGCTTCTGGTGGAACCCCGACAAGTTCGTCGGGCCGGCCGGCCTGCTGCAGGCCTACCGCTTCATCGCCGACAGCCGCGACCAGGCCACCAGCGAGCGTCTGGACAACCTGGAAGACCCGTACCGCCTGTTCCGTTGCCACACCATCATGAACTGCGTCGATGTCTGCCCCAAGGGTCTCAACCCGACCAAGGCCATCGGCAAGATCAAGGAAATGATGGTGCTGCGCTCGGTCTGAGCACAGTCCCGCACCGGCCATGGACGACCACGCCCTGCTCGACGAACGTGCCCTGAGCAAGCTCAGGTGGCGTTGCCGCCGTGGCCTGCTCGAAAACGACCTGTTCATCGAGCGCTTTTTTGCCAGGCACGAATCTGGCATCACCCACCGCCAGGCCCGCGCCATGAATGCGTTGATGGACCTGTCCGACAACGACCTGCTGGATCTGTTGTTGCGCAGGACCGAACCGCAGGGCGCGCTGGCCACCGACGAAGTCGTGGAACTGCTGGGGCAGCTGCGGACGCCCCAGGCCCACTGAAGCCCACCCCCTCAACAAGGAAGTCGAATGAAGCTCGTTGACAACAAAGCCACCCTGTCGTTCAGCAACGGGGCACCCAGCGTGGAACTGCCGGTGTATGCCGGCAACATCGGCCCGGACGTGATCGACATCCGCAAGCTGTACGCCCAGACCGGCATGTTCACCTACGACCCGGGCTTCCTGTCCACCGCGTCGTGCCAGTCGGCCATCACCTACATCGATGGCGACAAGGGCGAACTGCTGTACCGCGGCTACCCCATCGAGCAACTGGCCACCAGCTGCGACTACCTCGACACCTGCTACCTGCTGCTCAAGGGTGAACTGCCCAACGAGACCCAGCGCACCGACTTCCACAAGCTCGTGATCAACCACACCATGGTCAACGAGCAGATGCAGTTCTTCCTGCG
>JAUWAE010000288.1 GCA_030602185.1 Comamonadaceae bacterium
CTGGGTGTGCTGCTGGCCCGCCGGGCCGACGGCCAGTGGGCTGACGCCACCGACGTGGCCGCACTCGACCGCCACGGCCCCTTCGTGGACCAATGCGCCGCCCGTGGCCTGAGCCTGGCAGCCGACCACGTCTACGTGCTGGCCCACTGGATCACCGACCGCGACCTGCCGCGCCGCTTCGACGTGCCCTTCCTGGTGGCACGCATGCCCGAGGGGCAACAGCCCGAAGCCGACGGTTCCGAGCAGTTCGAGCCCCAGTGGGTACAGCCCGCCGAAGCGCTGCAACGCCACCATGCCGGGCAGTTCCACATGGTGTTCCCCACGGTGCGCACGCTCGAACGGCTGGCCACCTTCGCCACCGTGGACGCCGTGCTGGCGGCCTGCAGCGCCACCGAACAACCGCTGTGGGTGAGCTGCCCGCGCGCCGGCTGGCTTGAGGGCAAAGAGGTGCGCTACATGGAGCACGAGCCCCCCTTTGGCGAACTCGCCCTGACCTGCCCCGACGGCCAGCTCAACCACCACCTCGACTGGCAGCACGAACGCCCGGTCACGCTGCTCAAGAACGTGCAGCGCGTCACCGCCCCCAACCCCGGCTTCATGACCGGGCCCGGCACCAACAGCTACCTGGTCGGTGAACCTGGTACTGGCTACACCGTGATCGATCCCGGCCCGGCCGACGAGCCCCACCTGGAGCGGCTGTGGCGCGCCGCCGGAGGCGACATCCGCCACATCGTGTGCACCCACTCCCACCCCGACCATTCGCCCGGCGCCCAGCCCTTGCAGGCCCTGTGCCGCCAGCAGGGCCGCCCGGCACCGGACATCCTGGGTCTGGCCAGCGCCCCTTCTGCCCGGGCCCACAGCCATTTCGCCCCCGACCGTGCCCTGGCCGACGGCGAACGGCTGGTGCTCGAAGGCCCTTACGGCCGCCACACCCTGCGGGCCATCCACACCCCCGGCCACGCCGCCAACCACGTCTGCCTTGTGCTGGAGGAAGACGGTCTGCTCTTCAGCGGCGACCACATCCTCAACGGCAGCACCACGGTGATCGACCCGCCCGACGGCAACATGGACGCCTACCTGCAGTCGCTGGACCGGCTGCTGGCCGCCTGCGCGTCGGACGGCATCGAGTTCATCCTGCCGGCCCACGGGCATGGGCTGGGCAACGCCCCCGGCGCCATGACCCAGCTCAAGCAGCACCGGCTCAAGCGCGAAGCCAAGATCGCCGCCGCCATGCGCCAACTCCCGCACGGCAGCCACGACGACTGGGTGGCGCTGGCCTACGACGACGTGCCCGAACGGCTGTGGCCGGTCGCCAAGCGTTCCCTGCTGGCCCACGTCGAGCGCATCGAGAGCCTGGGCGGTTTCAATGTCTGAGGCCGTGCAACCCGACGGCGAACGCCTGGCCAAGCGCGTGGCGGCCCTGCGCGGCTGCTCGCGCAGCGACGCCGAACGCCTGATTGAAGGCGGCTGGGTGACGGTGGACGGCGCGATGGCCGACGACCCGGCACGCCGGGTGCGCGAGGAAACCGTGTCCATTGCGCCCGACGCGCGGGTGGAGGCGTTGCAGCCCATCACCCTGGTCTGGCACAAACCGGTGGGCGTGGCACTGGCCCCCGACCAAACGCTGCAAGGCCTGCTGGCGCCGAACAGCACGCTGCGCCCCTGGCACTTGAAGCACCTGCGCTGCGTCAGCCCCATGCCGGCGGCCAGCAGTGGCCTGGCGGTGTTCGCACAGAGCCCCGGCGTGTTGCGCGTGCTGCGCGAAGACGGCCCGTTGCTGGAACACGAATGGGTGGTCGACGTACCGGGCCAAGTGGCGCCCGACGCCCTGACCACGCTGGAGCAACACAAGGCCGACATGGCCTGGGGGCCACGCACGCCGCTGCTGAAACTGAGCGTGGGCAGCCAGAGTGCGGCCCGCACCCGGCTGCGCCTGGCCGTGAAAACCTACACCCCGCAGCGCCTGCCCGACTGGCTGGCCAGCGCAGGATTGCAGGCCTGCGTTCTGCACCGCCTGCGCCTGGGCCGGGTGGCGCTGGGCACCCTGGCCGCCGGCGAATGGCGCGTGCTGGGCGCCCACGAGCGTTTCTGAATAAAGTGTGAAGTCTGCCGGTACGCCGGATTCTGTGCGTCGGGTTGCCCCGACGTGACCGCCATTCCTCTGGGCCGTGGGTCGCCCACACGGCTCGGTGCCACCTACCCGCCAGCTCTGCGGAAC
>JAUWAE010000242.1 GCA_030602185.1 Comamonadaceae bacterium
CTCCGCCAGGGCCGCAGGCGTGGCAGCCTCCTGCAGCAGCTCCGGCACCACAAATTCGCCTGCCAGGATGTTGGGCAACCCCACCCAGGGCTGCAACCGCTTGCGCTGGTGCAGCTTCCACGACAGCCAGTTCATGTGGTAGGCGATGACCATGGGGCGCTTGAACAGCGCGGCTTCCAGGGTCGCGGTGCCACTGGCGATCAAAGTCGCGTCGCACGCTGCCAGCGCGGTGTGCGAACCGCCGCGCGTCACCTGCACACGATCCTGCAGCCCGGCCGCCAACACCTGCTGCTCAATGAGCGGCTGCAACGCCGGCACGGCCGGCAAGACAAACACCAAACCCGGCTGGGCGTCCAGCATCAGCCGCGCCGCGGCCAGGAACCGGGGCAACAGGTGGTCGATCTCGGCCCGTCGGCTGCCGGGCAGCAGCGCCACCACCGCACCCTCTTGCGGCAAGCCGATGGCCCGCCTTGCAGCGTCACGGTCCGGCTCCAGGGGAATGAGCGGCGCCAGCGGGTGCCCCACGTAGGTGGCCGCCAGACCATGCTGCTCGAACAGCGCGGGCTCAAAAGGAAAGATGCACAGCAGGTGATCGACGTTGCGGCGGATTTTTTCGATGCGTTCCGGCCGCCAGGCCCACACCGCCGGCGCCACGAAGTGCACCGTTTTCACGCCGGCAGCGCGCAAATCACCCTCGAGGTCGAGGTTGAAGTCGGGCGCATCCACCCCCACGACAAGCCGCGGTGGCGATGCCAGCAGGCGCTCGCGCAGCTGGCGGCGGATGCCGACGATCTCGCGGTAGTGCCGCAATACCTCCACATAACCGCGCACGGCCAGCTTTTCGCTGGGCCACCAGGCGTCAAAACCCTGGGCCTGCATCTGCGGACCGCCTATGCCTGCGGCGCGCCACTCGGGCCAACGTTGCCTGAGGCCGCCGAGCAACTGTGCGGCCAACAGGTCACCGGAAGCCTCGCCGGCCACCAGCGCCACATCGCAAGTGGCGGGCGACGGGCTCAACGCACAATGCCCCGGTCGGTGGAGAGTCCTTGCAGGAAACCCAGCATCATCGCCACGTCAGCGCCCGCCTCGGGGTAACGGGTTGGCAGTTCGGCCATGCGCGCCTGCGCCTGCTCCAGCGTGAGGTTGTCGCGGTACAGCGCCTTGTGCATCGCCTTGACGGCCGAAATGCGCTCGGCCGAGAAACCCCGGCGGCGCAGGCCTTCGAAGTTCATGGAACGCGCGGCGGCCGGCTGGCCCTGCGCCATCACGAACGGCGGCACGTCGGCAAACAGCAACGAGCACATCGCCGTCATGGCGTGCGCGCCGATGCGCACGAACTGGTGCACCACGGTGTAGCCGCCCAGGATCACCCAGTCGCCCACCTCCACGTGCCCGGCCAGCTGCGCGTTGTTGGCAAAAATCGTGTTATTGCCCACCACGCAGTCGTGCGCCAGGTGGGTGTAGGCCATCATCCAGTTGTCGTTGCCCAGCCGCGTCACGCCGCCGCCCTGCACCGTGCCGATGTGGTAGGTGCTGAACTCGCGGATGGTGTTGCGGTCGCCAATGATGAGCTCGCACGGCTCGCCCGCGTACTTCTTGTCCTGGCTGTCGGCCCCGAGCGAGACGAACTGGTAGATGCGGTTGCCCTGCCCGAGGGTGGTGTGGCCTTCGATGACGCAGTGCGGCCCGATGCGCGTGCCTGCCCCCACCTTCACATGGGGGCCGATGACCGTGTAGGGGCCGACGCTGACGTCGCCGTCCAGCTCCGCCTTCGGGTCCACCAGCGCGGTGGGATGGATGTCTGCCATGCGCCCGCCCGCCTCAGGCGATGGTGCGCATGGTGCACATCAGCTCGGCTTCGCAGGCCACTTCATCGCCCACGCGGGCGGTGCCCTTGAACTTGAAAATGCCGGCCTTCATGCGCTCGAGCGTCACGTCCATCACCAGCTGATCGCCCGGCTCCACCGGCCGCTTGAAGCGCGCACCGTCGATGCCGGCGAAATAGTACACCGTCTTGTCGTCGGGCGTCACGCCCAGCGTGTCGAAGGCCAGCAGTGCAGCGGTCTGGGCCATGGCCTCCAGCATCAGCACCCCCGGGAACACCGGCCGGTGCGGGAAGTGCCCGGTGAACTGCGGCTCGTTCATGCTGACGTTCTTGAGCGCCTTGATGGACTTGCCTTTTTCCACCTCCAGCACCCGGTCCACCAGCAGGAAGGGGTAACGGTGAGGCAGCTGTTTGAGAATCTGGTGTATGTCCATCATGATCGGTTTTCCAATGCTTTGATGCGTTCGCGCAGGCGGTGCAGTTGCCGCAGCGTGGCCGCATTTTTTTCCCAGCTCTTATTGTCGTCGATGGGAAAGACGCCGCTGTACTGGCCCGGCTGCAGGATGGAGCGCATGACCACCGAAGCGGCCGAAATGTGCACGTGATCGGCCAGCGTCAGGTGGCCCAGCACCACCGCCCCGCCGCCGACCGTGCAGTGCGCGCCGATTCTGGCGCTGCCCGCCACCCCCACGCAACCGGCCATGGCGGTGTGCCGGCCAATGTGGACGTTGTGACCGATCTGGATCAGGTTGTCGAGCTTGACGCCGTCTTCGATGACGGTGTCTTCCAGCGCGCCCCGGTCGATGCAGCAGTTGGCGCCGATTTCCACATCGTCTCCGATGCGCACCGCGCCAAGCTGTTCGATCTTGATCCACTCGCCCTGGTGGGGGGCAAACCCGAAGCCGTCGGCGCCGATGACCACACCGGCGTGCACGATGCCGCGCGCACCGATGGCGCAGTCCCGCCCGACAACGACACGGGGGCCCAGCCGGGTGCCGGCGCCAACGCGCGCACGCCGCTCCAGCACCGCATGGGCACCGATGCGGGCACCGTCGCCCACGACCGCCCCGGCCTCGATTACCGCATAGGGCCCAACCTCCACCCCCACCCCCAGAACGGCCGACGGGTGCACACTGGCCGAGGGATGGACGGCCGGCGGTTCGAGCGCTTCCTCGGCGTCGAGCTGGGCACGCCACCATTGGGTGAGGCGCGCGAAGTACAGGTAGGGATCGGGGGTTTCGAGGCAGGCGCCGCGCACGCTGGCCGCCTCCACCAGGGCCGGTGGCACGATCAGCACGCCGGCTTTCGTGGTGGCAATCTGCGACGCGTAGCGCGCGTGCGACACGAAGGACAGCTCATCGGGGCCAGCCGCCTCAAGCGACGCGATCCGCCGGATGGTCAAGCCGGCATCACCATGTAAAACGCCGCCCAGGGCGGCGTGGATGTCACGGAGTGTGGCCGTCACGACTGCAGCATCACTTGGCGGCATTCAGGCCATTGATGACCTTTTCCGTGAT
>JAUWAE010000109.1 GCA_030602185.1 Comamonadaceae bacterium
AGGGCCGTGGGCGTCGATGCCTTCGGCACGGGCCCGCACGATCGCCGGGGCGATGGCATCGATCTCCTCGCGACCAAACAGCCCGCCCTCGCTCGCATGGGGGTTGAGGCCCGCCACCGCGATGCGACAGCCCTGGCGGCCCAGCACTTCGAGCCAGTGGCGGTGGGTGATGCGCAAGGTCTGCAGGACGTTGTCCACCGTCACCCGCTCGATCGCCTCGCGCAACGACACGTGGATGCTGACCAGCACCGTGCGCAACTCCTCGTTGGACAGCATCATGCGCACCGGCAGCGCACTGGGGGCCACACCCAGGTGCTCGGCCGCCAGTGCCTGCAGGTATTCGGTGTGCCCGGGGTGCGGACTGCCGGCCGCCGCCAGCGCCTCTTTGTGGATCGGCGCCGTGACCAGGGCAGCGGCCTCACCACGCAACGCCGCGCGCGCGCCCTGCTCGATGGCAGCGGCAGCAGCGCGGCCGGCCGCGGCCGACACCAGACCCCACGGCACCGGGCCTTCAAGGGCGCCGGCGGCCCAGACAGGGAGGCAATCGGGGGGCACGTCGGCCACGTCGGTGGGCGCCTGAAGCACCGCGACAGGCAACGACCCGCCAGTGACCTGGATGGCGCGGCGCAAACAGGCCACGCCCCCGACGACGACGCAACCGCGGGTGAGCGCGGGCCAACGCCGGAACAGCTGCACCACGGTTTCCGGGCCGATGCCGGCCGGGTCGCCCATGGTGATGAGGATGGGGCGTTGCGAGAGCGGCACGGTGTTCACGCTGGGTTGTCCACGTCAATGAAACGGTGCGTCAGGCCCAGCTGGCGGGCCACCGCCTCGCCCACCGCGGGGGCCCCGTAGCGTTCGGTGGCATGGTGGCCACAAGCCAGGTAGGCCACACCGCACTCCCGCGCGTAGTGGGCCTGCGGCTCGGAAATTTCGCCCGTGAGGAAGGCATCCACGCCGGCGGCGATGGCGGCTTCGAAATAGCCCTGGGCCCCGCCGCTGCACCAGGCCACTTGGCGCAAGGGCCGATCGGCCGTGTCCAGCACCGTCACCGGCCGCCCGAGCACCCGCTCGACATGGGCGGCGAGTGCCGCCGTGCGGTCTACCGGCGGCAGGCCGATGAAGCCCAGGTCCTGCTCACCGAAACGGCCCCAGCCACCTTCAAGAGGGGAAAAGCCCAGTCGAAGACCGAGCTGGGCATTGTTGCCCAATTCTGGGTGGGCATCGAGTGGCAGGTGGTAGGCGTACAGGTTGATGTCGTGCGCCAGCAGCCGGGCGAGGCGCTGCCGCATCCAGCCGGTGACGCAGCCGGTCTGCCCACGCCAGAACAGGCCGTGGTGCACCAGCAGCGCGTCGGCACCGTCGGCGATGGCTGCCTCGATCAGCGCGAGGCTGGCCGTGACGCCACTGACCAAGTGCCGCACCCGCGCGCGACCCTCCACCTGCAGCCCGTTGGGGCCATAGTCCTTGAATCGGACGGGCTCCAGCAAGGTGTCCAGCGCCTGGCTCAGGCCAGTGCGCTCCACCCCCTGTGTGGCGATGCCTTCGGTCTCGCGGCTGTGTGCGGTGTCGGTCATGCCCGGAATTGTCGCACCCGCAGGGGCTGTCGGGACTCAGGGCTGCGACTGGCGCTCGGCGCGCTCAGACTCCTCGATCTTGCGGGCAAAAAACCGGTAAAACCACCACCCCATGAAAATCACGAACAGGATCACACCGATGCTGAACAAACCGTAATCGGTGGAAAAAAGGTCCACAATCGCTTTCATGGCTCTCTCCGGAGTCGTGGTTGATAAATCTCCCCGGATTGAACCCTGCCCCCGACCTGACGGCTTTGACGCAGGTCAAGTCCGTCGCCCTCTCTCTGCCCTGCACGCATGAAACGCTACTGGTTGCTCTTTTCCCAGGCCGTCACTGTCCTTCTGGCGGCCTGGTTCATCGTGGCCACGCTCAAACCCCAGTGGCTGCACAAGCGGCCGGTGCTCGCCAGCATCGTGCCGGTGTTCGAGGTGGGCGACAGCGAGCGCAGCGAGGCGGTGTCGGCGAGCAGCTATGCCACCGCCGCCAAGACCGCCTCACCGGCGGTCGTCAGCATCAGCACCAGCAAGGCACCGGTACGCAACCCGCACATCGACGACCCCTGGTTCCGCTTTTTCTTCGGCGATCAGCAGGCCAACCCGCAGCCACAGACCGGCCTGGGCTCTGGCGTGATCGTGAGCCCCGAGGGCTACATCCTGACCAACAACCACGTGGTCGAGGAAGCCGACGAGATCGAGGTGCAGTTGAGCGACGGCCGCCGTGCCGCCGCACGCACCGTGGGCACCGATCCGGAAACCGACCTAGCGATCCTCAAGATCGAACTGACCGACCTGCCGGTGATTCTGCTGGGCAATTCGGACCAGCTGGAGGTGGGTGACGTGGTGCTGGCCATCGGCAACCCGTTCGGCGTGGGGCAGACCGTGACGAGCGGCATCGTCAGCGCACTGGGCCGCACCCAGCTCGGCATCAACACGTTCGAGAACTTCATCCAGACCGACGCGGCGATCAACCCCGGCAACTCGGGCGGCGCGCTGGTGGACGTCAACGGACACCTGATGGGCATCAACACCGCGATCTATTCGCGTTCGGGCGGGTCGATGGGCATCGGCTTTGCGATCCCGACCTCGACCGCACGCAACGTGATGGAGGCGATCGTGCGCGACGGCTCGGTGACCCGCGGCTGGATCGGCGTCGAGCCGCAGGAGCTGACGCCGGAGCTGGCGCAGTACTTCGGCATCCGCCAGGTGGAGGGGGTGATCATCACCGGTGTGCTGCAGAACGGCCCCGCGGCCGCCGCGGGCATCCGCCCGGGCGACGTGATCCTGAGCGTGGGCGGGCAGGCAGTGAAAGACGTGCCGGGTCTGTTGGGTGCCGTGGCAGCACTGCGGCCCGGCGAAGCCACCGACATCGAACTGGAGCGGCGCGACGGCCGACAGACGCTGAAGGTGACACCCAGCCGACGCAATGCCCCACGGCGTCAGCAGTGAACGGCCCGGCGCTCTGGGCGCCGGGTCAGGTCAGGCGTCGGCCTCGCCCGTTTCGGCCTTGGCGCTGGAGCGCACGAACCATTTCGCGCCCCAGATGCCGAGCTCGTAGAGCAGGCACATCGGGATCGCCAAGGCAAGCTGCGAGATGACATCGGGCGGCGTGACGATGGCCGCGATCACGAACGCCACGACGATGAAATAGCCGCGGAAATTCTTGAGCTTTTCCACCGTGACCATGCCAAAGCGCACCAGCAGCATGACCACGATCGGCACCTGGAAGGCCAGTCCGAAGGCAAGGTAGAGCGACAGGATGGCCTCGACGTAGGAGGCGATGTCGGGCGTGGCATTGACGCTCGACGGGGTGAAGCCCTGGATGAAGGCGAACATCTTGTCGAGCACAAAGAACTGCACGAAGGCGATGCCCAGGTACGCCAGCAGGCTGCCGAAGCAGATCAGCGGCAATGCAAAGCGTTTTTCGTGGCTGTACAGCCCCGGCGCCACGAACGCCCAGATCTGGTACATGACCCACGGCAGGGCCAACAGCAAGCCGGCCATCATCAGCACCTTCAACGGCACAAAGAAGGGCGTGAACACCCCGACGGCAATCAGCTTGACGTCGGGCGGCATGTGGGTACGGATGGGCACGGCGATCAGGTCGATCAGGCCGCTGGGGCCAGGCCAGATCGCCAGCAGCACCATGCACACGCCGATGCCGGCCATGGCATAGAGGATGCGGTCGCGCAGCTCGATGAGGTGCTGCACGAACGGCTGCTCGGTGCCCGCGAGTTCGTCGGTTTTGTCTTGCGGCTCGGACATGAAGGGCGATCAGAGGGGTTTGGACTTGGGCCGGAAGCGTGCGACCCGGGCCGCGCCCGACTGCGTCCGCGTGCGGATGCCGTTGCGCGCCTTGAACCACTGGGGCACGGCCTTCTGCTTGAGCCGGAAGTTCTTTTTCGGGTGCTTGTACTCGGGGTAGACCGGCGAGCCGATCGAGTAGGCGTCCGATGGGGTGAAGCTGCCGCTGTCGCTGGACTCGAGGCCGGCGGTGGCACTGGACCACTCTTTCTCGAACTCGTTGGCGGTGGTGTGCAAGGAGGTCTCGACGTCGCGCGCGGCGTTTTCGACCGTGTCCTTCATCTTCTTGAGCTCTTCGAGCTCCATCGAGCGGTTGACCTCGGCCTTGACGTCGGCCACGTAGCGCTGGGCCTTGCCGAGCAGGGTGCCCACGGTGCGGGCCACGCGGGGCAGCTTTTCGGGCCCGATGACCACCAGGGCCACCACCCCGATGAGGGCGAGCTTGGAAATGCCCAAGTCAATCATGCGGCGCTTTCAATGCGGGAATGGCACCGGGTGGCACGCCACCCGGCACGGTCAGGGCCTCAGCCCTTGGTCTTGGCTTCGACGTCGATGGTGGTTTTCTCGGCAGCCGGCTTGTCCTGGGCCACCTGGGCGGTGGCTTTGGTGTCGGACTCGGGCGTGCCGCCCTCTTTCATGCCGTCCTTGAAGCCCTTGACGGCGCCCCCGAGGTCGGAGCCGATGTTCTTCAGCTTCTTGGTGCCAAACACCAGCACGACGATCAGCAGAACGATCAGCCAGTGCCAGACGGAAAAAGTACCCATGGTCAAACTCCAGTGTGTAGGGCAACGCCCCAACGATGCGTTGGATTCTAGTGCGCGCCGGCCGTTCACCGCCCGCGCAAATATCCATTGTCCCTGATATGTATGAAGGTTCTGTCAAAAATCAAGTGGCCGGATCAACCGCGCGCCCAGGGACGGGGGCCGCCGATCACGTGCACGTGCAGGTGGTGGACCTCCTGGCCGCCTTCGGCCCCGGTGTTGCAGACGACCCGGAAGCCACCGTCGGGATAGGGATTGCAGCCCTGCTCCAGCGCCAACCGGGGGGCCAGCACCATCATCTTGCCCATCAGGCGCTCGTGCTCGGGGGTCAGTTGCGCCATCGATGGCAGGTGCAGCTTGGGCACCAGCAGGAAATGCACCGGCGCCCACGGGTGGATGTCGTGGAAGGCGTAGAGGTCGTCGTCCTCGTAGACCTTGCGGCTGGGGATCTGGCCAGCAATGATCTTGCAGAAGAGGCAGTTCGGGTCGTGGCTCATGGCAGAGGGTGGACAGGGTTCAGACAGGCATGGGGCGGCGGTCGTTCCAGTACAACCAGCCCTTGACCAGGCGGTAGACGGACCAGATGGCCGCGACGAACAGAATGACGAAGCCGACCATGAGGAACAACGTCAGCACCCCGAGCACGCACCACAGCAGGCTCCACCAGAAGGTGCGGATCTGCCAGGTGAAGTGGCTTTCGTACAGGGTGCCGGCGGCGTCCTCGCGCTTGACGTAGTTGATGACGATGGCGACGATGGCGCTGATGCCCACCAGCCACGACAGGGCGTACAGGATGTAGACCAGCAGCGTGAGGCGGCGCAGGCTGGCCAGTTGTTCGGGCGTCTTGGCCGTCACGTCGAGGGTGGTGTAGTCGTTCATGCGGCGGCTGGGAAAGGGGGTCAGGGCTTGCCGGCCTCGTGCTGCTCGCGCTCGCGCGCCTTGCGCAGGGCTTTTTCCTCCAGCCCGCCCAGGCCTTCGCGACGGGCCAGCTCGGCCACCACGTCGGCCGGGCTCAGACCGAAGTGGGCCAGTGCGATCATGCTGTGGAACCAGAGGTCGGCCACCTCGCCCACCAGGGCCTGGGGCGTGCCCTGCCCGTGTTGCAGGTCTTTGGCGGCCATCATGGCCTCGCCAGCCTCTTCACCGATTTTCTTGAGGAAAGCATCGGGTCCCTTGTGCAGCAGGCGGGCGACGTAGCTTTTTTCCGGGTCGCCGCCATGGGCAGGCTTGCGGCTTTCGATGACCGCAGCGAGGCGGTCCAGGGTATCTGTAGCGCTCATTTGTAAATGGATTCAGGGTCTTTCAAGACCGGATCGACGGCCTTCCACTCGCCACCTTCGTGGCGCTGGTAGAAGCAGCTGTGGCGGCCCGTGTGGCAGGCGATGCCAGGCTCATGGCCCAGTTGGGTGACCTTGAGCAGCACCACGTCGTTGTCGCAGTCGAGCCGGATTTCGTGCACCGTCTGCACATGGCCAGACTCTTCGCCCTTGAACCAGAGCTTGCCACGCGAGCGGCTGAAGTACACGGCGCGGCCGAGTTCGGCGGTTTTTTGCAGCGCCTCGCGGTTCATCCAGGCGAACATCAAGACGTCGCCGGTGGCATTTTCCTGGGCGATGACGGGCACCAGGCCCTTGTCGTCCCACTTCACGGCATCGAGCCAGTTCATGCGCGGACCCTTCACAAGCGCACGGGAATGCCGTGGGCGCGCAGGGTTTCCTTGGCCTGGCGCACGGTGAATTCGCCGTAATGGAAGATGGAGGCGGCCAGCACCGCGTCGGCCCCACCCTGCTGGATGCCTTCGGCCAGGTGCTCCAGCGCGCCCACGCCGCCGGAGGCGATCACGGGCACGGGCACCGCATCGCTGACGGCACGGGTGAGTGGGAGGTCGAAACCGATCTTGGTGCCGTCGCGGTCCATGCTGGTGAGCAGGATTTCGCCGGCGCCGTACTGGGCCATCTGGGCAGCCCAGGCTACCGCGTCGAGACCCACGTTCTTGCGGCCGCCGTGGCTGTAGACGTCCCAGCCCGGGCCCACCGGCAGGCCGTTGGCGCTCAGGCGCTGTTCGTCCTCGGGCGTGCGGCGTTTGGCGTCGATCGCCACCACGATGCACTGGGCGCCGTACTTGGCCGAGGCGTCGCGGATCACCTGCGGGTTGGCGATGGCCGCGGAGTTGAAGCTGACCTTGTCGGCACCGGCGTTGAGCAGGCGGCGCACATCGTCCACCGTGCGCACCCCCCCGCCCACGGTGAGGGGAATGAACACCTGCGAGGCCACGGCTTCGATGATGTGCAGGATGAGGTCGCGCCCGTCACTGGTGGCGGTGATGTCGAGGAAGGTGAGTTCGTCGGCGCCCTGCTCGTTGTAGCGGGCGGCAATCTCGACCGGGTCGCCGGCGTCGCGCAGTTCGACGAAGTTGACGCCCTTGACGACGCGACCACCGGTCACGTCCAGGCAGGGGATGATGCGTTTGGCTAGCATGGTTGGGGTTGTGTCGGGTGCGGGTGTCAGACCACGCGCAAACACTGGGCACCTTCCCAGTATTCGCCAGATTCCAGCTCGATGGGCTCGTACACCTGGGCGGCTTCCACGCACAGCATGTGCTGCCAGCCATCGGCGGGCATATCGGAGAGGTGGGTGCATTGGGTCGCGCCCGGATTCCAGACAACGGTCTGCGCCCAGTCGAAGTCCTGCTCGATCTCGAGCGTGTGGGGGCCATCCTCCAGGGTCAGCGGCTCGAACGGCGCCGAATAGACGCGGTCGAATTCGCCAACGAAGCGCAGTTCCGGTGCGGCGGTGCTGTGACGGTCGGTCACGGCGTCCCATTCGGGTTGACCGCCCAGCCCGTGGAGCCGGGCCTGCGCCACGTCAGACACGGCGAGGTAGGTGTGCAGGGCACCGGTGAAGGCCAGCGGCTGGGTGTCGGTGTTGTGCACCTCCAGACCCACGCGCAGCTCACCGGGCGCCAGCAACACGCGCAGGCGGGCTTCAAACGCCTGGGGCCACCACTGCCGTGTGGCAGGGCCGTCCCGCAGGGACAAGGTGAGGACAAAGGATTCAGGGCCCGACGTGACCTCTTCGACCGTCCACGGCAGTTGCCGGGCAAAACCGTGCTTGGGCAGAGGCCCGCGCCGGTTGAATTGCGGGAAGCAGACCGGGATGCCCCCCCGGATGGGGGTGTGGCCGTCACTGGCGCACCGGGGGCTGAGGTAGAGGCGTTCGCGCCCACCCGCCACCCACGACAGCACCTGGGCCCCCTGGTGAGCCACCACCACCCGGTCGCCCTGCGGCAGGCTCAGTTCACAGGCCGGCAGGCCGCCGAACACGGTGTCGCGGTGGGTGGCCTGCGGCAGGGTCATGGTCAGCCGTTGAGCTCGTCGGCCAGGCGCTGCGCGGCCTCGAAGTCCAGGTCGCCGCTGTAGATGGAGCGGCCGCAAATCACGCCTTCCACGCCTTCGTCTTCCACCGCGCACAGGTTACGGATGTCGTCGATGTTGGACAGCCCGCCGGAGGCGATCACGGGAATCGTCAGCGACTGTGCCAGCTTGACGGTGGCGTCGATGTTGATGCCCGACAGCATGCCGTCGCGGCCGATGTCGGTGTAGATGATGGATTCGACGCCGTAGTCCTCGAACTTCTTGCCCAGGTCCACCACCTCGTGGCCGGTGAGCTTGCTCCAGCCGTCGGTGGCCACCTTGCCGTCCTTGGCGTCCAGGCCGACGATGATGTGGCCAGGGAAGGCGGTGCAGGCGTCCTGCAGGAAGCCGGGGTTCTTCACCGCGGCGGTGCCGATGATGACGTAGCGCAGGCCGGCGTCGAGGTAGCGCTCGATGGTGTCGAGGTCGCGGATGCCGCCGCCCAGTTGCACGTCGACTTCCTCACCCAC
>JAUWAE010000009.1 GCA_030602185.1 Comamonadaceae bacterium
CTGACCGACCTTGACATGGTCAAGGGCATCTCCGAGTTCCAGACCCAGCAGCTCGGCCTGCAAGCCGCGCTGCAGTCGTACGCCCAGGTGCAGAAACTCTCGTTGTTCCAGTACATTGCATGACGTATGTCACTCAATTTGCTGGAGCATGTGGCCTTCGCCTACCAGCCCATCTGGGGGGTGGGTCGCCAACTCATGGGTGTGCGCCTGCGCGTGCGGGCCTTGCACACCGACTCGGTCGATGCCGCTCACCTGCTGACCCTGCTGGCCAACGAATGGTCTGACCAGTCGCCCACCCTGGTGGTGTCCTTTGCCGATCAGGCCCTGCTGCGCCAAGCCCTGATCGTTCCCCCGCCCAACGGTTTCTGGCTCGAAATCCCCGATTTCGGCGAGCTCGAGCCCCCCGGTCTGGTTGAGCTGCTGGCGCGGGCGCACCGCCTCGGGCATCGCCTGTTGCAGGACGCGCCCCTGGCGCGGGCCCGCCCGTGGCCGGCCACGGGCCAGAGCGAGCACCGCTACCTTTTGCACCTGTGGCCCGAGCAGGTGGTGCAAACACAGCAGGCCATTGCCCGCCAGGGACAGGGCAGCCCGGTGCTGGCTGGGCAGCTCTACCGCGACCTGGGCACGCGCGCCCTGGTGCAGCATTGCCTGGACAACCGGCAGGCCTGGGGCGTGTGCGGCTGGCCCGAAGACGATGTGCTGCGCGACCACCACCGCTACGGTGTGCCGGTGGACAAGCGCACCCTGGTGCGGGTGCAGCAGGCGCTGATGCGCGAAGCGTCGATGGATGTGATCGAGGGCCTGATCCACCAGGATGCGGTGCTGACCTACCGGGTGCTGCGGCTGGTGAACTCACCCGTGTTCGGGGCCACGCGCCAAGTGACCACCGTGCGACAGGCTCTGATGCTGCTGGGGCAGCGCCGCTTGAGCGATTGGCTGCTGGAGCTGATGCCGGGTTCGTCGGCCGACCGCGAACTGCTGCCGGTGCGCCTGGCGCTGGTGTTGCGGGGACGGGTGATGCAAGCGCTGATGGACGCGGGCGTGCAGCACGACCTGGCCACCGAAATCTACCTCACGGGCCTGTTTTCGCGGCTGGACGTGTTGACGCAGGAGCCCTTGGCTGCGGCCTTGAAGCGGGTGCCGCTGTCGGAGCCGGTGGCCGAAGCGCTGTTGCGCCAGTCCGGGCCGTATGCGCATTACCTGGACATCGCCTGCCGGCTCGAGTCGTTCGACCAGGTCCAGCGACTGCCCGCGGTGTGCGAGACCGCCGGGTTCCCGCTGGACCAGGTCAACGGCGGCCTGCTGCGCACCCTGGCGCAGTGGCGCAACAGCCTCTAGGGCCGTCGGCCATCGGTCAGCCGGTGCAGGTCGAGCGGCGTGACCGCGCCGGCCCGGTGGCCCCAGCTTTGACGCAGGTGCGTGAGCACCGCGGCCATCGAGGGGTCGTCCAGCGTCATCTGGAACGGTGGCATGCCAAAGGGCAGCGGCTCGTCGGGTGTGGCCAAGGCATAGCCGCCGTGGCGCACCGTCTGCAGCAGGTTGGCCGCCGAGGCCAGCAGCACGGTGCGGTTGCCGGCCAGCGCAGGGTAGGCGACCCGACCGTTGGCGAGGCGATAACCCTGGCCCTGTTCGCCGTGACAGCTGGCGCAGTGGGTGGTGTACAGCGCGGCGCCGCGGGCGGCGTCCACCGAGCCCGAGGCGGACGGTGCTGCGCGCCGTGCTGGCGTCACCGGCAGTTGCTGCAGGTGGCGAGCCACCGCACGCAGGTCGTCGGCCTTCCAGTGCCGCAGGCTGCCCGCCACCACCTCGGCCATGGGGCCGGTGGCCCGGTGCGGCCCGCTGCGGCCCATGCCCAGCAGGGCCACCACCTCGTCTTCGGTCCAGCCTTGCACGCCCGCCTCGGCCGGGTCGAGGAGTGAGGGCGCTTCCCAACCCGAGGGCAGCCGGCCCCCCGCCAGCGACAGCAGATCGCCCGCGCCACCCCAGCGGTTGCGTGGCGCGTGGCAGGCGCTGCAGTGGCCCAGGCCTTCGACCAGGTAGCGGCCTTGGGCCAGCACGTCGCCCGGGGTGCTGGGCGCCGCGGTGTCGGCTGGCCGGAAATAGAGCGCTCGCCAGACCTTGAGTGCCGCCTGGGTGTTGTACGGCCAGCGCAGTCCGTTGGGGCGGCTGGGCGTGTCGTCTGGCGGCAGGCTGCGCAGGTAGGCATAGAGGGCGTCACTGTCCTCACGCCGTATCTGGGTGGTGTTGGGGTAGGGGAAGGCCGGGTTCAGCCAGCGCCCATCGGGGCGTTGACCAAAGTGCATCGCCCGCCAGAAGTCGTCGGCACTCCAGTCACCCAGTCCCTGGGCACTGGGCGTGAGGTTGGGGCCGTAGACCTGGCCAAAGGGCGTGGCAATTGGCGTGCCGCCCGCGTAGGCGGGTCGGCCGGGCAGGCTGTGGCAGCCCTGGCAGTTGCCCAGGGTGGCCAGGTAGCGGCCCCGTTCGATCAGCTCGCCGCCCGCGGTGGGTGCGGCCTGGGGGCTCACTGGGATGGGGCCGGTGGGCCACACGGCCCACAGGGCCAGCACCAGGGGCAGGCAGGCGAGGACCAGCAGACGGGCCAGCCAGCGTGTGCGGCGGTGGCCGGGGTGTGGGGGGATGGAGGGCGAGACGGGCATGCGTATGGGGGGCGCGTGAGAAGGCAAGGCTCAGGGGGCGGCCCGGCCGCACGCCATGGGAGGCGGCGTGGTGGCCGCACGGGGCTCGGCGTTGGGGACCGGCTGCGACGCCAGCCAGGCGCTGACCGAGGCGATGTCGTCCTGGTCGAGCCGGCGGGCAATGTCGCCCATGCAGTCGGGCGAGTGCGCCTGGCGCACACCGTTGCGCCAGGCGCCCAGCTGGGCGTTGAGGTAGTCGCGCGGCAGGCCGAGCAGGCCCGGGGTGGCGGGTAACTGGCCCATGAGGGCGCTGCCATGGCAGGCGGTGCAAGCCGGCACCTGCCGCTGCGGGTCACCCTGGCGGACGAGCTGCTCGGCCCGGCGCGCCTGGGCGGCTGGCAACGGCGCCGCCACCGGGGCGGGGTAGGGCACTTTCTGGGCCGCAAAGTGCTCGGCCATGCGCCGCAGGTGCACGGGTTCCAGGTGCTGCAGCAGGTGCGTCATGGGCTGGTACTGGCGCCGGCCCTGCTGGAAGTTGAGCAGCTGGTGGTAGAGGTAGTCGGCCGGCTTGCCTGCCAGTCTCGGGTAGTAGCCGTCGGGGCCAGCGCGGCCTTGGTCGCCATGGCAAAAGGCACAGGCCATCAGGCGTTCGGCCAGGGTGTCCTGTGGTTGGCGCACTTCGGCAGCGCCCGCACTGAAGCAGGCACCGAGGAGCGCCAGGCCGCAGGCCAGCACGGTGTCGCGCAAACGGGGCATAGGCATCGGTGTGTGGTGGCTCACTCGTGGAAACCGGGTCGATGCTAACCGAAGCACGCCGCAGGCGCCCGGGCCGTCCTGGTGGGTGGGCTGACACAGCGCTGTCATAATTCCGTTCAATACTTCAACACTTGTTCAAGTATTGTTGTATTCAAAGGAGTCTGACGATGAAAGTAGGCATCAATGGGATGGGGCGAATCGGGCGGCTGGCCCTGCGTGCCGCCATGGGCGCGGCCGAGCGCCCTTCTGACGACCCGCGAGCGGGCAATCGCCTGGACGTGGTGGCGGTGAACGAACTCAAAGGCGGCGCGGCGGCCACCGCCCACCTGCTGGCCTTTGACTCGGTGCAAGGCAAGTGGCGCGAGCACATCCGCGCCGAGGGCGATGGCGCGATTCTGATTGGCGACAAGAACATCGCCTTCAGCAGCCATGCGCAAGCGGCCGACATCCCCTGGGGTGACCTGGGCGTGGACGTGGTGCTGGAGTGCACGGGCAAGTTCCTCACGCCCGAAACCCTGCAGGGCCACCTGGACCGGGGGGCCAAGCGCGTCATCGTGGCCGCACCGGTCAAGACCGGCGGCGTGCTCAACGTCGTGGTCGGCGTTAACGAACACCGGTACGAGCCGGCCAAAGACCGCATCGTGACCGCCGCCAGCTGCACCACCAACTGCCTGGCCCCGGTGGTGAAGGTGGTGCACGAGGCGCTGGGCATCAAGCACGGGCAGATCACCACCATCCACGACCCCACCAACACCAACCTGGTGGTGGACGCCCCGCACAAAGACCTGCGCCGTGCCCGCAGCGCCATGATGAGCCTGGCCCCCACCACCACCGGCAGTGCCACGGCCATCGCACTCATCTACCCCGAGCTGAAGGGCAAGCTCAACGGCCACGCCGTGCGCGCCCCGGTGCTCAACGCCTCGTTGACGGACTGTGTGTTCGAGCTGCAGCGCGCCACCACTGCCGAAGAAGTGAATGCGCTGTTCAAGGCCGCGGCCGAAGGCGCCTTGCGAGGCATTCTGGGCTACGAAGAGCGCCCGCTGGTGAGCGTGGACTATGCGCGGGATACACGTTCCTCCATCGTCGATGCACTCTCCACCCTGGTGACCGACGGCACCTTGCTGAAGGTGTACGCCTGGTACGACAACGAGATGGGCTACGCCTGCCGCATGGTGGACCTGGCCAACTACATGGAAGCCCAGGGCCTCTGACGATGCAACACGCTGCGCGCAACTACGCCATCGTCACGGCGTCGTACTGGGGGTTCACCCTCACCGACGGCGCCCTGCGCATGCTGGTGCTGCTGCACTTCTACCAGCTGGGCTATTCGCCGTTCACCCTGGCGTTCCTGTTCCTGCTGTACGAGGCGGCCGGCATTCTGGCCAACTTGATCGGGGGCTGGCTGGCCACGCGCTACGGCATCACGCGCATGCTCACGGTGGGGTTGCTGACCCAGATCACCGGCTTCACCCTGCTGTCGCTGCTGAACCCCGAATGGACGGCCGCGATGTCGGTGGCCTGGGTGGTGGTGGCGCAAGGCATCTGCGGCGTGGCCAAGGACCTGACCAAGACGGCCAGCAAGTCGGCCATCAAGGTGACGCAGGCGGCGGCCAAGGAACAGGACAACGGCCAGTTGTTCAAGTGGGTGGCCTGGTTCACCGGCAGCAAGAACGCCATGAAAGGCTTGGGCTTCTTCCTGGGTGGTGTGCTGCTGCAGACGCTGGGCTTCCAGGGGTCGCTGTGGCTGATGGCCGGTCTGCTGGCCGTGGTGCTGCTGGGCGTGGTCACCTCGCTGCCGCAGATGATGGGCAAGAGCAAAGCCTCCAAAAGCGCCAAGGAGCTGTTTGCGAAGAACGCCGGCATCAACGCGCTGGCCGCTGCCCGCGTGGCGCTGTTCGGCGCGCGCGACGTGTGGTTTGTGGTGGGCGTGCCGGTGTTTCTGTACTCGGTGGGCTGGACCTTCACCATGGTGGGCACCTTCCTGGCGGCCTGGACCATCGGCTACGGCCTGGTGCAGGCGCTAGCCCCGAACATCGTCAAACGCAGTGCCGACGGCCTGAGCCGCGAGGTGCCGGCCGCGCGCCTGTGGTCGGCCCTGCTGGCCCTGGTGCCGGTGGCGCTGGCTGCCGTGGTGGTGCTGGACGTGCCCCACCTGGAATGGGTGGTGGTGGCCGGACTGGGCGTGTTCGGCTTTGCCTTTGCGGTCAACTCGTCGGTGCACTCCTACCTGGTGCTGGCCTACGCGGGCAGCGAGAAGGCCGCCGAAGACGTGGGCTTTTACTACGCCGCCAACGCGCTGGGCCGCTTCCTAGGCACGCTGTTGTCGGGCCTGCTGTACCAGTGGGGTGGGTTGCTGTATGCGCTCGTGGGCTCGGCGGTCATGCTGGGTACTTGCTGGTTGTTGACCCTGGGTCTGCCCACCCGCGCGCAGCGCGCGGCACCGCAGACGAACTGAGGACGACGCCATGACAGAACCTGAAGTGGTCAAGGCGCTGGCGGCGCTGGCGCAGGAAACGCGGCTCAAACTGTTTCGCCTGCTGGTCGTTGCCGGGCCCCATGGCCTGACGCCGGGCCACATGGCCGAGCGGTTGGAGGTTGCGCCCACCGCCCTGTCGTTTCACCTCAAAGAGCTGCTGAACGCCGGGCTGGTGCACAGCGAGCGCGACGGCCGCCACCTCATCTACCGGGCGACCCTGCCGGCCATGAACGCGCTCCTCGCGTTCCTCACGGCCGAATGCTGCCAGGGGCAGCCGTGCCTGACCCAACCCCTGCCGGCGTGCACCGGCTGTTGAAGGGGTTGACCGTTGTTTTTTGGGCCGGGCCTGGGGGCTGGGCCGGGTTCACTGGAAAATGGGGGCACTATGGGCTTGTTCGAACGATTTCTGACCCTCTGGGTGGCGCTGGGCATAGGCGCCGGGGTGCTGCTGGGGCTGTGGCTGCCAGGCGTTTTTGAGGCTGTGGCGGCGCTGGAATACGCCCAGGTCAACCTGGTGGTGGCGGTGTTCATCTGGGTGATGATCTACCCCATGATGATCCAGATCGACTGGTACGCGGTCAAGGACGTTGGCAAGCGGCCGCAAGGGCTGCTGCTGACGCTGGTGGTCAACTGGTTGATCAAGCCCTTCACCATGGCAGCGCTGGGCGTGCTGTTTTTCCAGCACCTGTTCGCCCCCTGGGTGGACCCGCAATCGGCCAGCGAATACATTGCCGGCATGATCCTGCTGGGCGTGGCCCCGTGCACCGCCATGGTGTTTGTCTGGAGCCAGCTGGTCAAGGGCGACGCCAATTACACGCTGGTGCAGGTGTCGGTGAACGACATCATCATGGTGTTTGCCTTCGCGCCGATTGCCGCCTTTTTGCTGGGCGTGACCAACGTGACCGTGCCGTGGGAAACGCTGGTGCTGTCCACCGTGCTGTACGTCGTGCTGCCGCTGGCCGCCGGCATGCTGACGCGCCACCTGCTGCTCAAGCGCTCGCAGCGGGCGCTGCCTGCGTACGTGGCGGCGCTCAAGCCCTGGTCCATCGTGGGCCTGATCGCCACCGTGGTGCTGCTGTTCGGTTTCCAGGCCACCACCATCGTGGCGCAGCCCGGCGTGATCGCGTTGATCGCTGTGCCCCTGGTGCTGCAAACCTACGGCATCTTTTTCATTGGCTGGTGGGGCGCCCGGCTGCTGAAGCTGCCGCACGACGTGGCCGGTCCGGCCTGCCTGATCGGGACCTCCAACTTCTTCGAACTCGCGGTGGCCGTGGCCATTTCGCTGTTTGGCCTGAACTCCGGGGCGGCGCTGGCCACCGTGGTGGGTGTCCTGGTGGAGGTGCCGGTGATGCTGTCCCTGGTGGCCATCGTCAACGCCAGAAAGCCCCGTGTCCCTGTGGGAGTCTCTGCATGAGCGACGTCACGATTTACCACAACCCCAAGTGCGGCACGTCGCGCAACGTGCTGGCGCTGATCCGCAACAGTGGTGTCGAGCCCACGGTGGTCGAGTACCTGAAGACCCCGCCCAGCCGCGACGAACTCCAAGCCCTGCTGGGCCGCATGGGCGCCAGTGTGCGTGAGGTGTTGCGCCAGAAGGGCACGCCGTACGACGAGCTGGACCTGGGCCACCCGAAGTGGAGCGACGAGCAGTTGCTGGACTTCATCGGCCAGCATCCCATTTTGCTCAACCGCCCCATCGTGGTCACGTCGCTGGGAGCGCGGCTGTGCCGGCCGTCTGAGACGGTGCTGGACATCCTGCCCAACCCCCAGCGAGGGGCCTTCAGCAAGGAAGACGGCGAACCGGTGGTGGATGCGCAGGGCCGGCGCGTGCGCTGACGGGGCCTCTGCCCCCCGGGTCAGCCCAGCAGCCAGCCGGCCGCAGCCCCCAGCGCGACCACAAGCACCGGCGACACGCGGGCATAGACCAGCAGCCCGAAGGCGGCCAGTGCGAGGCCGAAATCGGTGCGGCCCTGGATGGCGTGCGTCCATACCGGGTCGTACAGTGCCGACAGCAGCAAGCCCACCACCCCGGCATTGACGCCCGCCATCGCCGGCCGCACACCCGCGTGGCGGCGCAGGCTGTCCCAGAACGGCAGTGCACCCAACACCAGCAGCGCTGCGGGCACAAAAATCACGGCCAGGAACACCAGGCCGCCCTGCCAGCCCGTGATCGGGCCGTCCATCACGGCCCCGAGGTAGGCCGCGAACGCGAACAACGGCCCCGGCATGGCCTGCACCGCTCCGTAGCCAGCCAGGAACTCGGTCTGGCCGACCACGCCCGCCGGCACCACGCTGGCCTGCAACAGGGGCAGCACCACGTGCCCGCCCCCAAACACCAGGGCCCCGGCCCGGTAGAAACCATCTATCAGCGCCCACAGCCCCGAACCCGACGCCGCGGCCACGAGCGGCAGGCCGACCAGCAGCCCAGCAAACAGCAGCAAGGCACCGGCGCCCACGGCGCGCGACACGCCGTAGCCGATGTGGGGCACCGCCGCTTGCGGTGGCAGCTTCAGCAGCAGCGCCCCCGCGAGGCCGCTGGCCACGATCGCCCCCACCTGCCCCACGGCCGACGGCAGCCACAGCGTGAGCAGGGCCGAGAACACCGCGATGCCGGCCCGCAGGCCGTCGGGGCACAAGCTTTTGGCCATGCCCCACACGGCCTGTGCCACCACCGCCACCGCCACCACCTTGAGCCCGTGTACCGCCCCCGAGGCGGCGAGCCCGGCGTGCTGGGTCAGGCCGTAGGCCAGCGCGATCAGCAGCAGGGCCGACGGCAGGGTGAAGCCGATCCAGGCCATCAGCGCCCCCCAGCCACCCGCACGTTGCAGGCCCAGCGCCATGCCCACCTGGCTGCTGGCCGGGCCGGGCAGGAACTGGCACAAGGCCACCAGGTCGGCGTAGCTCTGCTCGTCGATCCAGCGCCGGCGCTCCACGAACTCGGTGCGGAAGTGGGCCAGGTGAGCGACCGGCCCGCCGAAGGAGGTCAGGCCGAGCCGGAGGAACGCGCCCAGCACCTCGCCCGCGTTGCCGGGGCGGCGTGGGCCACCCTGTGTGGCTGCTTCGGTCGGAGGGGGCGTGGGAGGCATTGGGGGCAACTGGCGCGGGATGGTGTCGATGTTACTGGCTGGCAGCGATTGTGCAGTTTGAATGACGTCTGGGTCGGTTGGGTGGCAGGCCGTCGCGGCCGAGGGGGCACGGAATGGGGCGTTGACGCACCTTGTCGAGGCATGCGGTAATGCGGTGCCTGATCGTGGTGCCGATGGCGTGTCGTGGTACGGGCGAAGTTGTGCAATTTGCACAATTGCGGTCGTGAGGGGTGAACAGTTGGCCGCGATGGGCGGGGGCTGGCTGGCCTGGCACAGGGCTTGCGGAAGGGCCGGTGTTCAACCAACGGAGTGACTGCGATGTCCCAAGCCCCCGACCTTGACCACGATTACCCCCTGAGCGAAGTGCCACCCGGCGCCCGCAAGGGTCTGCTGTCCACGTCCATCCTGCTGTTCGGCTTCACCTTCTTCACGGCCACCATGTTTGCCGGCGGCAAGATGGGCATGGCCTTCGATTTCAAGACCCTGATCTGGGCTTGCATAGCCGGTAACCTGTTGCTGGGGCTGTATGCCGCGGTGTTGGGGCACATCGCCTGCCAGAGCGGCTTGAATTCGGTGCTGATGGGCCGGTTCTGCTTTGGCGAGTCGGGCAGCAAGCTGTCGGACTTTCTGCTGGGTTTCACCCAGATCGGCTGGTACGCGTGGGGCACCGCCACCATCGCCCTGGTGCTGGTGAAAATGTTGGGCCTGCCCGAGGGTTGGACCGTCGGGCTGATGGTGCTGTTCGGCTTCGGCTTCAGCCTCACGGCGTTCGTGGGTTACCAGGGCATGGACATCCTGTCGCGCGTGGCCGTGCCTGCCATGCTCGCCCTGATGGGGTGGTCGCTCTGGATCGCCACCCGCGACGCCGGTGGCCTGAGCGGTCTGCTGGCCATCCAGCCCAAGGAGAGCATGAGCTGGCACATGGCCATCACCCTGGTGTTCGGCACTTTCGTCAGCGGTGCCACGCAGGCCACCAACTGGACCCGCTTTGCCCGCAACAGCAAGACGGCGGTACTGTCCAGCCTGGTGGGGTTTTTCATTGGCAATGGCCTGATGATTCTGGTGGGCGCCTACGGGGCCATGGTCTACCAGCAGCCCGACATCGTGGAAGTGATGGTGCTGCAGGGCCTGTCGATCGCGGCGGTGGTGATGCTGTTCCTCAACATCTGGACGACCCAGGACAACACGATCTACAACTTTGCTGCCGCCGGCTGCAACCTGGTGCGCAAAGACCGCCGCGGCACCATCACTCTGATGGGCGCGGGTGTGGGGACGGTGCTGGCCATCGGTGGCATGTACGACCTGCTGATCCCCTTCCTCATCCTGCTGGGCTCCGTCATCCCGCCCATCGGCGGGGTCATCATGGCCGACTTTTTCTACGCCCACAAAGGCCGTTACCCCAAGCTGGCGCAAACCCGCCTGCCCCGCTTCAACTGGGTGGGCCTGGGGGCCTACGCGGCCGGTGCCCTGTGCGCTTATGCCTCGCCGTGGGTGGCGCCGCTGGTCGGCATCGGTGTGGCTGCGGTGGCATACGTGGCCCTGTGTGAACTGCAGCGGGTGCGCGTGGCGCGCCAGGCCCTGTCGGCGCTCGACACATGAGCCTCAGTGTCCACGACGTCCTGCTCTTGCCCGGTCTGCAGGCGATGCGCCTGCGGGCTGGGCGGGCGGGCGAGCACCACACCGTGCGCTGGCCCTATGTGGCCGAAAACGCGTCGATCACCGAATGGGTGAGAGGCGGTGAGCTGGTGTTTGTCACCGGCATCAACCAGCCCCGCGATGAGGCCAACCTGCGGCAACTGGTGCAGGAGGCCCACGCGCGCGGGTGTGCCGGCCTGGTGGTGCTGACCGGCCCCTTGTTCATCCACGGCATTCCCGACAGTGTGCTGGCCGAAGCCGATCGGCTGGCGGTGCCGTTGATCGAGCAACCTTACGACCTGCCGATGGTGGTGGTGACCGAGGCGATCGGCTCCGCCCTGGTGCAGGCCCAGTGGCTGGGCAGCTCGCGCCAGCAACTGATCGAACAGCTGCTGGACGCCAGCCTGGTGGATGCCACCGTGCTGGCCCACCGGGCCGAGCGGCTCAGCATCGATCTGCATCGGCCGCGCCAAGTGCTGGTGCTTCAGCTCGACGGCACGGCCGCGCTGTTCCATGCCCAGGCCCCCGACGCCGCCGAGGCCCGCTTGCAGGCGTTTCGCCAAACCGTGCTCCATGAACTCCAGCAGCGCTTGCAGGCCCTGGGCCACGCGTTGCCGGTCGTCACGCAGGGCGACCAATGGGTGGCCCTGCTGCCCCTGTCGGCCCAAGGTACCCCCGACCGCCACCGCGGCGAGGTCGAGCAGGCGCTGCTCATGCTCAACGCTGGCGACGGGCCCTTGCGGGTGTACGCCGGATTGAGCGCCGTGTGCCCTGGGGCTGCCGACCTGTCGCGTGGCCTGGGTCAGGCCCGCCAGGCGCTGGTGGCGGCCCGCTCGTTCCCGGAACGGCTGGGCCTGTGCTGCTTCGAGGAACTGGGCGTGCTGGAGCTGCTGGTCGCCATCCGCGACCGCAGCCTGCTCGACCGCTTCCTGCAGGCCACCCTCGGCCCGTTGCTGCACCACGAGGCCGGGGGGGCACCGGTGCTGGTCCAGACGCTGGAGGCCTGGATGCAGACCAACGGCCACCTCGTGGCGGCCGCCCAGCGCCTGGGGGTGCACCGCAACACCCTCAACTACCGCATGCAGCAGATCGAGTCCCTGACCGGGCTGGACCTCGACCATGCCCCCCACCGTCTGAACATCGCCGTCGCGCTGATGATCTGGCGGTTGTCTTCTCACCCTTCTTCGCAACCGCAAACTGTATGAACCGCATCCTCAACGCCCGCCTGCGTGGCCGCCCCGGTCTGTTTTCGATTGCCTGGGCCGACGGCCGCATCACCGCGGTCCAGCCCCAGGCCGACACCCTGCCGCTGCCCCCCGGCGCGGACGACGTGCTCGACGCCGGCGGCCACCTGGTGATCCCGCCCTTTGTGGAGCCCCACATCCACCTTGACGCCGCGCTGACCGCGGGCGAGCCCAACTGGAACCTCAGCGGCACCCTGTTCGAAGGCATTGAGCGCTGGGCCGAACGCAAGGCGCTCGTCACGCCCGCCGACACCAAGGACCGCGCCCACCGCTCCATCCGCATGCTGGCCGAACACGGCATCCAGCACGTGCGCAGCCACGTCGACGTCACCGAGCCAGGTCTGGGCACGCTGCAGGCGATGCTCGAAGTGCGCGAGGAGGCGCGTGACCTGGTGGACCTGCAGATCGTGGCCTTCCCTCAGGAGGGCATCGAATCGTTTGCCAATGGCCGTGCGCTGATGAGCGAAGCCGTGGCCATGGGGGCCGACGTGGTCGGTGGCATCCCGCATTTCGAGAACACGCGCGACCAGGGCGTGTCGTCGTTGCACTTTCTGATGGACCTGGCCGAGCGCCACGGCCGCCTGGTGGACGTGCACTGCGACGAAACCGACGACCCGAACTCCCGCTTTCTGGAGGTGCTGGCCGAGATCGCCCGCGTCAAGGGCATGGGGGCCCAGGTCACTGCGAGCCACACGACGGCCATGGGCTCGTACGACAACGCCTACTGCTTCAAGCTGTTCCGTCTGCTCAAACAGGCCGGGCTGAACTTCATCAGCTGCCCGACAGAAAGCATTCACCTGCAAGGGCGTTTCGACAGCTACCCCAAGCGCCGCGGTCTGACCCGGGTGCCCGAACTCGACCGTGCCGGCCTCAACGTGTGCTTTGCCCAGGACTCGATCGTCGACCCCTGGTACCCACTGGGCAACGGCAACATCCTGCGGATACTGGACGCGGGTCTGCACATCTGCCACATGTTGGGCTACGACGACCTGCAGCGTGCGCTGGACTTCGTGACCGACCACGGTGCCCGCGCGCTGGCGCTGGGCGAACGCTACGGCATCGAGGTGGGCCGACCGGCCAACCTGCTGCTGTTGTCGGCCGACAGCGATTACGACCTGCTGCGCACCCAGGGCCAGGCGCTGGTGTCGGTGCGGCATGGCCGGGTCATCATGCGCCGGCGGGTCGGTGACGTGTTGTGGGGCTGACCCTGGGGTGGCGCCGGCCTACACTGTGAAGACGCCGGTTTTGCCTCACCAGATGGATTGCTGCCCATGGAACGCCACGACACCCACATTTCCACCGTGCTGCTGGCCGGCGACTGGGCCTACAAGCTCAAGAAGCCGGTGGTGTTGCCGTTCCTGAACTTCTCCTCGGTGGCGGCACGCCGGCATTTCTGCGAGGAAGAGCTGCGGTTGAACCGCCGTACCGCGCCCGACCTCTATGTGGATGTCCGGCCCTTGAGCCGACCGCTGGACGAATTCCTGCGCGACCCGCCCGCTGCCCTGGCCGCCAGCCAGGCAGCCGCCGCCACCGACTGGGTGCTGCGCATGCGCCGCTTCCCGCCCGGGGCCTTGTGGGCCGAGCGGGCGCAGGCAGGGCGCCTCACGCCCGCCGATGCCGATGCCCTGGCGGCCCACCTGGCGGCCTTTCATGCCGGCCTGCCACCGTGCACCACCGCCCCAGCGCACGGCCTGGCCCACTGGGTGACCGCGAGCCTGGAGGCGATCGCCCACCACCCCGACCGCCCCGTCTGGCTGGACGACCGCCGGTTTGCCGCCGTGGCCGAGGCCCTGCACGGCCTGCTGCAGGCCCTGGGGCCATGGCTGGACGCCCGGCGTGCCGACGGCCATGTGCGGGAAGGCCACGGCGACCTGCACCTGGCCAACATCGTGCAGTGGCAGGGTCGGCCGGTGGCGTTTGACGCCATCGAGTTCGATGCCGACTTGCGCTGCATCGACACCATGAACGACGCGGCCTTTGCCGCCATGGACCTGCTGGCGCACGGCCTGCCCACGCTCGCCTGGCGTTTTCTGGGGGCTTATGCCGAAGCGCTGGGCGACCAGGCGGGCCTGGTCGGCTGGCGCTTGTGGGTGGCCTACCGGGCGCTGGTGCGGGCGCAGGTGGCGCTGCTCAGCTCGGCCGCTCCCGAGGTGCTGGTGCGCTACTGGCGTTGCGCCGAAGCGGTGCTGGCGCCGCCTGTGCCTCGGCTGGTGTTGACGCAGGGGCCCAGCGGATCGGGCAAGTCCACCGTGGCGGCGTTGGCGCGGGACGCGCTGGCGGCTCAGGGCCACGGTGTGGTGCGCCTGCGCTCCGACGTCGAACGCAAGCGCCTGCACGGCCTGGCGCCCACCGACCGTGGCGGCGCGGCGCTCTACACGCCCGAGGCCACGCGGCGCACTTACGACCACCTGCAGGCGTTGGCGGGAACTTTGCTGCGGGCCGGTCTGTCGGTGGTGGTGGACGCGGCCTTTTTGCGCCAGGCCGAGCGCGATGCCATGCACCGCCTCGCCGGCGAGGTGGGGGCGCGTTTCGATGTGCTGGTCTGCGAGGCCGACCCGGCCCGCATGGCCGAGCGCCTGCGCACGCGCCAAGCCGAGGGGCATGACCCATCCGATGCCACGCCGCAGGTGCTGGCGCACCAGCTCGACACTGCCGAGCCCCTGCCGACCGAGTGGGCGGGCTGCTGCCACCCCCTGCGCAACGACGGTTCGCTGGACGCCCTGCAGGCGCAGGTTCAGGCGCAGCTGGCGGTGTGAGGGCGCCGCGCCGCGTGGTAGGCGCCGCTGCCGCGGTGCAGCACCTGGTCGGTTGGCAGCACATCGCCCGGCTCCAGCGTGGGCCGCGCGGCCGTGGCCTCGTACAGCGGGGCAAAGTCCACCTGGGCCAGCCGCAACAGGTCGTCCAGGTGGTCGAGCACGAAGTAAACCTCCTGAAAGTCGTCAATCCGGTAGCGGGTGCGCATCACGCGCGCCAGCTCGAAGCCGATGCGGTGCGGCGAGGGCGAGTCCAGGCAGAACACGCTTTCTGTGTACGACGAGGCGATGCCGGCACCGTACAGCCGCAGGCCACCGGCCTCGCGCACCAGCCCAAACTCCACCGTGTACCAGTACACCCGGGCCAGCATGTCGAGGTGGCCCAGACGCTGCGCCCGCAGGCCGCCTTCACCGTAGGCCTGGATGAAATCGGCCATCACCGGGTTCATCAGCATGGGCACATGGCCGAACACGTCGTGGAAGACGTCGGGCTCTTCCAGGTAGTCGAGCTGGTCGGCCCGGCGGATGAACTGCCCGGCGGGGAAACGGCGGTTCGCCAGGTGGTCGAAGAACACGTCGTCGGGCACCAGCCCGGGCACCGCCACAACCTGCCAGCCGGTGTGCTTCATCAGCACCTCGCTCAGCCGGTAAAAGTCCGGAATCTGGTCGGCGCCCATGGGCAGCGCGCGCATGCCTTGCACGAACGCCTCGCACGCGCGCCCGGGAAGCAGCGCCATCTGCCGCTCGTACAGGGTGCGCCAGATGGCGTGTTCTTCGGCGGTGTAGTGCTCCCAGCCCTGCGGGATGGTCCAGTCGGGGCTGTCGGGGCGGCCGGCTTCGCCGGCGGCGAGGCCGTGCTTGGCGGAGGTGTCCATGGCGTCGGTGGGGCGTTCAGGTGCCGGCGTCGCCAGCCACGTCATCGACCCACAGGGCGAAGTCGATGTCGCGCTCGGTCAGGCCGCCCGCGTCGTGGGTGGTGAAGGTGATGTCCACCCGGTTGTAGACGTTGAACCACTCCGGGTGGTGGTTGCGCTGCTCGGCCGCCAGGGCGACACGCGTCATGAAGGCGAAGGCCTCGTTGAAGTCCTTGAAGACGAAGCGGCGCTCGATGCACAGGGCGTCTTCGTCGAAACGCCAGCCGGGCACGCGGGCGAGCTGTTGTTGCAGGGAGGGGCCTTCGAGTTTTTGCATGGTGTCGTGGGTGGGGTGGAGGGGTCAGGCCGCGGCGTCGACCTTGAGCGCCCCGCGGCGGATCTGGTCGCGCTCCAGGCTTTCGAACAGTGCCTTGAAGTTGCCTTCGCCAAAGCCTTCGTCGGCCTTGCGCTGGATGAATTCGAAGAACACCGGGCCCAACAGCGTCTGGCTGAAGATCTGCAGCAGCAGGCGCTTGTCGCCATTGGCGGTGGAGCCGTCGAGCAGGATGCCACGGGCCTGCAATTCTGCCGTGGGTTCGCCGTGGCCGGGCAGGCGTTCTTGCAGCATTTCGTAATAAATGTCGTTGGGCGCGGTCATCAGTGGAATGCCCGCCATCTGCAGCGCGTCCACGCTGGCGATGATGTCGTCGGTGAGCAGCGCGATGTGCTGGATGCCCTCGCCGTTGAACTGCATCAGGAACTCCTCGATCTGCCCCGTGCCCTTGCCGCTTTCCTCGTTCAGCGGGATACGGATCATGCCGTCTGGGGCGGTCATGGCGCGGCTGGTCAGGCCGGTGTATTCGCCCTGGATGTCGAAGTAGCGGATCTCGCGGAAGTTGAACAGCTTCTCGTAGAAACCACCCCAGTAAGCCATGCGCCCACGGTACACGTTGTGGGTGAGGTGGTCGATGACCTTGAAGCCATGCCCCACCGGGTGGCGGTGGGCCGGGTCTTCGAACTCGGGCAGGAACTCGAAGTCGATGTCGTAGATGCTCTTGCCGTCCTCGAAGCGGTCGATCAGGTACAGCGGTGCGCCCCCAATGCCCTTGATGGCCGGCAGGCGCAGCTCCATCGGGCCAGTGGCGATCTCGATCGGCTGGGCGCCCAGTTCGAGGGCGCGGGCGTAGGCCTTGTGCGAATCCTTCACGCGGAAGGCCAGCCCGCAGGCGCTGGGGCCGTGCTCGGCGGCAAAGTAGCCCGCTTCGCTCTTGGCCTCGCGGTTGACGATGAAGTTGATGCCGCCCTGGCGGTAGAGCACCACGTCCTTGGAGCGGTGCTTGGCCACCAGGGTGAAGCCCATCTTCTCGAACAGGGGTTCCAGCACACCGGCGGTGGGCGAGGCGAACTCGACGAACTCGAACCCGCACAGGCCCATGGGGTTGTCAAACAGATCGGCCATGGCAGCAGCTCCTTGCATTGAATTGAAGCCGAAACTTTATGCCACTGTCAACGCAATGGGTTTGCATTGTTGGGGCGTGTTTGCCATGATGTGTGCAACAAAATCAAGATGAATTTGTTTTTGGAGAGATAACATTGCAAGCGATTAATCTGGATCAAACGGATCGGCGCATCCTGGCCCATTTGCAGGCTCACGGGCGCGCCACCAACTTGGAGCTGGCCGAGGCGGTCCACCTGTCGCCCGCGCAGTGCAACCGGCGCCACCGCCGGCTGGAAGACCGCGGGGTGGTCAAGCGCTACGAAGCGCGGCTGGACGCCACCCAGGTGGGCCTGGGGGTGCTGGCCTTTGTGCACGTGACGATGGAGCGCGGCCACATCCGCGAGGTGGTGAAGTTCCGCGACGTCGTCAGCAGCCTGGCGCAGGTGCAGGAATGCTACGCCGTGACCGGCGATTTCGACTACGTGCTCAAGGTGGTGGCGCGCGACCTGAAGGCGCTGTCGGACTTTCTGCTCGGCACGCTGGCGCAGTTGCCGGGCGTCAACGGGGTGCGTTCCAGCGTCTGCCTGGACGAGGTGAAGTGCACCAGCGCCCTGCCGCTGGATTGAGGGGCTAGCGCTTGCGCAGGCCCAGCCACATCACCGTGCCCACCACCATCAGGCCGCCGGCCACTTGAATGGGAGCCACCGCCTGCCCCAGGATGGCCCACGCCAGCACCAGCGCAAAAATGGGTTCGACGTTCATGATCGCCGAATTCCCCACCACCCCCAGGCGTGGCAGCACCGTGAACATCAGCGTGAAGGCGGTGCCGTAGAGCGCGGTCAGGCCCATCAGCCCCCACCAGCCGGCGGGGGCGCTGGGCAGGTGCAACCCGCCCTGGGTGGCGGTACCCGCCAGGGCCAGCACGCCCACCAGTGCCATGGTGCTGAAGGTGCGCACCCGGCCGTCGAGGGCACCGGCCTCGTGCTGCGTGAGCACCAGCGCCAGCCCGAAGGTGGCCGCGGCCGCCATGGCAAACGCCACCCCGGCGCCGATGGCGCTCCAGTGTGCCCCGGCCCCCAGCCCTGAAGCGGCCCCCAGCACATCCAGGGCCAGCCCCAGCCCGAGCAGCATCACCGGCATGGCGCGCAGCACGGCCGCATCTGGCCGGTGTCGGTACAGCACGCGGGCCCAGAACGCCGTCCACAGCGGGTAGGTGTTGAACGCCAGCAACGCCAGCGCCACCGGCAACCGCGCCACGGCCGAATACAGGCACAGGCTCTGCACCGCCACCAGCACGCCAATCAATGGCAGCGCCTTGCGGTGGCGTGCGGTCAGCCGCACCGGCACCCGGTAGGCCAGCAACAACCCACCCACCACCAGCGCCGTCACGCCACTGCGGAAGGTCACCGCGGTGGCCACGTCCACCCCGTGGTCGAAGGCGATGCGTGCCGCTACGTGGTTGGCGCCCATCATGCAGGCAATGAGCAACAGCGTGGCAAAAGCCGCAGTGGACAGTTGGGGCGTGGTGGTGGACATGGGGCGGGTAGGATGCGGGCTTGTTCCAAGCGTGAAAGACCCCGATTTGACTGCAAATCTGTCCTGTACGGTGGCGGTGGTGGGCGGCGGGCCCGCCGGCCTGATGGCGGCCGAGGTGCTGAGTGCCGCTGGCGTGCCGGTGCACCTGTTCGATGCCATGCCCACCGTGGGCCGCAAGTTCCTGCTCGCCGGCATAGGCGGGCTGAACCTGACCCATGCCGAACCGCTGGCGGCCTTTCGCACCCGCTACGGCGCGCGGGCCGACGCGTGCGGCCGCTGGCTCGACGCCCTGTCGCCCGAGGCCGTGCGCGACTGGGCCCGTGGGCTGGGCATCGACACCTTCGTGGGGACTTCGCAGCGTGTGTTCCCCACCGACATGAAGGCGGCCCCGCTGCTGCGGGCCTGGCTGCACCGCCTGCGTCACCCCGAGGGTGGGCTGCCCGTGCGTTTCCACATGCGCCACCGCTGGACCGGGGCCTGGCAGCCGCAGGGCGGCGGTCACCGGCTCACTTTCATGGCGCCCGACGGCGAGGTGGTGGTGCAGGCCGAGGCGGTGGTGCTGGCCCTGGGGGGCGGCAGTTGGGCCCGTTTGGGGTCCGACGGGGCCTGGCTGCCCTGGCTGGCGGCCCGGGGCGTGCCCACAGCACCGTTGCAGCCGGCCAACTGCGGCTTCGACGTGGGGGTGGCCGGGCGGCGCGGCTGGTCCGACTTTCTCGCCACGCGCCACGCCGGGCAACCGCTCAAGGGGGTGGTGCTGACGTTTGAGGACGCGACCGGCCAGCGCTTCGAGCGCAAGGGCGAGTGCGTGGTGACGGCCACTGGGCTGGAAGGCAGCCTGGTCTACGCCGCGTCGGCCACACTGCGCGACACGATCGCTGCGCGCGGCGAGGTGGCCGTCTCGCTCAACCTCAAGCCCGACCGCACCGTGGCGCAACTGCACGAGGCGCTGGCGCGCCCGCGTGGCGGCAAGACTTTGGGTTCGGTGCTCAAGGGCCGGCTGGGGCTGACGCCGCTGGCCGTGGCCCTGCTGCACGAAACCCTGCCTCCCGAGGCGCTGCGCGACCCGTTGCGGCTGGCCCAGGCGCTGCACGCGCTGCCCCTGACCCTGGTGGCCCCGCGCCCGCTCGACGAAGCGATCAGCACCGCCGGTGGCGTGGCCCTCGAAGGCCTGACCGACGACCTCATGCTGCGCGACCACCCCGGCGTGTTCTGCGCCGGCGAGATGCTGGACTGGGAAGCCCCGACCGGCGGCTACCTGTTGACGGCCTGCCTGGCCAGCGGTCGCGTGGCCGGCGACGGGGTCCGCCGCTGGCTCGCCCGCTGACGCTGCACCTGGCAGGCGGTACCGCGTCAGCCGCGGCCCACGAAGGGCATCTTGGTGGCCATCACGGTGGTGAACAGCACGTTGGCCGTCAGCGGCAACCGCGCCATCGCCATGAAGGTCTGCACCACGGAGTCCATGTCCATGCGCGCTTCGGGGCGCACGCTGCCGTCGGCCTGCAGCACGCCAGCGGCCATTTTCTCGGTCATGTCGCTGGCCACGTTGCCAATGTCGATCTGCCCCACCGCGATGTCGAAGGCCCGGCCGTCGAGCGCCGCGGCCTTGGTCAAGCCGGTGATCGCGTGCTTGGTGGCGGTGTAGCCGATGCTGCCTGGCCGCGGCGTGTGGGCCGAAATCGAACCGTTGTTGATGATGCGGCCGCCCTGGGGCGACTGTTCGCGCATCAGCCGGAAGGCGTGCGACAGGCAGTAGAACGCGCCGTTGAGGTTGACGTCCACCGAGCGGCGCCAGTCCTCGAAGGGCATGGCGTCGGGCGTGCGCGACGGGGTGAAGATGCCGGCGTTGTTGAACAGCAGGTCGAGCCGGCCACAGCGTTCGCGAATGGCCGCGAACACCTGCGCCACCGCCTCTTCACGGCTCACGTCGGCCGGCACGGTGTGGGCCTGCCCGGGGAGGCCAGCGCCGGCCTCCGCCACCGCGCGCAGCGCGTCCTCGCGCCGCCCGACCAGAAATACCTGCCAGCCGTCGGCCAGCAGTGCCAGTGCGCACGCCTTGCCGATGCCGCTGCCGGCACCGGTCACCATTGCCACCTTGCTCATGGGGGTGTGTCTCCTGCGGATGGGTAAAACCGCCATTGTGGCCGGATTGCGCTCAGGTCGGCCCGAGCGCCGTCAGACTGGCGTTGCCGCCTGCCGCCGCGGTGTTGATGCTCAGCGACCGCTCGACCCACACGGCCTCGGCTGGCAATGGCGCCTGCGGGTCATCGACCACGAACACGTTCACGATGGGGCCAGGGCGTTGCGCGAGCTGGTCCAGCACGGTGAGTAGCGAAGCCGGGCTGCCTTCGAACAGCACGGTGTCCAGCGGCTGTGCCAGCTGTGCCGATGTCAGTGGACCCGACACCCGCGTGATGTGTCGCGGCAGCAGGCGGTAAAGATTGCGCTCGCCGGTGGGGCCGGGTAGTCGCACCTCCTTGGCCGGCTCATGGGGGGCCGGTGCACCCACGAAGCGGAGGGCGCGGGCCAGTGCATCGGGGGGGCGCCGGGCCAGCAGCCGGTAGAGGTAAAGGGGGCCCCCGGCCTTCGGGCCGGTCCCCGACAAGCCTTCCCCTCCGAAGGGCTGAACCCCCACCACGGCACCCACCATGTTGCGGTTCACATACTGGTTGCCGGCGCGTGCGCGGGCCGTGACCTGGGCAATCGCTTCGTCGATGCGGCTGTGCAGACCCAGCGTCAGGCCGTAGCCGGTGGCGTTGATCCGATCGAGCAGTGTGTCAAGCGCATCGCGCCGGTAACGCACCACGTGCAGCACCGGCCCGAACACTTCCCGCTGGAGCCGGTCCAGCCGGTCTATGGTCACCAGGGTGGGGGGGACGAAGGTGCCATGCGCGGTGGCCGCAGGATCGGTCTGGGGCTGGAATACCTCGCAGCCTTGCTCGCGCAGCTGGGCGATGTGGCGCTCGATGGCGTCGCGGGCTTCGGTGTCGATGACCGGACCGACGTCGGTGTCCAGCCGCGCTGGCGGTCCCACGCGCAACTCGCTCATCGCGCCCTTGAGCATCGCGATCAGGCGGTCGGCCACGTCGTCTTGCACGCACAGCAGGCGCAGGGCGGAGCAGCGCTGACCGGCGCTGTCGAAGGCGGACGCGACGATGTCCTGCACGGCTTGCTCGGCCAGTGCGGAGGAGTCCACCAGCATGGCGTTTTGACCACCGGTTTCTGCGATGAGAGGTACCGGCTGGCCGTGGGCGCCCAGGCGCCGGGCGAGGCTGCGTTGCAGCAGGCGGGCCACCTCGGTGGAGCCGGTGAAGACCACGCCCTGCACCCGCGGGTCGTCCACCAGGGCGGCTCCTACCGTCTCACCCCGTCCCGGCAGCAACTGCAAGGCGGCACGGGGCACGCCCGCAGCCCACAAGAGGCGCACGGCCTCGGTGGCCACCAGCGGCGTCTGCTCGGCCGGTTTGGCCAGCACGGGGTTGCCCGCGGCCAGTGCGGCCGCCACTTGCCCGGTGAAGATGGCCAGCGGGAAGTTCCATGGGCTGATGCACACCACCGGACCCAGGGGAACGTGGGTGGCGTTGTCGAAATCCTGCCGCGCCTGGGCGGCGTAGTAGCGCAGGAAGTCGATGGCCTCACGCACCTCGGCCACGGCATTCGGCCAGGTCTTGCCGGCTTCGCGCACCAGCAGGCTGCAAAATGCCGGCAGGCGGGCCTGCATGGCGTCGGCGGCGCGCAGCAAGGCCGCGGCACGATCGCTTGGTGAGGTGGCGGCCCATTGCGGTGCGAAGTGGGCGGCGTCGCTCAGGGCCTGTTTCACCTCGGTCGGGTCGGCTTCTCGCACCCGGCCCACGGTGTCACGCCAGTCAGCGGGGTGCTGGATGGGCTGGGCCGGCGCCGGGTTGTGGCCTGCGGGCCAAGCACGCGCGAGCAGCGGTTGGGCGAGCCAGTGCTCGCGGCGGCTGTGCCGCAGGCTGTCGAACAAGGCGCCCAGGTGGTCGTCGCTGGCCAGATCGACCCCGAGCGAATTGGCCCGTGCCACCCCGTACAAGGCTGTGGGCAGCGGAACGGCCGGGTGCGGCAGGCCCAGCGCGCCATCGCGGGCGGCCAGTTGCTCCACGGCATCCACCGGGTCCTGCACCAGTTCGGCGAGTGGTACCGTGGGGTCGGCCAGGCGGTGCACGAAGGACGAGTTGGCGCCGTTTTCCAGCAGTCGCCGCACCAGGTAGGCCAGCAGGGTGTCGTGCGTGCCAACCGGGGCGTAGATGCGGCAGGGGCGGTCCAGCCCTTCGGGGCCCACCACCTGCCGGTACAGCGGTTCCCCCATGCCATGCAGGCACTGGAATTCGTACTGGCCGGGCCAGTATTGGGCAGGGTCGGCCAGGTGGTAGATCGCGGCCAGGGTGTGGGCGTTGTGGGTGGCAAACTGGGGATAGACCGCGTCAGGGGCGGCCAGCAGCTGGCGGGCGCAGGCGAGGTAGGCCACGTCGGTGTAGGCCTTGCGGGTGTACACGGGGTAACCGGCCAGCCCGTCGAGCTGGGCCCGCTTGATCTCGCTGTCCCAATAGGCGCCCTTGACCAGTCGCACCATCAGGCGGTGGCCGCTGCGGCGCGCCAGGCCGATCAGGTGGTCGATGACCGCCGGGCAGCGCTTCTGGTAGGCCTGCACCACGAAGCCGATGCCGTCGAACCCGGCCAGCCCGGGCTCCTCGCACAACCGCTCCAGCAGGTCGAGCGACAGGTCAAGCCTTTCGGACTCCTCGGCATCGATGTTCAGGCCGATGCCGTGGTCGCGGGCCAACTCGGCCAGGTGCCGCAGCACCGGGTAGAGCTCGTCCATGACGCGGGCGTACTGGGCACGGCTGTAGCGCGGGTGCAGGGCCGACAACTTGATGGAGATGCCTGGGCCCCGATGGGGGCCCACCTTGGCCGCAGCCCGGCCGATGGCTTGGATGGCGTCTTCGTAGGCCTGGCGGTAGCGCGCCGCGTCTTGGGCCGTGAGGGCGGCTTCGCCCAGCATGTCGTAGGAGTGGCGGAAGCCTTCGGCTTCGCGGGCGCGTGCGGCGGCCAGTGCAGCGGCGATGGTTTCACCGGCCACGAACTGCTCGCCCATCAGGCGCATGGCGCGGTCCACCGCCTGCCGCACCAGCGGCTCCCCGCCCTGGCGCAACAGGCGGGTCAGCGCCGTCGACAGCCCGCCGGCGCTGTGGGTGGCCACCAGTTTGCCGGTCAGCACCAGCCCCCAGGTCGCGGCGTTGACAAACAGCGACGGGCTCTGGCCCAGGTGGCTGGCCCAGTCGCCGTGGGCGAGCTTGTCGCGGATGAGCGCGTCGCGCGTGGCCGCGTCGGGAATGCGCAACAGCGCCTCGGCAAGGCACATCAGGGCCACGCCTTCTTGCGACGACAGGGCGTACTCCTGCAGAAGGCCTTGCACCAGGCCGCTGCGGCCCAGGGCGGGCCGGCCTTGTCGCAGCGGCTCGACCAGCCGCGTGGCAAGTGCCTGCACGGCCTGCCGTTGTGTGGGGCTGAGGCGGGCACACGCCAGCAGGCCGGGCAGCAGTTCCGGCTCGGGCGCACGCAAGGCCGCGGCGATGGCGGCACGGCTGGCCGGGCGGGGCAGCGGGCCGAGCGCCGGATCCGGGGGGGCGGGGTGGGGCAGCGGGGCGTTCATGGGGCGTCCTGGTTGTGATGGCTGCCAGTGTGAAGCGTTGCGTATTGAATTAAATTCTGTTTTTATTGGGTTTATTAGAGAATTGTTCTTTTGCTTGCCGTGAGGCCACGATGGACGGACTGGACCGTATCGACCTGCGCATCCTGGAGGCGCTGCAGCGCGATGGACGCATCAGCAACTTGAAGCTGGCCGAACAGGTGGCGCTGTCGCCCACCGCGGTGCTGGCGCGGGTGCAACGGCTCACCCGGGAGGGCTACATCCTGGGCTACGAGGCGCGGCTCAACCCGGTGAAGCTGGGCGCGGGTCTCCTGGTGTTCGTGGAGGTGTTGCTCGACCGCACCACGCCCAACGTGTTCGATGCATTCCAGGCCGCGGTGCAGGTGCGGCCCGAAATCCTCGAGTGCCACATGGTGGCTGGGGGCTTCGACTACCTGCTCAAGACCCGTGCGGCCGACATGGACGCCTACCGTCGCTTTGCCGGCGACGTGCTGTGGCGCCTGCCCGGTGTGCGCGAAACCCGCACCTACGCGGTGATGGAGGAGGTCAAGCACTCCGGCTGCCTGCACCTGGGCGTTTCCTGAACCCGGACGCAGGGGGTATGCTTGCACCCGTTGCCTGAAGTGAGCCCGCGCATGACCGAACCACCCCTCACCGGCCAGGCCGATTCGCCGGCCACCCACTACCCCGAGCCCCGCAACGCGCACGAGCTGTGGGCATTGCTGCAGAACCCGCAGTCGCAGGCCCACGGGGCGCGGCACCTGGGCGAAGCGCTGGTGCAAAGCGGCGTGATCAGCGAGCAGCAGCTGCGCGACTCGCTCAAGACGCAGTTCGAGGAACGCAAGTTGGGGATCCACCGCCAGCTCGGCCAACAGATGGTGGACAAGGGCATCCTGACCGAGCAGCAGTTGCGCCACGTGATCGCCGGTTGGCTGGGCAACCGGGTGCTGGACCCGCGGCTCTACGCCTTCGAGGCCGATGCCGTGGCCATGGTGCCGCAGGTGGTGGCACAACGCGAGGCGGTGCTGCCGCTGATGCAGCACGAAGACCTGCTGGTGGTGCTGATGGCCGACCCGCTCGACCAGCGCCTGCTCGACGAGCTGCGCTTCATGACGCAGCGGCGCATCGTGCCGGTGCTGGCGGCCCCGGGCAGCCTGCCGGCCGCCATTGCCCGGGCCTACGAGCGCCAGGCCACCGTGGTCGCCAAACGCCAGGCCCCGTCCAACAACCACGCCGCTGCCCGCGACCTGGCGCTCGACCTGCAGACCGCCATGGACGTCAGCAACGAGCCCGAGGCCGACGTCGTCAGCGAGTCCGACAACACCCTGGTGCGGCTCATCAACTCGCTGATCGAGGAAGCCATTGCCCAGAAGGCGTCCGACATCCACATCGAGACCGAGCCGGCGCCCAAGCCGGTCAAGATCCGCTTCCGGCTCGACGGCGAGCTGGTGCGCTACCTGGAGGTGGAGTCGCGCTTTCGCTACGCACTGGTCGCACGCATCAAGATCATGGCGGGCATGGACATTTCCGAGCACCGCAAGCCGCAGGACGGCAAGATTGACTTCGCCCGTTTTGGGGGCACGAAGACCGAGTTGCGCGTCGTCACCGTGCCCACCACCGGCGGTCTGGAAGACGTGGTGCTGCGCCTGCTGGCCGGCTCCAAACCCATGCCGATGGACGCCATCGGCCTGAGTCCGCAAAACCTCAAGGACCTGCGCCGCATGGCGCTCAAGCCCTACGGCCTGGTGCTGGTGTGTGGCCCCACCGGCAGCGGCAAGACCACCACGCTGCACTCGCTCATCTCTGACATCAACACCGACAGCCGCAAGATCTGGACCGCCGAAGACCCGATCGAGATCACCCAGGCCGGCCTGCGCCAGGTGCAGATGAACCCGCGCATCGGCTGGACCTTTGCCGCGGCCATGCGCACCTTCCTGCGCGCCGACCCCGACGTGATCATGATCGGCGAGATGCGCGACGAGGAAACCGCCCGCATCGCGGTGGAGGCCTCGCTCACCGGCCACCTGGTGCTGTCCACGCTGCACACCAACAGCGCGCCCGAAAGCATCACGCGGCTGCTCGAAATTGGCATCGACCCGTTCAACTTTTCCGACTCGCTGCTGGCCATCCTGGCGCAGCGCCTGGTGCGGCGGCTGTGCCAGAAGTGCGTGCAGAGCCGCCCCGCCACCGACGACGAACTGCAGGCCCTGGCCACCCAGTACCTCGACGGCGTGCAGCACACCGACGAGCGCGACATCGCTACCCAGATCGAGCGCTGGAAGACCGACCACGGGGTGGACGATGGCCAGGGCGGGCGCTACCTGCGCACCTTCATCAAAAAAGGGTGCCAGGTGTGCGAAGGCCGGGGCCTCAAGGGCCGGCTCGGCATCTACGAGCTCATGCTCAACGACGAGGAGATCCGGCACCACATCCGCCACCGCTCGTCGGCCGGAGACATCCGCGCCAGCGCCCTGAGGGCCGGCATGAAGACGCTGCGGCAGGACGGCATCGACAAGGTGGTGCAGGGGTTGACCGATATCAGCGAGGTGATTGCGGCCACGAACCTGTGAGCGGCTGCCTACAATCCTGGCCATGCTGCAATACCTCACCATCCCCGTCACGCCGTTCCAGCAGAACTGTTCCCTCGTCTGGTGCGACGAGACCATGGACGCCGCTGTCATCGACCCCGGTGGTGACCTCGACGCGGTGCTGGCCGAGGCGCAGCGCCTGGGCCTGAAGCTGACGCAGATCCTGCTGACGCACGCCCACATCGACCACGCCGGCGGCACCGCCACCCTGGCCGAGCGGTTGCAGCTGCCCATCGTGGGCCCGCACCCGGGCGACCAGTTCTGGATCGACGGCTTGCCGCACCAGAGCGTGATGTTCGGCTTTCCGCCCGCGGGGCATTTCACGCCCACGCGCTGGCTGGCCGATGGCGACACGGTGCAGGTCGGCCACAGCACGTTGAACGTTCGCCACTGCCCGGGTCACACCCCTGGTCATGTGGTGTTCCACTCGCCCGAGGCGAAGCGCGCCTTCGTGGGCGACGTGCTGTTCGCCGGCAGCATCGGCCGCACCGACTTTCCGCAGGGCGACCACGAGCAGCTGATCAGCAGCATCCGCCAGCGCCTGTGGCCCATGGGCGACGACACGGTGTTCATCCCCGGCCACGGCCCGGAAAGCACCTTCGGCCGGGAGCGCCGCAGCAACCCCTTCGTGCGCGACGGGATCTGAGGGCTTCGGGGCCGTCAGCCGCCGCGCCGTGCCTGCTCGTACAGGCCCTGCACCTTGGGCACGTTGGATTGCAGTTCGCGGATGCGGTTGGGCCCGCTCGGGTGCGTGGACAGGAAGCCCGGCCCGTTGCCGCCGCCCTGGGCGGCCATCTTTTCCCACAGCGTGACGCTGGCCTGCGGCCGGTAGGCGCCACGCGCGGCCAGCTCCAGCCCGACCAGGTCGGCTTCGGTCTCGTCGTCGCGGCTGTACTTCAGGCTCAGCAACTGGGTGCCCAGGTTGGCCGCCAGGTTGCCCAGGTCGCCCAGGCCCAGCAGTTGCGCCCCCAGCGACAGGCCAATGCCGGTGGCCTGCGTCTTGGCCAGCCGGGCGCGGGCGTGCTCGCGCAGGGCGTGGGCCATTTCGTGCCCCATGATCATGGCCTGCTCGTCGTCGTTGAGCTGCAGCTTGTCGAGGATGCCGGTGTAGAACGCGATCTTGCCGCCCGGCATGCAGAAGGCGTTGATCTGGCTGCTGCCGATCAGGTTGACCTCCCACTGCCAGCCACGGGAGCGGTCGTTCCAGGGCGTGGTGTGGGGGATCAGCTGGCGCGCGATGGCGCGCAACTTGACCAGTTGGGGGTGGTGGTCCGGCGCCAGGGCATTCTTGGCCCGGGCTTCGGCCAGCATCTGGCCGTACTGCTGCGTGGCGGCGTTTTCCCGCTGCTGCGCCGGCACCAGGCCGCGCATCGCCGAGGCCCGACCGACGTCCACCTGGGCGTCGGCCGCCGAGGGAGCCAGGCCAGCGGCCGTGACCGCGCCGGCGCCTGCCGCCAGCAGAAACCCACGCCGCGACGACCAGCGGTGGCCGTCGGCCGCCGCATCACCCTGGGCCGCCACCTGGGCGGTTCTTTTTGCGTCACATAGCCAGCACATGTGCCAATGATAGGCAAAATCAGGCCATGGCACCCCCACCCGTTGCAATTGCTCACGACCCGGTTTCTGGCCCTTCCTGGCGCGACACGCTGGCGGCGCTGTGGGACTGGCGGGTGCTGAGCCTGGCGCTGCTGGGGTTCTCGGCCGGGTTGCCGCTGCTGTTGATTTTTTCCTCGCTGTCGCTCTGGCTGGGCGAGGCCGGTGTGGAGCGCAAGGCCGTCACCTTCTTCAGCTGGGCGGCGCTCGGCTACTCGTTCAAGTTCGTCTGGGCGCCGCTGGTCGACCGCCTGCCGCTCCCTGTGCTTACTGCCCGGCTGGGCCGGCGCCGCGCCTACCTGCTGCTGGCGCAGTGCGGCGTGGTGGCGGCCATCGTGGGCATGGCGCTCACCGATCCGGCCGGCGGCCCGCAGGCGCTCACCGCGATGGCGCTGTTCGCGGTGATGCTGGGCTTCATGTCGGCCACGCAGGACATCGTGATCGACGCCTACCGCATCGAAATCGCGCGGCCCGAGCAGCAGGGCCTGCTGTCGTCGGCCTACATCGCGGGCTACCGGGTGGGCATGATCGTGGCCGGTGCCGGGGCGCTGTTCCTGGCGGCCCACTGGGGCTCGGTGAAGGGCGGCTACCAGTACCAGGCCTGGCAGTGGACCTACCTGGTCATGGCCGCCACCATGGGCGTGGGCCTGTTGACGACGCTGTGCACACCGGAGCCGGCGGTGTCGGCCCGGGTGGAGCGGCAGCCGTCGGCGGCGCACGCGCGGTTGCTGGCGGTGTTCCTGGCGGCGGTGCTGGCGTTCGTGGCCGTGTTTTATCTGCTGGGGCAGGGCGTGGCACGCTGGGCCCCGGCCGCCGGGCCGCTGGCCACGCTGGGGCTGGAGGCGGTGCGCATGGCCGCCGGCCTGGCCGCGGCCTTTGCCGTGGGCGGGGGCCTGGTGCGCCTGGGCCTGGCCAGTCGCGAGCAGGCCCGCACCACCTGGGTCGAGCCGGTGTTGGACTTTTTTCAGCGCTACGGCGCGCGCACCGCCTGGTTGCTGCTGGCGCTGGTGGGGCTGTACCGCATTTCCGACATCGTGCTCGGCGTCATCTCCAACGTCTTCTACCAGGACATGGGGTTTTCCAAGCCCGAGATCGCCTACGCCGTCAAGACCTTCGGCGTGGTGGTCAGCATCGCGGGCGGTTTCCTGGGCGGCATCCTCGCCACCCGGCTGGGCGTGATGCGCTCGCTGATGTGGGGCGCGCTGCTGGCTGCCGGCACCAACCTGGGTTTCGTGGCGCTGGCCCATGCTGGGCACGACCTGCCGCTGATGTACGCGGTGGTGGCCGCCGACAACCTGGCCGCCGGATTCTCCAGCGCGGCCTTCGTGGCCTTCCTGTCCAGCCTCACCAACGTGTCCTTCACCGCAGTGCAGTACGCCATCTTCAGCTCGCTCATGACGCTGCTGCCCAAAACGCTGGGCGGCTACTCGGGCGGCATGGTCGACGCCATGGGCTATCCCGGCTTCTTCCTGTTCACCACCGCCATTGGCCTGCCGGTGATGGTGCTGGTGGCCCTGGCGCGCCGTCACCTGGAGGTGGCCCCCCGCGCACCGGGCTGACCTGGTCGGCTTCACCCAACTTTACCGGCCATGCGGCCGGCCTTGACGCGGCCATGGCAAGATGCCGCCATGACGGTGAACACCCCTGACCACCTGTTGATGATCGAGGACGACGCCCGGCTGGCGGGCATGGTGGCCGAGTACCTGGGCCGTTCGGGTTACGCGGTGACCCACGCGGCCGACGCCATGGCCGGCCTGGCCGCGGTGCAGCAGCGCTTGCCCGACTTGGTCATTCTCGACCTGATGCTGCCCGACCTGGACGGCCTGGAGGTGTGCCGCCGCCTGCGCGCCCTGCCGGGCGAGGCGTCCCAGGTGCCGGTCATCATGCTCACGGCCAAAGGCGATCCGATGGACCGCATCGTCGGCCTGGAGATGGGGGCCGACGATTACCTGCCCAAGCCCTTTGAGCCGCGCGAATTGCTCGCGCGCATCCGTGCGGTGCTGCGCCGCCGCCACGGGCCGCCCGCCGTGTCGGCCGAAGGCGCCCGCCCGCCCTTGTGTTTCGGCTCGCTCGAAATCGACCGGGAGGCGCGCCGCGTGACCGTGGCCGGCCAGCCGTGCGAACTCACCGCCTACCAATTCGACCTGCTGGTGGCGCTGGCCGAGCGCGCCGGGCGTGTGCTCACGCGCGACCAGATCATGGAGGCCGTGCGCGGGCGCGAGCTCGAGGCGTTCGACCGCTCCATCGACGTGCACATGGGCCGCATCCGCCAGGCCATCGAGACCGACCCGAAACAGCCTCGCCGCATCCTCACGGTGCGCGGCGTGGGTTATGTGTTTGCCAAGCAACAGGACTGACGCCATGGCCGCGATCCCCCGCCTGCACCGCCAGCTCGCCCTGCGCCTGTGGCTGGCGGTGGTGGCCGCGGTCACCGTGACCACGCTGCTGCTCGGCTGGATGTGGCGCCTGCAATGGGAGCATGAACGCGCCCAGCGCCCCGGCCGCGAGGTGGTGGTGCGCAATGCCGCCGGCGAGGTGCTGGGTCAGGCGCCGGCGCAGCGCATGCGCGGCACCCAGGGCCCCGAGTTCGTGGTGCCGCTCAACAGCGGCGAGGTCCTGACCATCCAGTTGCCGCGCCCGCCCCGCACCCCCGGCACCCGGTCCGATCCGTTCGGGCCGATGCAGTCGCTCGGCGGCTTTGTGGCCCTGCTGGTCGCGCTGGCGGTCGCGGTGGCGCTGGGCGCCTACCCCATCGTGCGGCGCCTGACGCAGCGGCTCGAAGCGCTGCAACGGGGCGTGGAGCGCTGGGGTGCGGGCGACCTGTCGGCGCGGCTGCCAGTGCAGGGCCGCGACGAGGTGGCCTTCCTGGCCAGGCGGTTCAACGCGGCGGCCGACCGGGTGCAGTCGCTGCTGGTGGCCCACAAGACGCTGCTGGCCAATGCGTCGCACGAGCTGCGCTCCCCGCTGGCCCGCATCCGCATGGGGCTGGCGCTGCTGGACGGCGCGGCCGATCCGGCGGCGCAGCGGCGCGAGATCGAGCGCAACATCACCGAGCTCGACGAGCTGGTGGACGAAATCCTGCTGGCCAGCCGGCTCGACCTGGCCGACCCCACCGATGCCGCCGCCCTGGGGCCGCGCGAAGAGGTGGACCTGCTGGGCCTGGTGGCCGAAGAGTGCGCCCGCACCGGTGCCACCCTGGCGGTGGCCGATGGCTTGCCGCCGGCTGTGCTGCCGGGCCACCCGCGCCTGTTGCGCCGGCTGGTACGCAACCTGCTGGAAAACGCCCGCCGCCACGGCCTGCGCGACGGCGACCCTGCCAGCGTGACCGTCGCCCTTGAGCCCCAGCCTGCCGGTGGGCCTCTGACGGCCTGGGTGCTGTCGGTCAGCGACCATGGGCCGGGCGTGCCCGAGGCCCTGCGCGAACGCATATTCGAGCCCTTCTTCCGCCTGCCCGGTGCCAGCGAGCGCGAAGGAGGTGTGGGCCTGGGCCTGTCGCTGGTGCGGACCATCGCCCGCCGCCACGGCGGTGACGCCTGTTGTGAGGTTTCTCCTGCGGGTGGGGCCAGGTTTGTCGTCAGGTTGCCAGTTTTCGCACACCGCCTCCCCTAAACAGGGGATGTGCAAGTCCGTGCTGCAGGTGCACAATTGACTCCATAAGCTGTCAGCACGAAGCGTTATACGCAAAACATGAGTCAAGGGAGTTGCTGGCCTTACAACAAGAGGATGCCAGCAACTGCAAGGTTCCCAACGACGTCCTGATGGACTTGATGCCACCCTAGGGTGGCATTTTTTTGTGCTTTTGTGTGGATTCTGCGCAGACGCCCGGGTGCGGCCAGCCACTACCATGTGCGGCTGTTCCACAGGAGAATCCGCATGAGCAAGACGTACCGCATCGCTGTCATCCCGGGCGATGGCATTGGCAAGGAAGTGATGCCCGAAGGCCTGCGCGTGGTGCAGGCGGCGGCGCAGCGCTTCGGCCTGTCGCTGGAGTACACCCACATCGACTGGGCCAGCTGTGACCACTACCTGCAACACGGCGACATGATGCCGCCCGACTGGAAGCAGCAGTTGCAGGGCATGGACGCGATCTATTTCGGCGCGGTGGGCTGGCCGGCCACGGTGCCCGACAACGTCTCGCTCTGGGGCAGCCTGCTCAAATTCCGCCGCGAGTTCGACCAGTACATCAACCTGCGCCCGGTGCGCCTGTTCGATGGCGTGCCCTGCCCGCTGGCCGGTCGCCGGCCGGGCGACATCGACTTCCTCATCGTGCGCGAGAACACCGAGGGTGAGTACACCAACCTGGGCGGGGTGATGTTTGCCGGCACCGAGCGCGAGATCGTGGTGCAGGAGTCGGTGTTCAGCCGCTACGGCACCGACCGCGTGCTCAAGTTTGCCTTCGAGCAGGCGGCCGCTCGGCCGCGCCGCCACCTCACCGTGGCCACCAAGAGCAACGGCGTGGCCATCAGCATGCCCTGGTGGGACGGCCGGGCCGAAGCCATGGCCGCCGCGTACCCGCAGGTGCAGGTGGACAAGCAGCACATCGACATCCTGACCGCACGCTTCGTGCTGCAGCCGCAGCGCTTTGACGTGGTGGTGGCCAGCAACCTGTTCGGTGACATCCTGTCGGACCTCGGGCCCGCGTGCACCGGCACCATCGGCCTGGCACCATCGGCCAACCTGAACCCGGAGCGGCGCTTCCCCTCGCTGTTCGAGCCGGTGCATGGCTCGGCCCCCGACATCTACGGGCAGAACATCGCCAACCCGGTGGCCATGATCTGGTCGGGTGCGCTGATGCTGGATTTTCTGACCGGTGGCCAGGGCGCCGGCCGGCAGGCGCACGACGCGGTCGTGGCCGCGATCGAGGCCGTGTTGCGAGAAGGCCCGCGCACCCGTGACCTGGGTGGCCAGGCCAGCACGACCGAGATGGGCCAGGCCATTGCGGCCCGCTTGTGAGCCCCCGCGCCGCGAAGAACCCCAAAAACCAAAAAAAAGCCCGGTCGCGGTGACCGGGCTTGAACCACCCATAGAGGGCAGAGGAGACAACTGAAAGCGGGGGCTGGCCCCGGGCGATGCAACCAGCGATTGCATACAATGGGGTTAGTATAAACCCGATATTGTTGCGTTGCAACAAGTCTCGAAAATCTGCTGTTGTTTTTTGGAGAGTGTTCCCATGGAATGCACCGTCACCTGGACCGGCGTCGCCGGTACCCGCTCTAACATGGGCTTTGTCGCCGAAACCGGCAGCGGCCATGTGCTGGCCATGGACGGCGCGCCCGAC